>NZ_JAVAYG010000014.1:0-106999 GCF_041954745.1 Pantoea sp. CS_6
CGCACGAAGTACGCGCCTGACGGTGCTGTATAACACCATTAATTACTGGCTACAGCTGGCGGCGGATCGCAGCAATCTGGCCATTGCAAAAGAGACGGCAGAAAATGCGCGGCAGTCACTGGAGGTCACGCGGAAACGCATGCAAAACGGCGTAGATTCGATGGTCGATGTGGCTTCTGCGGAAACAACCTATCAGTCAGCACAGGCCGACGTGGCCAGTTATACCACTCTCGTGGAGCAGGATAAAAACGCGCTGGACGTGGTGGTAGGGAAAACCGTTCCCGACAGGCTGCTGCCGCAAAACCTTGAGTCGATTGGCCAGGCGTTGCGCGATGTGCCGGCGGGAATAGCGTCGGATGTGTTGAATAATCGTCCTGATGTCTTGCAGGCTGAGCACAACCTGAAGGCGGCGAATGCCAACATCGGGGCGGCGCGGGCTAACTTCTTCCCAAGTATTTCACTGACCGCCAGCGGTGGCGTCGGCAGTGCCGATCTTTCGTCGCTGTTTAGAAACGGGGTGGGCATTTGGTCGTTTTCACCGAGCATTACCCTTCCCATTTTCAAAGGCGGCTACAACGTTGCTTACCTGAATTACACTAAAGCGCAAAAAGCCTATTACGTCGCGGCCTACGAGAAGTCGGTGCAGACTGCTTTCCAGGAGGTCGCCGATGCTCTGGCCCGTCGGGGGACCCTCAAAGACCAGCTAAGCAGCCAGCGTAATAATGTGGCGGCCTCACAGACTTACGCCCAACTGGCAGACAGGCGTTATCAGGGCGGCGTGGATACCTGGCTGAACGCGCTAACTGCGCAGCGTACGCTCTACTCTGCCCGAACCAGTCTGGTCAGTGTGGAGCAGGCGTACTACCAGAACCTCAATACCTTCTACAAAGTGATGGGGGGCGGTTCGGCGCTAAAAGAGTCTGAACTGAAGCTATAAGCGTCCGACAGGCGAATGGGTTTACTGGGACACTCAGGTGCGCGTAATCACATCGCAGGGCTACGCGTTAAACGCATTACACCAGCAGGCCGTGATGCACGGCCATTCTGTATCAGAATGTGTGACGGCGATTCCTTCGCGCTGATGGCTCGCGTACCATGCCGTGATAAGTCAATAAAAAGGACCGCATGCCGGTCTGTATGCGGGAGATATTTTGAGTAAGCCCGATAATGAAACGTTCTTTAAGCAGCGGCAGCAGTTGATCATCTCAGCCGCGAAACACTGCTTCAGTCGTTCCGGTTTTCACGGTGCAAGTATGGCCGATATTAGCCGTGAGTCCGGTTTGGGTGCGGGTCAACTCTATCGCTACTTTAGCAGTAAAGAATTGATTGTCAGTGAAACCATAAAAAGTATCGCAGAAAACTGGCGGCTGTTTTTACTGACTCATTTACCCCGTCTGACCCATATCGCACCTGTTATCGATACGGCATCTTCGTTCTGGCAGGACTGGTCAACTGAGGACCGGTGTTTATTGCTTGAAATGTATTCCGAGGCCTCGCGTCATGAATCGGTGCGCGCCGTGCTGGCGCGCGAAGAAGCATTATTGATCACGGATTTAGACAGGCTTTTCAGACAAAAAATGCCCGACGAAAACCCACAACAGCGCAGCAACCGTATTCAGTTTTTGCTGATGCTGGTGGATGGCGTCGCCTGTCGTGCGTTTGGGGATAAAAGCGCTGACCAGCGGGAACTGAGCCGGATTTACGACGTTCTTGATCGTCATCTGTTGTGATGCATTACCCGGCGTTCGGGTGGTTGACGTCATGATTAATCGTCTCAAAGAACGACATAAAGCTGGTGTCGATATCACGTTGCTTCATGAAGCGACGAATGATCATGCCGTCTATCGCCAGCGAAATCACATATAACCGCGTATGAATGATATTCGCCTGCAGTGCCGGATCAAGCGCCTGTTGCTGCACAATGAAATTGTCTTTTAGTACTTGCCAGGCATGATGAAGAATCTGACGAACTCGCGCATTCCGGGTCGATTCTGATGATATTTCGATCAGCAACACAATGCTTTTTTCAACTTCTGGCGACGCGGTATCCCCGGGCGAATGCGTCAGCTTACCCGACTCCGCCATTTTCTCGAAGTCGGCCTTCAGTAAAACAATCATCCGTTGCACCACTTTCGTGACCAGCGCTTCAACGATCGCTTCCTTGTTTTTATAATATTTATAAATCAATCCGATGCTGACATTTGCCTGACTGGCGATACTCTGAATGGAGGTTTGATAAAACCCTTTTTGCCGCATGCAGTATTCGGCTGCATCAAGAATTTCTTCGCTGCGATTCATCAGAACACCTACAAGATAAAAGAAATGACTTTACTGTCTGCCACTGCCTGTGGCTATGACATACGGGCAGAAAATTGCGCGTTTGCTGCCTGAGCCGCGTTAGCGCCGACTGCTGCCGTCAGTCAGGCATCTGTCAACGGCATTCCCTCGGCCTTTCCGTTCTGAATCCTAAACCAATAAGCCGGCCAAATACGAAGCGCAGAAACGGGAATTTACGCATCATGGCGGGCATCTTACTTTGGCCGCTGGCACGAGGCTTGTTGCTGCTCATTTTAATTTGCAGGAACTGGGTCGCCACGGTAGGAAACTGACGGCGTTTCTGGACCTTGTGGAGATCGCTTAACTTCAGCGTTCCCCTGCGCAGTGGTCGCGTTAACAGGTTTGCCGCTGCCACCGCATCCTGAATCGCCAGGTTAACCCCAACCCCGCCGATCGGTGACATAGCATGCGCCGCATCGCCAATGCACAGCACGCCCGGTTTTGCCCACTGATCCAGACGGTCTATCCGGATAGACAACAGTTTGAGTTTTTCCCAACTGTCGACCTCCGCCAGACGTGAAGCGGCAAAGGGCGAAACCGCCGTAATAGTGTCTTTAAGCGCATCCAGCCCCTGCGCCTGTAAGGCCTCAAACTGGCCTTTGGGAATGGTAAGACCACACTGCCAGTAATCCCCCCGATCAATGACGATAAAATTGTTGCGCGGGCCGGTATGGCCCATGCCGGTCAGCGGATCGTCGGGCTGTTTATTGAGGTGGAACCAGAGAACGTCGCGCGGTGCGCCGAAATGCTGACTGCTGAGCCCGGCCTGGGCACGAATAACAGAATCCCGTCCGTCCGCTCCCACCACCAGACGGGCGCGAATTTCCATTGGCTGGCCTGCCTGCTCCGCCAGTACGCCGCACACCTGACCATTCTCGGTGATCAACTGACGACAAACGGTCGATTTAAGCAGTGTAAAACCTGAAAACTGCGCGCTTTTCTCCGCCAGGAAATTCAGAAAGTCCCACTGCGGCATAAAGGCAATAAAGCGGCAACGCACCGGCAGGCGGGAGAAGTCGGCCATCGTGACCTCTTCACCACCCATTTCTGCCTGCAGTTTTTCGACGCGCTGATGCGGCAGCGTGAGCAGCGCATCAAGTAAGCCCAGATGGTGCATAATTTGAAGGGTGGAGGGATGAATGGTATCGCCACGAAAGTCGCGCAGAAAATCAGCGTGCTTTTCCAGCACCACCACCTGCAAACCGGCACGTGACAATAAATATCCCAGCATCAGACCTGCCGGGCCACCACCGACAATACAGCAATCGGAGGTTATGTGTTTGATGGATGGCATCGCTTAGCCCTCGTTGTATACGTGGTCAGTGTATGCCAGCCGGGAAAATTTGAATACCGAGGAAGTACAGGGATACTGCGACCTGTCCCGGACAGGCTTTATGTATAGCGCCTGTCATCCGGCGCTATCTTCTTTTACCTCCACCAGCACCAGCGGACATTTTCGGACCTGGCAGGCGTGATGATAAGCCAGGGAACACACTGAACAATAATCGGCAGAATCAGACTGGTACTCATATTCCTGGAAATAGCGAAACCCGCCATTATCAGCATCGGTACGCGCGCTGTAAAAAGCGTGATCAGCAAGCTGCTCATCCAGTTGCATGAATGTAAGTGGAGAGGGGTTGTGGTAACCCACTTTAATACGATATGTCTTCATATCCCCATAGTCACGCTGACGGGCAGATGCGGCAAATTGTTATCATTGTTTAGTGTGATAGTCCGCGGTTATCAGAACTTTGCCTTATAATTCAGAACACACCATTACAGGCAATTTACATAAGCGCAACATAGCTTCTTATCGAGGCCTTAAAACGGCGATGCTGTCTTCTCATTATCATTGATCTGACAGGCCAAATATTGTGATAGCTTTTCATCAAGTTTGCATTTATGGTCTCATACCTTACAAACGAAGGCTAAACATTACAGCAGTGTCAAAAAGTTTAAGAAAACTTCTCCAATTGTAAATGAACACGTATGGATCAAACCCCATCGCGTATCTCGTGCATTATTGCGCAAAAATTAATCAAGATAACATTTAAGCATAAATTATAAACATAACATCAAAATTTCGGCATTATTAATTACCAACACTAGGGATTTTAACATCACACCATGATTTATTATCATTTAAATATAACCATAACAGGAAATTAACCAGAAAAGTGATTTTATCTTAAAGTGCGATAATTTTATTGACCGTTTAAAAAGAATTAATTGAAAAATCCTGGAAAGCGCGGAATTATCTTACTTTCGAAAAAAAGTGCCATCTTTGACAGTTCGTATGAAATTGCCCTGTTGTGAGAAAAATCTCTTTTCGACACCGCTCAAAAATGAAACATAACTCTTTCGGATTATTCCGCACATATTATACACTGCGCCTTTCCAACGCGTTGAGTTATAAAGCTTAATGATGCTATGTTTACCTCACCTTTCTTAAAGAGCATCAGAATCAGCTTATGAGAAGGATTACACGAGAAAGGATTTCCTGTTTTAGCTGCCGCTATCGATGCGAATTAGTGAATGAACTTACAGCAGAAATCAAACGCTGTCCGATACAGAAAGTAGCCATATGGCCAGCAAGGAATTCTTTTTTAGTTAAAGGAATTTTGTCAGTAGTCACTGGCCGTTATGAAAGCTTATATATGAAAGGTTGCATTTTTGTAGACTTTTCCGCACACAACATTCGCTACTTTACTAATCACAACTGGCTCGACTACCTGAAGTCTCCAGGTTTAATTATTATTCTGATTTGCGATCGCCGCCTGGCATCCTTAGCAGCCTTCTGGAAACAGCAGGATAAAAGCATCAATACGGTCATTTATCCGGGGACGGGCATTGTCGAGATTAAAAAATCTATTAACGCATGTTACTACGGTTTAAAAGGAGGTGAGAAAAAAGGTGTTAATCCGTTAACCAGCGATGAGGTTAATTTTTTGGAACTGGTGAATCATGGGTTATCTCTGGGTGAAATATCAAAAAAAATGCAACTTGGCGTAAAAAAGATCTACTGCATTAAAGATTCGGTGCGTCGTAAGACGGGAAGCAGCCTGAATCAGTTGTTCTCCAGTTAAAAATGTAAAAGGAAAATACAATCATGTTAAATACTAAAGCTATGACCTTACCTCTGTTGATTAGTGCAGCGCTGGTATCAGGACAAGCACTGGCGGATTCAGCTAACACTATTAATTTTAAAGGTGAAGTCAGTGATGAAACCTGTTCCGTTAGCGTGAATGGCAATGAGAGTGCACCGGTTGTACTCATGCCAACCGTAGGCGTAAACGAGTTGCTTAAAACCGGAGATATCGCTGGTAAGACGGATTTCACTGTCGCCATCAGTGGCTGTACCGGTTCAACAAATTCAACTCGCGTGTCCACTATTTTTATCGGTAACAACGTGAGCACTACCGGTAATTTGAAAAGCAATGGTAGTGCTGAAAACGTTGAAGTTCAGTTGCTGGACACGGAAGGTAAAGAAATAGATTTAACCGGAGGCTACGACGGTAATGGTGATTTAACCCTGAGCCCCGGCGAAACGGAAAAATCAGCGACCTATTCTGCCCAGTATCTGGCTACTGATGTGGCCACTGCGGGTACCATCAGCGCTTCACTTCAGTATGCCGTGACTTATCAGTAATCCTTACCCGGTGCACTCCCATAAAGCGGAGTGCACAATAAATGATTGAGAACCTGTCTATGTTTATTCGCCAACACTTATTTGCTTTAAAAGTTTCGCTGGCATTAGTTCCGGCATTATTACTTCCCATTTGTGCTAATGCCAACGTGACGATTATGGGCAGTAGGATTATTTATCCTGAACAGGCGCGCTCAGTAGATGTGCAGTTTAAAAATAATGATGCTATTCCTTATGTTATTCAGAGCTGGTTTGATAACGGCAATAAAGATTCTCAGCCGGATGGCCAGGTAAACACGCCTTTTATCATAACGCCGCCGGTATTTCGCATTCAGCCTAAAGCCGGACAAATTGCCAAGATAATATTAAAAAATGCCGTCTCACAAGCCCAGGATCGTGAATCCGTTTACTGGTTCAATACACTTCAGATTCCGCCTTCTAATATCGCCAAAGATAACGCGCAAAATGCAATGTTGGTGGTATTACGTAACCGCATGAAGGTGTTTTATCGCCCTAAAAGCATTGGCGCGCCTAAAAATATCCTTAAAGGTATAAAGGTCACATCCTTCTATCAGGCGAATAAGGGTATGGGTATTGAAATTGATAACCCCCAACCCTGGCACGCTTCATTAGTAGACGTTGTATTAAAAGTGGGTAATCAGTCTTTAAAGCGAGATGCGGATATGGTTTCGCCCTTTTCCCGGCAAACTTACTGGTTCAATAACAGTAAACGCCTTAAGGGCTCAGGGGTGATTACAGTCTCGGCAGTTAATGATCAGGGAGCTAAAATCAGTGAAAACTTTACGGTTGAAGTTAATTAGTCCGAAACTCATAGCTTTTACCGTGTCGGTCTGTTTCTCTTACGGTGTATGCAGCGAAGAATATTATTTTGACTCCTCGCTTTTTCAAGGGGCGACATTTGGGAAAAACCTCGAACAATTCAATCAAAATGAAATTGCGCAGGGAAATTACCTGGTTGATATTTACCTCAATAGTAAAATGATTAAATCTGGGGTAAAAATAAACTTCAGGAAATTTAACGACCAGGGCGGAGTAGAACCTTGTCTGTCTGAAGAAATCGTAACGCTATTGCAAATAAAAACCCTGCGCACCGGACAACCGACAGCATCTTGTCGGCCTTTATCCGGCTGGACAGAAGCGGGCAGCTGGCGTTTCGATCAGGCATCGCTTCGTTTGCACTTTACATTACCTATGGCAAGCCTGAACCGGACTCCGCGTGGCTACATCCCCGTATCGGAATGGGATGAGGGCGTTACGGCATTATTTTTGCGCCACAACACCAATTTCACCTGGTCAGAAAATCGCTCGTCAAATTACCGATATGAATATTTGTGGAGCGGAATAACGGCAGGCACCAATCTGGAAAAATGGCAGTTCCGTCATCAGGGCAATATGCGCTATTTGCGTAACAGCAGAACCGGAAGCCGTTACCAGTACAACCAGGTCAGAAGCTGGGTCCAGCGGCCTTTAGAGGGGATAAACAGTCAGCTTGCTTTAGGTGATAACTACACCAGTAACTCCCTCTTCGGTAGCCTTGCATTCAACGGTATCAAACTCGCCTCTGATGAACGCATGTGGCCACAGGGCAAACGGGGTTATGCACCAGAAGTTCAGGGTGTTGCCACTTCCGATGCCCGCGTTATCGTGCGTCAGCTTAATAACGTGATCTATGAGACAAGCGTTCCCCCCGGCCCTTTTGTCATCGACGACCTGTATAACACCAGCGGTCAGGGAGACCTTGAGGTTGAGGTCATCGAAGCTAACGGTAAGCGTTCCACCTTTACGGTGCCCTACTCTTCTGTACCGGATTCTGTTCGTCCAGGAAACTGGACATACGGTCTGGCGCTGGGACGTGTACGTCAGTATTACAGCGTAGAAAACACGTTTTTTGAAGGGGTTTTACAGCGCGGCATCAGTAACCGCTTCACGGCGACGGCCGGTTCACGCCTCGCAAAAGATTATCAGGCATGGCTGGCAGGCGGTGTATGGGGTTCACCGGTCGGTGCTGTAGGTATGAACACCATTTTTTCACAAGCACGCGTTGAGCAAAACAAAAAAACGACCGGCTGGCGTGCCGAACTGAGCTACAGCAAAACCTTTGAAACCGGGACAAATCTGGTTTTAGCCGCTTACCGTTATTCCACCAGCGGTTTTCGCGATCTGCAGGACGTTTTGGGCGTCAGAAGGCAGAATGACACAGGTATCAGCTACTACTCCGATTCGATGAACCAGCGTAACCGGTTATCCGCAACCCTGGGGCAGTCATTTGATGACGTCGGTATGTTTACCCTGAGCGCCAGCACAGCCGATTACTACAACAATAAATCCCGCATCACTCAGTTGCAGCTTGGCTATAACAACAACTGGAAAAAGATCAGTTACGGCTTCAACGTCGCACGTCAGCGCACGACCTGGAATACAACGCGATCCGATCTGGATCTCTTCAATCGCCAGGACGACACTCGCGCGCAACGTTATACCGAAAACACCTTTTCCTTTAATATCTCAATGCCTCTTGCCTGGAACAACACCTCTTCTGTTTCCTATTACTATAACCAGTCAAAACAAACACGTAGCTCATCGCTGTCCCTGTCAGGATCGGCGGGTGACAACAATGATATTTCTTATTCTGTCTATGGCGGCAGTGAACATTATCGCAATGGCAATAGTGGACAGGCACTGAACTTCGGCGGAAACGTTCAGCAAAATACGCGTCTGGGCGCTGTTCGCGCCAACTATGGTCAGGGCGAAAACTATCGTCAGGCTGGGCTGGGGGCATCCGGCACCGTGGTGCTTCACCGGGGCGGCATTACACTTGGCCCATACAGCAGTGAGACATTCGCCCTGGTTCAGGCCGATGGCGCACAGGGCGCGCTGGTACGAAATGGTCAGGGAGCTGTCATCGATCGCTTTGGCTATGCCATTTTGCCCTCACTCAGTGCCTATCGCGAAAATAACATCAGTCTGGACACGCTGGACATGAATGCCGATGCCGAACTGAGCGGCGGTAGTCAACGTGTGGTCCCCTATGCGGGGGCTGTTGTACGGATAAATTTCGCCACCATCAAAGGCAAAGCTGTCTTGATCTCGCTCACCAGTAATGCGGGGGAAACGCCCCCTATGGGCGCTGAAGTTCGTGATGCCAACAACACGGTTATTGGTGTCGTCGGTCAGGGTGGTCAGCTTTATGCACGTGTCCCCCACGACTCCGGCACACTTAAAGTCAGTTGGGATAACGATGGTCAACAAACCTGCCTGGTGAATTATCAAATTACCGGAAAGCAAGACGATCACCTGATCCAGCTTACCGGCTTATGTAATAAGGAGTAGCGCGTGTTCACAAGAATCCTGCTTTTGTTAATCACTACCCTACTGGTACCGCTTCCACTTCTGGCGAATTGCACAAAGGTCACGAGTCAGGGCCAGCTTTCCCAGGCCGCTAAAGATGCCGGCTATACCGCAAAGGGATGGGAAGGTGCCTGTGATGAGTGCACAGGGCGGCTGGCATTGCCTGCAATCATCAATATCAATTCGGGCAAGCTGTTTCAGCCCTCGGGGACGTTGCTGGCCAGTGCGGTCGGCCATCCGCTCAACAACCCGATGAGGGATGCGTTTACGCCGAATCAGATTCTGTACCGCTGCGACATGGGTGATGCGGATAAACTCTTTGAAATGTATTCCACGAATGGCGACAGAGAAGAAGCCGGTAAATATGCCACCAGCGAGGTTGAAGGCGCTTATTTTGATAAGTTCAAAAATGTGGCGGTCAGACTGACCAACCTTACCACGGGTGAATATTACAGCCGCTACTGGAAAGCACGGCAGCTTAGTGCCCGCGACTGGTATACCGATGGGCAAAAAATATACATCCCGGCCAGTATATTTAGCAGTGTGCTCTACGAAATATTTAAAATCGATGAAGGTAAACATTACGTCAATAGTGACAACTATTATTTTGAGACAAACAATCAACCCCGCGGATATATTGCATTTAAAGGTCCTGGACTGGAAAGTAATAATCTTTATCCCGGTGCGGATCATTCCACGGTGTGGAATGGCTGGCACTATGACTGGCCTGTTGGCTGGAGTTCGTGGAAGACAGTCACCTATGTTCGCGGCGCAGCCTGCGAGGTGTACGATTACCCCGCGGTCGTCTCTCTGCCATTAACCAGCGTGGGTGTTTTAGCCGCTGGAGGCAACAGCCAGGCGCCTTTTTCCATTACCCTCCGCTGCGAGACCGGGGCAACGTCCGGGATCAAGAATTCCACTGTGACATCAGCCAACGTCGCAATGGGTTTTCTGGTAAATCAGCCTCAGGCTGTGGCCATGGCTCAGACGCTGGGTCTCACCACCAGTAGCGGTGGATTAACCTGGCTGCTTGACACAAATTATGGGGAAAGCAACGGCAGTTCAGCCTCTGGCGTAGGGATAAAAATCTACAATAGTGCCGGTACTCCTCTCAACCTGTTGCCCGATATAAGCAGTACCGGCACAGGCAATACGCGTGGATGGTATGCCTATAAAGATTTAACCACACTTACGTCATCAGACAACGGTGAGATCTACAGCGGCGATTTTACTGCCTCCCTTGAGGCTATTCCCGGACAAGTTATCACTTCAGGAACCGTTAATGCACAGTTACAAGTGGTGGTCAGTTTTCAGTAGCAGCCTGTATTTACTCACGGCGTTATTGTCAACGCAGGCAGTTGCCGTTGTAAACATTGATAAAACCCGCATTATTTTCAACGCCAACGAGATTGCGCAATCCGTCAATCTGGTCAACAGTGAAAACAGCCCTGCCGTTTTACAAATCTGGACAGATGACGGCGATCTCTATGCCCCGCCAGAGAAGAGCAAAACACCAGTCATGGCTATGCCGCCGGTCTTGAAAATGCAGCCCGGCGAATTACGCTCTATAAAGCTGATGCTGACCTCACGTGCTCGCTTGCCGCCCGGGAAAGAAACCCTGTACTGGCTGAATCTCTACCAGATACCGGCGCTCAAAAAATCTGACAACCAACGCGATAAAAAAGTCGTTCTGCCGCTGCGTCTTCGCCTGAAGGTTTTTGTACGTCCGACAGGGCTGGGTGCACCCCGGCCGGAAGATGCACAAAAACTACGCTTTACCCGACAAAGCCAGCAAATCATGATTTCTAACCCTACGCCCTGGTATATGAGCCTGAACGCGAAAGTGGAAAAAGCGGTATTGAGAAATATTATGGTCGCACCGCTGTCTGATATTGTGGTTCCTGTCACCACTTCCGTTAATCCCGGTGCAAACGTCGAATATGAAGTGATTGACCAGAACGGTAACGTTGAGAAACATCGCAGCACGCTTCGCGCGACTGTTGGGAAGTAACCGAATTACCTATTTTTGGCACAAAGAGAGATGATATGGAACGCTGATGAGGCACTGAAATGCAGTGCCTCTGACAAGGTACGTTCTTCAATGAAGCGCATTTTCTATCTGTTTAATTTTTCGTAAGCGGGCAAAACACGGCATTCAACTGGAAACTTCCATATTCGATATTATCTCTCTCATCTTCTTCGTTTTCATACACAATAATTTCCATAATTGCTTCGGTAAACAGATAGCCATTAATGGGCAAAATAAACATGTTTTCATTAATTATACCGTCCTCGACAAGACTATGGTGAATTTTAACATTTTCCTTTTGATACTCCAGGAAGTCGCCGACAGTGTCGAACTTGTCAGCCGTAGTTCCATAAGGAGAAATATTTCGCGTACCGTTGAAGTTAATGAATACGTATCCAGGGCTGACAAATGGACCACCGGACCAGTGTATTATGCCAGTATCGCATCCGACTCGATAAAGGCGCATCGCTACCTTGTATTTTTTTGCTCCTCCGTAACGTCCGGATTGATTTCTACTGCCCCCATAGAAAGAACATCTCCGGGCTTATGACCGTTCAGACTCCATGGGATCATTTTTGCATTTCTGAAAAACCACATATATCGCTCCTTTGTGTTATTTTAAATTCACTCTGAAAAATTTAACGGCCATAACTGTGAATGTCTTTTGATTTGCTAATCGTGATTGAAATGAGACAGCGCACAAATAATACTCCACGATCAAACCGTTGAGTTATCAATTCTTGATTTAAAAGTGGCACCTACTGTGACATATCAACCATTCACTTTGAATGCCATCAATTCATGTGTATCATCGCTGATTAAGTTTCTCTGTCGTTGAATAAGTTTGGGAAAGGCGTAAAAACTTCACCCAATCAATCTACATCATCATCTTATGGGTTTATTGTTCAAAATCAGTAAAACTGTCGACCAGTCGAAATTAAACCTTAATATTTCAATGAAAACCCATGAAACGAAACCATTATAATTCAGTTACCCATCTAAGCATTTATTTAAAAATTGCTTTTCTAAAAGCCATATCGGATAGCTTACAGCCTATACATGAAGTGCAGTTTTATTTAAATATATATCCGTTTAAATTTCCGAAAAAAAATAACAGCGACCTATTTAAACTGAGGAGGAACTGACATTACGGCAGCCTTGAAATGCAATACAAGGTCAATATGAAAGAGGTAAAGATGACAGAGAAGAGATAAGGATTTTATGCCTGCCCGATTACAGTATGACCGGCGCATCACGTTATTGCCCTGGATGGGGCTATTTCATGAAAGAAGGAGTGAAAATTTAACCGTTACGCGTCATTAATTACGATCGCTGAACGGGTAGATGAGACTAAGCGTCGAAAGGGGTTATGAAGATCTTAAGGTTATATCGCGAGTGTTTATGTCTGTTTCATTCCCTTTATTTCTTCCGGCGATACGCTGCGTAGAACGCGATTCATATCTGCGGTAATGCGGACGCGATAGAGACTCACACAGCATTATAACACTGTGTGGTCCGGCTACGGCGATAAACGTACAGCCCGTGCCGGGCCCCCGAGACAGGATGACTACGCTGAAAGATTACGTTCAACAGCGGCTAAAACGTCATCACAACGAATCGCACGTAGCCCCGCATGTGCTTCTGCAGGGCGCAATACCTGATGCATTGTGCTGTCCTGAACAGGCGCAGCGCCATCAATCGCATTCTGATCACTGAACAACGCCACGGTCGGCGTTTGCACGGCCACAGCCAGATGTAAGGGGCCGGTATCGCCCACCACCAGCGTTTTAAAGCCGCTGATCTTTTCCGCCAGTTGAATGAGGTTTGTGGTGCCCGCCACATTTTTGACCCGCTCACTGGGCACCTTCATGCCGTCAATGATGCGTTGGTTCAGGGCCTTTTCGCCCGGAGCACCTACAAGTTCAATGGTCAGATCATCATGTCGGGAAATTAAGGTATCAATGAGCTGTGAATAGTAGCTGTCAGGCCAGCATCGCTCCATACTGGATGCGCCAGCATGAATACCAATAACCGGCGCGTGATTAACCTGACGCTTGAAAGGCGCCGGAATAAACATGGCTTCTGACGGCATCGGAATACCGACAGCACTCAACAGGTCTTTTTTCTGACGGATAAGATGAATATTGCCGTGCTTTCGGTTGTCATGAAACGCGGACAAACAATTTTCCAGAATAAATTTTTCTTTGCCCTGGTAGTCCGCGTAATAAACGTCTTTCAGTATATAGTCAGACCCGGCCAGCGAGGCGGCAACAATGTCATAGGGTGCACGCGAATGCAGGATAAAGGTCGCTTCAACCTGCTCTTTACGCAGCGATTTGACCAGTTGCATCATACCGCCGATTTTTCCGTCCCAGTATAATATCTTGTCAATCAGGGGGCTTCCTTCCACCAGCGCAAGATTACGTGGCTGAATCACCATGATGATTTTGGCATCGGGCCAGCGATCTTTTATCGCGCCAATTGCGGGCGTGTTAAACATGAAATCGCCAAGTGCCGTGTTCGAAATAATTGCGATGCTTTTGAGATCATGGTGCTCAGAAAAGCGGTCAATTTTTTTGACGCGATAACCCGTCAACTTCCATAGCGACAGGAACAATCTGGCGGCTTTTTGCTTTGCGATTTTACTCATAAGTGGTCCTGACTGACGCCTCATTATCCTTACTGTGCCCCCGGCCCCTTTTCCGTGTGGTCAAGGCAAGAAGCGCATGTTACTTAGTCACGCAGACTGGCGGAAAACTGCGGGCGCAGTATATAGCATAAAACGTGAAGGGCGAAGCCAGCGTTCCCCTCGGACGGCGTTTTATCGGCAACGCCACATGCAGCCGTTCATCCAACCTTGCTTTCAATAAAAAACGGGAACCAACCGGCTCCCGTTCTCGTTTAACCCAACATTCTGGATTACATATTCGCGATAATCGCGTCACCAAACTCTGAACATTTCAGCAGTTTAGCGCCATCCATCAGACGTTCGAAGTCATAGGTCACGGTCTTGGCAGCGATTGCGCCTTCCATGCCTTTAACAATCAGGTCTGCGGCTTCGAACCATTCCATATGACGCAACATCATTTCAGCGGACAGAATCACGGAACCTGGGTTCACTTTATCCTGACCTGCGTACTTCGGTGCCGTACCGTGGGTGGCTTCGAACAGCGCACATTCGTCACCGATGTTTGCGCCTGGTGCAATACCGATACCGCCCACCTGCGCCGCCAGGGCGTCAGAGATGTAGTCACCGTTCAGGTTCATACAGGCGATAACGTCATATTCTGCCGGACGCAGCAGGATTTGCTGCAGGAAGGCATCGGCGATCACGTCTTTTACGATGATCTCTTTACCGGTGTTTGGATTTTTGAATTTCATCCATGGGCCGCCATCGATCAGCTCACCGCCGAACTCGTCTTTCACTAACTGGTAACCCCAGTCTTTGAAGGAGCCTTCGGTGAACTTCATGATGTTGCCTTTGTGTACCAGCGTCAGTGAATCACGATCGTTAGTGATGGTGTATTCCACTGCTGCACGGACCAGGCGCTTGGTGCCCTCTTCCGAACACGGTTTAACACCGATACCGCAGTTTTCTGGGAAGCGAATTTTCTTCACGCCCATTTCTTCACGCAGGAATTTGATGACTTTATCCGCTTCTGGCGTGCCCGCTTTCCATTCGATACCGGCATAGATATCTTCGGAGTTTTCGCGGAAGATCACCATATCCGTGTCTTCAGGGCGTTTTACCGGGCTTGGTGTACCGGTGTAGTAGCGCACCGGACGCAGGCAAACGTACAGATCCAGTTCCTGACGCAGCGCAACGTTCAGAGAACGGATGCCACCGCCAACTGGCGTGGTCAGTGGGCCTTTGATCGCTACGCGGTATTCTTTGATTAAATCGAGGGTTTCTTGCGGCAGCCAGACATCCTGACCGTAGAGTTCAACCGATTTTTCACCGGTATAAATCTCCATCCAGGAGATTTTACGCTCGCCGTTGTAGGCTTTTTTCACAGCGGCATCAACCACTTTCAGCATCACTGGTGACACATCAACGCCGATACCATCCCCTTCGATGTAAGGGATAACCGGGTTATTTGGGACAACCAGTTTACCTTGATTCAGGGTGATTTTCTGACCTTCCGCCGGAACAACTACTTTGCTTTCCATTAACCTCTCCTTCGAGCGATTTTTTGTTAATGATTTGTAAGATGCGCGTCAATACTACTTGAATATTCACGCCACGCCAATCACCGCAATTTCGCGTTATAATGCGCTGAATGTTCCAGACTGCAAAGCGTATGCGAAAAACTAATCAGACTTCTCATCCAAATAAACGATTCAGCCGACAAACACGTCCCGTGCATCGCAAGGCGTCCTCGCCGCCTGCCGTCCGCCGCGTGCTTCTGTTCAACAAACCCTTCGATGTTCTGCCGCAATTTACCGATGAAGCCGGCCGCCGCACCCTCAAAGATTTTATCGACGTGAGTGACGTATACGCGGCGGGCCGACTCGATCGCGACAGCGAAGGACTGATGGTCCTGACTAACGATGGCCCGCTACAGGCGGCGCTGACGCAGCCCGGCAAGCGCACCGGCAAGATTTACTATGTGCAGGTGGAAGGCGCGCCTGAGGAAACCGATCTACAACCTTTGCGCGATGGCGTTAATCTGAAAGATGGCCCGACGTTACCGGCTGGCGTCGAAAAAGTGGCTGAGCCCGACTGGTTGTGGCCGCGCCAGCCGCCGATTCGCGAACGCAAAGCCATTCCAACACAGTGGCTGAAAATAACACTTTTTGAAGGACGCAACCGTCAGGTCAGACGTATGACGGCCCATATTGGCTTTCCAACCCTGCGTCTGGTGCGCTATGCCATGGGCGAGTTTACGCTGGGCGATTTGGCCCCGGGTGCCTGGCGCGATATCAGCGCACAAGATTGACTGCCATTATCATTTCCATAACTTTAAGTTAACAATTCAGGAGGATCGATGTTTAAACCGCATGTCACCGTCGCGTGCCTGGTGCAGGCTCGGGGTGCATTACTGGTCGTTGAAGAACGCGTCAACGGCATCGCCACCTGGAACCAGCCTGCCGGTCATCTTGAAGCCGATGAAACGCTGCATGAAGCCGCATCACGGGAATTGTTTGAAGAGACCGGCATTCGGGCCGAAATGCAGTATTTTATCGGCATAAACCAGTGGATCGCCCCAGATAATACGCCTTTTGTGCGGTTTCTGTTTGGCGTGGATCTGGACGATATCCAGCCAACGGCTCCGCAGGACAGCGACATTGATTGCTGCTGGTGGGTCGCGCCAGAGCAGATTCTGTCGGCCTCTAACCTGCGTTCGCCCCTGGTTGCCGAAAGCGTACGCCGCTGGCAACAGGGCGTACGCTATCCGCTCGACCTGATCAGCCCGTTCAACTGGCCGTTTCATGAAGGTGCGCACCCGCGTTCAGCGTGATAGAATGCGCCGCCTGTTTTACTGTTTTGCGAGCTTGTGATGTCTGATAACTGCCAGAAAAAAGTGATCGTCGGAATGTCCGGCGGCGTCGATTCTTCCGTTTCCGCCTGGTTACTGCAACAGCAGGGCTATCAGGTTGAAGGCCTGTTCATGAAGAACTGGGAGGAAGACGATGGCGAGGAATACTGTACCGCCGCTGACGATCTGGCGGATGCGCAAGCCGTGTGCGACAAGTTAGGTATTAAACTGCACAAAGTGAACTTTGCGGCAGAGTACTGGGACAATGTCTTTGAACACTTCCTGGAAGAGTACAAAGCGGGCCGCACTCCCAATCCCGATATCCTGTGTAATAAAGAAATCAAATTCAAGGCGTTTCTGGAGTTTGCCGCAGAGGATCTGGGTGCAGACTTCATCGCCACCGGGCACTATGTCCGCCGTCAGGATATCGATGGCCGCAGCCTCCTGCTGCGCGGTCTGGATGGTAACAAAGACCAGAGTTATTTCCTTTACACACTCAGCCACCAGCAAATCGCGCAGAGCCTGTTCCCGGTCGGCGAGCTGGAAAAGCCTGAAGTGCGTCGCATCGCTGAACAACTTGAGCTGGTGACGGCGAAGAAAAAAGACTCCACCGGCATTTGCTTCATCGGTGAACGCAAGTTTACCGAATTCCTGGCGCGCTACCTCCCTGCCCAGCCGGGTGAAATTGAAACCGTCGACGGACAGGTTGTGGGTGAGCACCAGGGCCTGATGTATCACACGCTCGGCCAGCGTAAAGGGCTGGGCATTGGCGGTCTTAAAGAAAGCAAAGACGATCCCTGGTACGTCGTTGATAAAGACGTGGCGCGCAACCGCCTGATCGTGGCGCAGGGCGGCGACCATCCCCGACTGATGTCAGTGGGTCTGATTGCCCAGCAGTTACACTGGGTTGATCGTCAGCCGCTAACCACACCGCTGCGTTGTACGGTGAAAACCCGCTACCGTCAGACCGATATCCCCTGCGAAATTATCCCGCACGGCGAGGATAAAATTGAAGTCCGGTTTGATGAGCCCGTTGCTGCGGTCACGCCGGGTCAGTCTGCGGTGTTCTACCTTGATGAAGTCTGCCTGGGTGGCGGTATCATCGAAGAACGTTTGCCTTGGGTTGCCGCATAAGACCGGTGGGAATAACGCGTAAACAGGAGTAACCGTGGCAAAAAACTATCAGGACATTACCTTTGCACTGGCGGGCATTTGCCAGACGGCCCATCTGGTGCAGCAGTTAGCCAATCAGGGACATTGTCAGCCGGAGGCGCTGACGGTGTCACTGCGCAGCGTACTGGACCTGAATCCTCCCTCGACCCTGGCGGTATTTGGTAACAACGAAGCCAACCTGCGCCTGGGGCTGGAAACCCTGATGGCCGTGCTGAACAGTACGCAACGTCAGGGCGCTGGTGCCGAACTGACCCGTTACACCTTGAGCCTGATGGTACTGGAGCGCAAGCTCAATGCGAACAAGCAGGCTATGAACACCCTGGCCCAGCGTATCAGCCAGCTCGATCGTCAGCTGGCGCATTACACGTTGGAATCCGACACTATTCTGAGCGCCATGGCGGGCATTTATGTCGATGTGATTAGCCCGCTCGGCCCACGTATTCAGGTAACCGGATCGCCGGCAGTGCTACAGAATTCCCTGCTACAGAGTAAAGTTCGCGCCACGCTGCTGGCCGGCATTCGTGCCGCCGTGTTGTGGCAACAGGTTGGCGGAGGCCGACTGCAGCTGATGTTTTCGCGCCAGCGTTTACTGCGCGAAGCCAAATCGATTTTATCCCGCCTGCCACTGACTTACTAAGTCAGTGAGGCAAACACCGTTAAATGAATCAGGAGTTGCACTGATGGAATTATCCTCTCTGACCGCCGTCTCACCTGTCGATGGTCGTTACGGCGATAAAGTCAGCCCGCTGCGCGCAATTTTCAGCGAATTTGGTTTGCTGAAGTTCCGCGTTGAGGTTGAAGTTCGCTGGTTACAAAAACTGGCTGCGACCGCAGAGATCAAGGAAGTTCCTGCATTTGATGCTGACGCAAACGCTTTCCTTGACGAGATCGTCGCCCGTTTCAGCGAAGCAGACGCCGCACGCATCAAAACCATTGAGCGCACCACCAACCATGACGTGAAAGCGGTTGAGTATTTCCTGAAAGAAAAAGTGGCGGATGTGCCCGCCCTGCATGCAGTGTCGGAATTTATTCATTTTGCCTGCACCTCTGAAGACATTAATAACCTGTCCCATGCGTTGATGCTGGAAACAGCACGCCGCGATGTCATTCTGCCTTACTGGCAGCAGCTGATCGCCGCCGTAAAAGGCCTGGCGCAGGAATACCGTGATATTCCCCTGCTGTCTCGCACGCACGGCCAGCCCGCTACGCCATCGACCATGGGTAAAGAGATGGCCAACGTAGCCTACCGCATGGAACGTCAGCTGCGTCAGCTGTCGCAGATTGAAGTGCTGGGCAAAATCAACGGCGCCGTGGGCAACTACAACGCGCACATTGCGGCGTACCCGGAAGCCGACTGGCACCAGCTGAGTGAAGAGTTTGTTACCTCGCTGGGCATCACCTGGAACCCCTATACGACGCAAATCGAGCCGCACGACTACATTGCCGAGCTGTTTGACTGTATCGCCCGCTTTAACACCATCCTGATCGACTTTGATCGCGATATCTGGGGCTATGTGGCACTCAACCACTTCAAACAGAAAACCGTTGCGGGTGAAATCGGCTCGTCGACCATGCCGCATAAAGTAAACCCTATCGATTTTGAAAACTCGGAAGGCAATCTGGGCCTGGCCAACGCGGTCATGCAGCATCTGGCCAGCAAACTGCCGGTTTCCCGCTGGCAGCGTGATCTGACCGATTCTACCGTGCTGCGTAACCTGGGTGTCGGCGTAGGCTATGCGCTGATCGCCTATCAGGCCACCTTAAAAGGTATTTCAAAACTGGAAGTGAACCGCGAGCGCCTGCTGGATGAACTGGATCACAACTGGGAAGTGCTGGCCGAGCCGATTCAGACCGTGATGCGCCGTTACGGCATCGAAAAACCGTACGAGAAGCTGAAAGAGCTAACCCGCGGTAAACGTGTTGACGCCGCAGGTATGCAGGCCTTTATCGACAGCCTGGCGCTGCCTGAAGAAGAAAAAACCCGTTTAAAACAGATGACCCCGGCAAATTATCTTGGCCGTGCGATTCAAATGGTTGATGATCTGAAATAATATCCCTTCTGCAGACCGGTTCCCGCCGGTCTGCGTTAACCTGCTGTTTAATTCATTTCGCTTATACTTATTTAAATTCGTTTCGATCTGATGCTAAGGAAATCCTATGCGTGTTCTGGTTGTGGAAGATAATGCCCTGCTGCGCCACCATCTTTCAGTACAACTGCGAGAAATGGGTCATCAGGTTGATGCTGCTGAAGATGCCAAAGAAGCCGATTATTTTCTCCAGGAACATTTACCTGATATCGCGTTGGTCGATCTGGGCTTACCCGGTGAAGACGGCATGTCGTTAATTCGTCGCTGGCGCAATGATGCCGTGCGTCAGCCTATTCTGGTGCTGACCGCCCGTGAAGGCTGGCAGGCGAAAGTCGAAGCGCTGGAAGCCGGTGCGGATGATTACGTCACAAAACCGTTTCATATTGAGGAAGTTGCCGCTCGCCTCCAGGCATTAATGCGCCGCAACAGTGGTCATGCGTCGCAAATTATTGCCATGCCGCCGTTTCAGGTCGATTTATCGCGTCGCGAACTGACGGTGAATGAAAGCCCGGTTAAGCTGACCGCCTTTGAATATACCATCGTGGAAACCTTAATTCGTAATGCGGGCAAAGTGGTGAGTAAAGATTCATTAATGCTGCAGCTGTATCCCGATGCAGAATTGCGTGAAAGCCACACGATCGATGTATTAATGGGCCGCCTGCGCAAAAAAATCCTCGCGCTGCATTCTGACGAAGTTATCGCTACCGTTCGCGGCCAGGGTTACCGCTTTGATCTCTGATGATGTCCTGGCTTAAACGTTATCGCCCTATTTCGCTGCGGACACGCTTTTTACTGGCCTCCGCAGCCATCGTTCTCATTCTCTCGCTTTCTTATGGCATGGTCGCCGTGATTGGCTATGTGGTGAGTTTTGATAAAAACACCTATCGCGTGATGCGAGGCGAGAGTAATTTATTTTTTACCCTAGCACAGTGGAAAGATAATAAGCTGACAATTGCGCAGCCCGAGCGCACCATGCTTAATTTCCCCACCCTGGTATTTATTTATGATGAACACGGCAAGCTGCTCTGGCAGCAGCGTGATGTGCCGGAAATTCGTGAGAAGATCCAACCCGAATGGCTGTTAAAACCTGATTTCTACGAGATTGATACCAACAACAGCACCAGCCGGGCCGCCATGGGCGACAATCTGACGGCACAGCAGCAGCTTCATGCGTGGGATGATAACGACGATGACGATCAGGATACGTTTACCCATTCGGTTGCCGTCAACCGCTACGATGCCACCACCAACCTGCCCGCCCTGACCATTGTCGTGGTCGATACCATTCCGCAAGAGCTACAGCACTCCGATGTGGTCTGGTCATGGTTCAGCTATGTTCTGGCCGCTAACCTGATTTTAATTGTCCCGCTGCTCTGGCTGGCGGCGCACTGGAGTTTACGGCCGATTGGGCATCTGACGCTTCAGGTACGCGAACTGGAAACCGGACAGCGTGAAAATCTGGACGATAAGCCGCCGCAGGAGCTGCGTTCGCTGGTGCGTAACCTCAATCTGTTGCTGACCAACGAGCGTCAACGTTACACGCGTTACCGCACGACGCTGGCCGACCTGACCCACAGCCTGAAAACACCGCTGGCGGTACTGCAAAGTACCCTGCGTTCGCTGCGCGGCGGAAAAGAGTTAACCATCGAACAGGCCGAGCCGGTGATGCTGGAGCAGATCAGCCGCATTTCTCAGCAGGTCGGTTATTACCTGCACCGTGCCAGCATGCAGGCCGATCATAATCCCCTGCAGCGTGATCTGCATTCGGTATCGGGTTTACTGGACAGCCTGTGCTCGGCACTGAATAAAGTGTATCAGCGTAAAGGGGTGGAAATTACCCTGGATATTTCCCCGGAAATCACCTTCTTTGGCGATCAGAACGACTTTATGGAAGTGATGGGCAATGTGCTGGATAACGCCTGCAAATACTGTCTGGAATTTATTGAGGTCAGTGCTCATCAGACCGAAGATGCGCTGCACATCTATATTGATGATGACGGTCCGGGCATTCCGGAAAGTAAACGCGACCTGATTTTCGTGCGGGGACAGCGCGTCGACACCATGCGACCAGGCCAGGGGCTGGGGCTGGCCGTGGTGCGTGATATCCTTGAGCAGTACGCCGGTAATGTCATCGCCTCCAGCAGCCCGTTAGGCGGTGCGCGCATGGAAGTCGTATTTCAGCGTCAGGAAATGGAACATCGCCGCGAGTAGTTCAGGCTGCGGGCTGTTATACTTGCAGGTATTTTCAGCCCTTAGCGGACTTTCTTTATGGATTATCAGCTCGATCTCAACTGGCCCGATTTTATTCAGCGTTACTGGCAAAAGCGCCCGGTAGTGCTGAAGCGTGGCTTTAAGAATTTTATCGATCCCATTTCGCCGGATGAACTGGCGGGCTTAGCCATGGAAAATGAGGTCGACAGTCGGCTGGTCAGCCAGCCAAACGGAAAGTGGCAGGTCAGCCATGGTCCATTTGAAAGCTACGATCACCTGGGCGAAAACAACTGGTCACTGCTGGTTCAGGCGGTCAATCACTGGCATGAGCCCTCTGCCGCACTGATGCGCCCTTTCCGCTTTCTGCCGGACTGGCGCATTGACGATCTGATGATCTCGTTCTCCGTGCCCGGCGGCGGCGTGGGTCCGCATTTCGATCAGTACGATGTGTTTATTATTCAGGGCACCGGCCGCCGCCGCTGGCGCGTCGGGGAAAAAGTGCCGATGAAACAGCACTGCCCGCATCCTGACCTGCTGCAGGTCGAGCCGTTTGACGCCATTATCGATGAAGAAATGGAACCGGGCGATATTCTCTATATTCCGCCGGGTTTCCCGCATGAAGGCTACTCCCTCGAAAATGCGCTGAACTACTCTGTAGGGTTCCGCGCGCCCAGCGGACGTGAACTCATCAGCGGCTTCGCCGATTATGCACTGGCCAACGAGCTGGGCAGCCTGCGTTATACCGATCCCGATGTGCCTTCGCGCGACTGCCCGTCGCTGATTTTGCCTGAAGAAGTGGAAGGCTTACGCAAGGTGATGCTGGATGTGGTGAATCAGCCTGCACATTTTGAGCAGTGGCTGGGCGAATTTATTTCACAATCACGCCACGAACTTGACGTTGCGCCACCGGAACCGCCTTATCAGCCCGATGAAATCTATGATGCGCTGCAACAGGGCGATGTATTGTCCCGTCTGGGTGGATTACGCGTCCTGACGCTGGGCGATGCGATTTATATCAACGGCGAGCGCGTCGAATGCGCCGATCCGCGCGTGATGTCAGTGCTGGCACATCGCGATGAAATTACCCTGGATGATCTGGGAGAGGCTCTTGACGATCCGGCCGTGCTGGCGCAGATTGCCGGGCTGATTAACGCGGGTTACTGGTATTTCAGCGCTGAATAAACCGCTGGAGAAGTGTTGTCCCCATCCGTTTACGCCGTCTCCTCGCCCGGCCCGGACGAGGAGACGTTGTTTTAACCTTTCTTCTGACCGGCCAGTTCTGCCAGGCGAACGATGACGTCAACGGACTGCGCCATGATGTTCAGCGAGGCAAACTCGTGCTTGCCGTGGTAGTTATAGCCCCCGGTAAACAGGTTTGGACAGGGCAATCCTTTCCATGACAGGGACGAACCGTCCGTACCGCCGCGAATCGGTTTCACCACTGGTTCGATGCCGCAGTCGCGCATCGCCTGCAAGGCCAGATCGATAATATGCGGGAAAGGTTCGACTTTTTCGCGCATATTGCGGTAGCTGTTGCTGATCTCTACCGTAATACCACAGCCGGGATGCAGGTCTTTATTGATCTCATCCGCAATTTGCTGCAGTGTGCGTTTGCGTTGTTCAAACGCCTCGGTATCAAAATCACGAATGATGTAGTGCAGCTCAGCGTGCTCAACCGTGCCTTTCATCTGGTGCAGATGAAAGAAGCCTTCATAACCGTCTGTCCATTCCGGCTTCTCTTTCGCAGGCAACGCTGCACTGAAACGCGTCGCCAGCTCCAGCGCATTGACCATGACATTTTTCGCAGACCCGGGATGAACATTGTTGCCCACGACTTTCACCAGCGCCGAGGCCGCATTGAAGTTTTCGTATTCAAATTCGCCCAGATCGCTGCCGTCGACGGTATAGGCCCAGTCAGCCGCAAAGCCTTCAACATCGAAATGCGACGTGCCCCGCCCAATCTCTTCGTCTGGGGTAAAGGCAACGCGAATGGCACCGTGCGGAATATCGCCTTCCGCCAGTCTGGCCATGGCCGTCATGATCTCGGCAATGCCCGCTTTATCATCCGCGCCCAGCAGGGTTTTGCCATCGGTGGTGATCAGGGTGTGACCGATAAGCTTATGCAACACGGGGAACATGACCGGTGACAGCACTTCATCACCATTGCCCAACGCGATATCGCCGCCCCGGTAGTTTTCGATGATTTGCGGATTAACATGTTTCGCGGTGAAATCCGGTGAGGTATCCATGTGCGAAATAAAGCCCACCACCGGCGTTGGCCAGTCCACATTGGCCGGTAGCGTGCCCATCACACAACAGTGATCGCTCAGGCTGACATCCACAAAACCCAGGGCCAGCAGTTCTTCCTGCAACTGGCGGGCCAGTACCCACTGACCTTCGCTGCTGGGCACCTGACGTGCCTGCGGTTTTGCCTGCGTCTCTACTGCCACATAACGCAAAAAGCGTTCTAATAGTTGCTTCATATGCCATCCTTAAAATTTACCGCCGGTCATTATTGATAAACCGGCAAGACATCGTGTTGCGTCAAATCATTATCGTTCAGGTTAAGGCTGCCGGGACATATTCCGCACGCCAGACTGCATAAAAAAACGGGTAATCGCTGGTTTTTGCGGCGGTTAACGCAATCCTGCCCTGCATCAGCCAGATTCAGAGTCAAAACCGGGGCGCGTTTTTTCCCGCTATCGCGGCCCTTTTCTTTGCTGACAGGCTGCTGGGTCAGCAGACAGAAATGGCAATAAGGCAAACACGCACAGCCGATTTCGGGCACCTGTAACCTTTGTGATGCCGATGTGATGCGCCCCGGGAAGCATCCGGCTGCGCTCAACCATACGGCGGCGGGATTTAACGCGGCTGAGGACGAGAGGAGGCAGGCAACAGCCGCATGCCGTTCGGAAACCGCACGCAGGCCGTTAACCCGTGCATCAACAGGCGGCCTGACTCCCTGCCGCCGCTGGGCTGCCGTGAACCCTGAAGCCGGCGTGTGGCGCGACCGTCTTACTGCTGAAAGTGTTTTCTTTCAGGTGTGCGGTGGCATCGGCATCACGCACAAGATTATTTGTGCAGCCCGTGCAACAGCTTATGTACGAAGGCGGGAACCACTTCACTTGCCAGCCCGTAGTGACTTTCAGCAAACTCATTGCCCACCTGGCTGGGCTCCAGATTCAGTTCCACCGTATGCGCGCCTTGCAGCTTCGCCTCATGGACAAAGCCCGCCGCAGGATACACGTGGCCTGAGGTGCCGATGGCGATAAACAGATCGGCCTGTTCCAGCGCCTGGTAGATGTCTTCCATACCCAGCGGCATTTCGCCAAACCAGACGACATGCGGGCGCAGGACAGAGGGAAACTGACAGCAGGTACACCGGTCGTTCTCCGTGACATCTTCCTGCCAGTCGATAACCTGTCCGCTGCTGGCACAGCGCACTTTTAACAATTCGCCGTGCATATGCAGCACACGGCTGTTGCCCGCGCGCTCGTGCAAGTTATCGATATTTTGCGTAACAAGGAAAAAGTTGTCGCCCAGCACCTGTTCCAGTTCTGCCAGCGCCAGATGCGCGGCATTGGGCTGGATCTCGGGCTGCTGAAGCTGCTGACGCCGCGCGTTATAAAAGCGCTGCACCAGCGCCGGATCGCGTCGGAAACCTTCTGGCGTGGCGACATCTTCAACCCGATGCTCTTCCCATAATCCGTCCGCGGCACGAAAGGTCCTGATACCAGATTCGGCGGATATCCCTGCCCCCGTTAACACGACGATGCGCGGCAACGGGTGCGCCGCCAGTTCGGCCTGACGATCGCGTTCGAAAATACGCTGGCGAAAGCGCTGATGCACTTTCCTGCGTGTTTTCTTCAGGCGGGCAAGTCGTATACGGCGACGAGGTGTACGCATAAAGTCTCCTGGTGCGGTGAGTAAAACGTCCGCGGGTCAATCAACAAAGTTTGGGCCAGTTGGCCCGACAATCCAAAGAACAGGGCCGACAGCGCAGCATGAACGGCGCTGTCCGGTACGACTACTGTCCACTCAGGACACGCGCCGGATCGATACGGCTGGCGCGCCGTGCGGGATACCAACTTGCCAGCAGGCTTAGCACAATAGCGGTAATCAGCACTGAAAACACGTCCAGCCAGTGCAATTCAGACGGCAGGAAGTCAATGAAGTAGATATCGCCGGCTAACAAATGGTGACCGGTCAGCGTTTCCAGACCTTTCATCAGCGATGTCAGATTCAGCGCCACCAGTACACCGACCACCACGCCGCTCACGCTGCCCAGCAGGCCTGCCAGCAGGCCGTACCAGATAAAAATTGCCCGAATCAGACCATCTTTTGCGCCCAGCGTCCGCAGAACGGCGATATCACTGCTCTTGTCTTTAACGGCCATCACCAGTGTCGACACAATGTTGAAACAGGCGACGCCGATCACCAGCACCATGGCCAGGTACATGATGGCGCGAATCATCTGGATATCGCGGTACATATAACCGTAGGTGCCAATCCAGCTTTTGATATACACGTAAGCGTGCGTCACTTCACCCGCCGCGCGCACCAGTTTGGCCGCCTGGAAGGGATCGTTCATCTTCAGCGCGATGCCGGTCACGCTGTCACCCATATCCAGATACTGCTGCGCGTCCGCCAGCGGCACCAGAGCCAGGCTGTGATCCAGCATTCCGCTCAGCTGCAAAATACCGCTCACCTGCAGGCGAATACGTTTGGGTTGCAGGAGCTTATTCTCACCGTCGTTGTTCGGGATCATGATGGTGATCCAGTCGCCCTGCTTCACGTTGAGCGCCTTTGCGATACCACCACCGAGGATGATTTGTTGTTTCCCTGCCGCAAAGGATGACCAGGCATTGTCGGTGACAAAAGAAGGTAAGGCACTCAGCCGTGGCTCCTGTGCCGGATCCACGCCTTTCACCTGCAACGCTTCCATCTTCGCGCCACTTTCAATCAGGCCGGTAAAGTTGACATAGGGCGCGGCAGCCGCGATGCCAGGCACCTGCTCAATCGGCGCGATCAATGACTGCCAGCGCTGAAAAGGCTGATTAACGGCTTCGATTTCACCGTGCGGGACCACGGCAAGAATGCGTTTATTCAGCTCACGCTCGAAGCCGTTCATGGCGCTCAGGCCAATGATCAGCACCGCAACGCCGAGTGCAATGCCCACGGTGGAAATCACCGAGATCAGCGACACCATGCCGCCGCGACGACGGCCACGGCTAAAACGCAGCCCCAGTAACAGTGATAGCGACGATCCCATCAGACCGCTCCCGCCAGGATAATCTGATCGCTGAGCTGGCCGTCGCGCATTTCCATCTGACGCGTCATGCGTTTTGCCAGATGCAGATCGTGGGTGACCACCAGAAACGCCGTGCCCTGACGCACATTCAGCTCCCCCAGCAGTTCAAAAATGGCATCCGCATTGCGGGCATCCAGGTTACCGGTAGGCTCATCAGCCATGACCAGGCGGGGACGATTCACCAGCGCACGGGCAATCGCCACGCGCTGACGCTCACCACCAGACAGTTCAGACGGACGATGGGCGGCGCGGTGTTCCAGCCCGACGGCGGCCAGCATTTCCCGCGCGCGTGCCTGGGCTTCGCCTTTAGCGGTTTTGCCAATCAGCAGCGGCATTGCGACGTTTTCCAGCGCGCTAAAGTCGGGCAGCAGGTGGTGAAACTGGTAGATAAAGCCCAGTTCGCGGTTACGCAGTTCGGCCTTATCAGAAGAAGACATGCTGTTCAGCGAACGCCCGTCAAACACCACATCGCCCGCAGTGGGCGTATCCAGGCCGCCCAGCAGGTGCAGCAGGGTACTTTTTCCTGACCCTGAACTGCCGACAATCGCCATCAGTTCACCAGGTTGCACATCAAAATTCACGTTGCGCAGTACGTCGGTCTGTACGCTGCCTTCCTGATAGCGTTTGCACAGGTCGCGGCACTGCAACAAAGGAGAGTTACTCATAGCGTAAAGCCTCAGCGGGTTGTACGGCGGCAGCGCGCCATGAAGGGTAAAGCGTAGAAAGCAGCGCAATCACCATTGCGCTGAAGGCGATAGTCACCACCTGCCACAGATTAATATCCACAGGCAGCGCGGCACCGTCCAAAAACAGGCCAATGACCGGCATCAGGTTATTAAGCTGGCTGGCTAACAGGACGCCAAGCAGCGCCCCGAGCAACGTGCCAATAATCCCGGCACTGGCACCCTGCACCATAAAAACGGCGACAATCTGACGGCGGGTTAATCCCTGGGTTTGCAGAATGGCCACTTCACCCTGCTTCTCCATGATCAGCAGGCCCAGCGAGGTGATGATATTGAAGGCCGCAACGGCAATGATCAGGCTCAGCAGCAGCCCCATCATGTTTTTCTCCATACGCACGGCCTGGAATAAATCCCCTTTGCGTTCGCGCCAGTCTTTCCAGACCATGCCCGCGGGCAGAGCCTGTTGGCTCACGCTGTCAACCTCAAGCGGCTTATCCAGCCACAGACGCCAGCCGGTGATGTTGCCCGCGGGATAGCGCATAATGCGCGACGCATCCTGCTGATTAACCAGAATCTGATAGCCATCAACTTCGCTGTTAGCCGCATACGTGCCCGCCACGGTAAACAGGCGCTGGCTCGGCACGCGCCCCATGGGCGTGAACTGGCTGACGGACGGCACCATCAGGCGGATCTGATCACCCCGTTTCACGCCCAGCTGCGAGGCCAGTTGTTCGCCCAGGATGACGTTATACTGACCGGGCTGTAACACGCTTTGCGGCGTGTTAACGAGAAAAGGCGTCAGGGGATCCTTTTCGTCCGGCTGGATCCCCAGCATCACCCCGACTGAGACGTTGTGTGCACTTTGCAGCACCACATTACCGGTGGTCAGCGGCGCGATGCGGTCAACGCCGTTGAGCTTGAGCGCAGAGGCAGGGAATTGCTGCGGATTGATGCTGCCCGTGTTGCTGGTGATCAGCGCCTGTGGCATCAGGCCCAGGATGTTGCCCTCAAGCTCGCGCTCGAAACCGTTCATCACAGACAGCACAGTAATCATGGCCAGCACGCCAAGCGTGATACCAATGGTGGAGAGCCAGGAGACAAAGCGACCGAAACGATCCGCTGCTCTTCCGCGCATGTAGCGCAGACCGATAAATAGCGCGACAGGTTGATACATGGTATCCAATGTGCAGTTGCTGGAAAATAAGTAGAGAGGATGATAAAGGAGCTGTGCACTTTATGAAACCTCTAACCCTCTGAGTCTGCTGCAAAGTTGTATCAGAATAGGTTAGCAGACGGTTTGATGCACAGGATTAAGCCACAAAGATGATGTTTATCGTACGATCATCCACGCCCCACATCGGTATACTTATTCGGGTAAAGCGGTGACGGCTATGACCGTGACTCTGATGTACCCGATTCACTTTCCTGCGAGCCCTGTTCGCAAAAAAGATTTACACACAGCAACCCTTCTGCATCGCCTGCATCAGGCGAAGCGGCAGAAAAAATCTGCCGCAGAGGTGATCCCCATGGCGTATTATGGAATGATGACGCCCTGGTAAAAATGGAGCAACCTCGAGATCACATGTCCGAACCGACTCGCTATACCCTGCCCGTGAAATCAGGCGACCAACGCCTGCTCGGTCAGCTGACTGGCGCTGCGCACGCGGTTGAGTGTGCCAGCATCACTGAGCGCCATGCAGGTCCGGTGTTAATGATTACACCCGATACGCAAACCGCCCTGCGTCTGCTGGACGAGATTCGTCAGTTTACCGATTTACCTGTTACCCACCTTGCGGACTGGGAAACGCTGCCTTATGACAGCTTCTCACCCCACCAGGATATTATCTCGGCACGTCTGTCCACCCTGTATCAGTTGCCCACGCTGCAACGCGGCATGCTGATTATGCCGGTCAACACGCTGATGCAGCGCGTTTGTCCTCACAGCTACCTGCACGGTCATGCGCTGGTGATGCAGCAGGGCCAGAAACTGTCACGCGACCGCCTGCGCGACCAGCTTGAACAGGCCGGCTATCGCCATGTCGATCAGGTGATGGAGCACGGCGAGTACGCCACACGCGGCGCCCTGCTCGATCTGTTCCCGATGGGCAGTGATCAGCCCTACCGTATTGATTTTTTTGATGACGAGATCGACAGCCTGCGCCTGTTTGATGTCGACAGCCAGCGAACGCTGGAAGCCGTTCCCGCCATTAATTTGCTGCCGGCCCATGAATTTCCCAGCGATAAAACAGCCATTGAACTGTTCCGTAGCCGCTGGCGTGAAAACTTTGATGTGCGCCGTGAGGCAGAGCATATTTATCAGCAGGTGAGCAAAGGCACCCTGCCGGCCGGTATTGAATACTGGCAACCGCTGTTCTTCGACCAGCCGTTACCGTCGCTGTTTAGCTATCTGCCTGACAACACGTTGATCGTGAACTGTGGCGATCTGGAAGGCAGTGCCGAGCGCTTCTGGCAGGATGCGAATGCGCGTTACGAAAACCGCCGTGTCGATCCCATGCGCCCGCTGCTGGAGCCGACCACGCTGTGGCTGCGCCCGGATGCCTTAATGGGGGAACTCAAAGCCTGGCCGCGTATCCGTATGACCCATGAGGTGCTGCCGGCCCGGGCCGCCAATACCAACCTGGGCTATGAATCCCTGCCCGATCTGTCCGTTCAGGCGCAGGCGAAAGCGCCGCTGGATCATTTACGTCAGTTCCTGGAACAGTTTACCGGTGACGTGGTGTTTTCCGTTGAAAGCGAAGGCCGCCGTGAAAGCCTGCAGGAGTTGCTGGCGCGCATTAAAGTACGGCCGAAACCCATTCGTCATCTGCGCGAGGCCCGGGAGGCACAGTATGGTCTGATGATCGGTGCCAGCGAGCGTGGCTTTGTGGATACGCAGGGGAAGCTGGCTTTCATCTGTGAAAGCGATTTGCTGGGCGAACGCATCAGCCGCCGCCGCCAGGATACGCGCCGCACCATTAATCCGGACATCCTGATTCGCAACCTGGCGGAACTGCATCCGGGGCAGCCTGTGGTGCACCTTGAACACGGCGTCGGGCGCTACATCGGCCTGACCACGCTTGAAGCCGGCGGCATTCAGGCAGAGTATTTGATGCTCTCCTATGCCAATGACGCCAAGTTGTACGTCCCGGTTTCCTCCCTGCATCTTATCAGTCGTTATGCCGGCGGTGCCGACGAAAATGCACCGCTGCATAAACTGGGCAGCGATGCCTGGTCGCGCGCGCGGCAGAAAGCGGCGGAGAAAGTGCGCGACGTGGCCGCTGAACTGCTGGATATCTATGCTCAGCGTGCCGCCAAGGCCGGGTTTGCCTTCAAACATGACCGTGATCAGTATCAACTGTTCTGCGAAAGTTTTCCGTTTGAAACCACACCCGATCAAACCCAGGCCATCAATGCCGTGTTAAGTGACATGTGCCAGCCGCTGGCCATGGATCGTCTGGTGTGCGGTGATGTGGGCTTTGGTAAAACCGAAGTCGCCATGCGCGCGGCCTTCCTGGCGGTGGAGAACAACAAGCAGGTGGCGGTGCTGGTTCCCACCACCCTGCTGGCTCAGCAGCATTACGATAATTTCCGTGACCGCTTCGCTAACTGGCCGGTGCGCATCGAAATGCTGTCACGCTTCCGCAGCGCCAAAGAGCAGAATCAGATTTTGCAGGAGGCCAGCGAAGGCAAAATTGATGTGCTGATTGGCACTCACAAGCTGTTGATGAGCGACATTAAGTGGCACGATCTGGGCTTACTGATCGTCGATGAAGAACACCGCTTTGGCGTGCGTCATAAAGAGCGCATCAAGGCGATGCGCGCCGATGTGGATATCCTTACGCTGACCGCCACGCCGATTCCCCGTACGCTGAATATGGCCATGAGCGGGATGCGCGACCTGTCCATCATCGCCACGCCACCCGCGCGTCGTCTGGCGGTAAAAACCTTTGTACGGGAATACGACGACTTAGTGATTCGCGAAGCCATTTTGCGTGAAATTTTGCGCGGTGGTCAGGTCTATTACCTGTATAACGATGTCGAAAATATCGAGAAAGCCTCGCAGCGGCTGGCGGAACTGGTGCCGGAAGCGCGCATTGCCATTGGTCACGGACAGATGCGCGAACGCGATCTGGAACGGGTGATGAATGACTTCCATCATCAGCGTTTCAATGTTCTGGTATGTACCACCATCATCGAAACCGGCATTGATATTCCGACGGCGAATACCATCATTATTGAACGGGCCGATCACTTCGGGCTGGCACAGCTACATCAGTTGCGCGGTCGCGTGGGCCGTTCGCACCATCAGGCTTATGCCTGGCTGCTGACCCCACATCCCAAAGCCATGACGACCGACGCGCAAAAACGTCTGGAAGCCATCGCCTCCCTGGAAGATCTGGGGGCAGGCTTTGCGCTGGCTACGCACGATCTCGAAATTCGGGGTGCCGGTGAACTGCTGGGTGAAGAGCAAAGTGGTCAGATGGAAACCCTGGGCTTCTCGCTGTACATGGAACTGCTGGAAAATGCGGTCGATGCATTGAAAGCCGGTCGCGAGCCTTCGCTGGAAGATCTCACCAGTAACCAGACCGAAGTGGAACTGCGCATGCCTGCCCTGCTGCCGGAAGACTTTATTCCGGACGTGAATACCCGTTTATCGCTGTATAAACGCGTAGCCAGTGCCGAAACGGAAGAGGAGTTGCAGGAGCTGAAGGTGGAAATGATCGATCGCTTCGGTCTGTTACCCGATCCGGCGCGTAATCTGCTGGACATCGCCGTGCTGCGCATGAAAGCGCGAGCGGTGGGCGTGCGCAAAATTGAAGCCAGCGACAAAGGCGGTTATTTTGATTTTGCTCCGCAGAACAGTGTCGATCCGGCCTGGCTCATTGGTCTGCTGCAGAAAGATGCAAAGCAGTGGAAACTGGAAGGTCCGACACGGTTACGCTTTACCCGTGAGCTGACGGAACGAAAGGTGCGCATGGACTGGGTGCAGTCATTTATGAACCAGTTACTGGAAAATCAGGTCGCGTCTTAACCGCGCTTATCGTTTTGCTTCATTGTGCTGACAAGCCGCCTTACGGCGGCTTTTTTTATGGTTGGCTGAGAAGTGCGTATCATGCGCCTGTTTCCGCTGCCACGCTTTTCATCAGGAGCGTGCATTCATGCCGTGGTGTCAGACAGGCTTTTTATGCGGATCACACGGTGACTGACGTCGGCCAATCAACAGCGCGCCAAGGCAGGCACAGGACGTGACCAGCATCAGGGGCGTCAGCGCATAGGTAAAACTCCCCGTGCTGGTGCGAATTAAGCCAATTAGCCAGGTGCCCACAAACACACCCAGATTATTAAGGGCATTGATTTGCCCGATGACCACAGCCGCCGCGCTGGCGGGGATCATCTCGGTTGCCATCGCCCAGAACGGGCCCTTAATCATCGACGCTGCGGTAATGGTCAGGCAAAGCACCATCAGCATCGGCCAGAGATGAGTAACATACATGCTGGCCGCAAGACCGGTCGCTCCCAGCAATAACGGAAAAGCGGTGTGCAGACGACGCTCGCCTGTCTGGTCAGAGTGACGTCCCCACAGATACATCATCAGGCTCGCCACCGCGAACGGAATGGCATTGACTAAGCCAATCTGAATAACGCTCAGGTTAAAGGTTTTAATGATTTGAGGTTGCCATAATGCCAGACCATTGGTAACGGCGGTTCCGCCCAGATAAATAAGCGTCAGCAGCAGCACGCGCGGACTGAACAACGTGGCGAACAGGCTGACGCGCGGGGTTGTCGGGGCGGTACTTTTCTGCTCTTCCGCCATCGTATGGCGTAACCAGCTGCTTTCCTGCGGGCTCAGCCATTTAGCCTCCAGAGGCTGCCTCGGCAACATCAGAAAAGTCAGGAAGCCCAGCGCGACAGCCGGCGCACCTTCAAGGATAAATAACCAATGCCAGCCACGCAGGTTCATCAGGCCATCGAAATTAAGCAGTGCGGCGGACAGCGGTGAACCCAGCACGCTGGACACCGGCAGCGCCATCATCAGGATGGCCACCATTTGTCCACGATAACGTTTGGGAAAACAAAGCGTAAAGTAATAAATGACGCCTGGGAAAAAGCCGGCTTCCGCGATCCCCAGTAAAAACCGGAGAAGATAAAAAGATACCGGGCCCTGCGCCATTGACATGCCCGCCGCCAGCAATCCCCATGCAATCATGACGGCAGACAGCCAGCGGGTTGCGCCCACTTTTGTCATTACCATATTGCAGGGCACGGCGAAAAGGCAGTAGGCAAAGAAAAACAGCCCTGCACCCAGGCCGTATGCGGCAGCGGATAAGCCGATGTCGCCATTCATTTGTAATGCCGCAAAGCCGACGTTGACGCGGTCCAGGGACGCCAGAAAATAGCCTACCGTAAACAGCGGCATCAGCCGCCATGCCATCTTGCGCACCGTGCTGTGCTCGACTGAGGTGTTATCACGCATTGAACTGTTCCCTTTTACTTTTGCACCGAAGCAAACCGGTTTTGTTATCAACGGTTAGCCTGCTTTCTCAATGCATTTGATAAGAAAGAGTAATTAAGCGTAATGCTCTTTCCCTGACTGTGCACTTTGTTCTAAATATGTAAAAATCCAGCAAGTAATGTGTTACAAAAACTGTCCTGACGTGACTGTCTGTGAATCGCGTGAATGAAAATGTCAGCCTGACGCCGCCGCTTTAACGCAGCCATATTTACCGGGCAGCGGGGATCTGATGCATAAGGTCAGCCACGCACGGCGAGCAGCCTGGAAGAGGCTATCGTTCGGTTGCGCGCTTTAGCGTTCGGATAAGCAAAAAAAAGCGCATCCGGAGATGCGCTTATCATTTTTGTTATGTGTGCTGTGTGACCGCAGTGCGGCAAGCTTTGCCCTTAAGCCTTGTCGCCGTTCAGGATCAATTGTCCGTTACGGTCAACCGGAATACGCGTACCCGGATCGTTTTCCATACGGATTTTACCCTGCTGGTCGCCGATCTTATAGGTTACGTCATAACCCAGCATCTTTTCTTGTTTGTCGTATACGGTTCTGCAACGCTGTTCAGACGTCGTATAGGTATCACGATCCTGCAGGCCGCCCTGAACCTGGTTACCGGCATAACCGCCTGCCAGCGCACCGGCTACCGTTGCGACATCGCGTCCGCGACCGCCGCCAAACTGATGACCCAGCACACCGCCCGCTACCGCACCCAGTACTGAACCGGCGATACGGTTTTCATCCTGAACCGGACGACGATGCGTCAGCGTCACGTTACGACATTCCTGACGCGGTTGTTTGATAGATTCTTTTATTGGTGTTGCTGACAGCACCTGTGCGTATTGAGGACCGCGGTCAAACACGTTAATGCTTGCTACGGCGGCAACACCCAGTGCCGCTGCCACGCCAATACCGATACCCGCTAACATTGATTTATTCACAGGAAGTTCCTCCTGAAAGTGTTACCGCGCATTCCTGCCGCTGGATATCCCTCACAGCACTGGCAGAACCGGCGTGCGCGACTCGCCGTTTGGTTGAGATAAGTTTTACAGATGTAAAGCTTTTGCAATATCGGAATTTGGGAAGAAAATCGCGCCAACAGTGGTACTACCACGTTTTCGGAGAGTTCTGAACAGAAATGACAGCGTAAAATCGTGCGCGGGTTTCGCCACCGGAACAGCACCGGTGGCGAAGTCAGACGAATCCGCCCCGTACTCTTAGTGCAGTTTCAGCCGGGGGCGAATCACCCGGTTCAGGCTCCCCACCACCATCATCAGGCCAGTTTTGATATAGCCATGCAGGGCGACCTGATGCATGCGGTACAGGGAGATATAGACAACACGGGCGATGCGCCCTTCAATCATCATAGAGCCGCGCATCAGGTTGCCCATCAGGCTTCCCACCGTACTAAAGCGCGACAGCGACACCAGCGAGCCGTGGTCTTTATAGACGTAGGCTTTCAACGGCTTGCCCCGGTACTGCAGCAGGATGTTATCCAGCGCACAGGACGCCATCTGATGAGCTGACTGCGCACGCGGTGGCACGAATCCGCCACCCGGCAAGGCACAGGAGGCACAGTCGCCGATAGCGTAGATATCCTCATCCAGCGTGGTTTGCAGCGTGTCTTTGACCACCAGCTGATTAATGCGATTCGTTTCCAGTCCACCGATGCCTTTCATAAAATCAGGCGCTTTGATGCCCGCAGCCCAGACCATTAAATCGGCTTCGATAAATTCGCCGCTCTTCGTGTGCAGGCCCTGCTTATCTGCGCTGGTGACCATTGTTTGTGTCAGCACGCGAACACCCAGCTTTGACAGTTCCTGATGGGCCGCCGCCGAAATACGCGGTGGTAAGGCTGGCAGGATACGTTCGCCCGCTTCCACCAGCGTTACGTTCAGCGCTTCGCTGTCGAGCGCCTTATAGCCATAGCTGTGCAGTTGCTTCACGGCATTATGCAGCTCCGCCGACAGCTCAACGCCTGTTGCTCCGCCCCCGACGATGGCGATATTGACCTTCTCCAGCGCCCCTTCACTGGCCGAGAATTTCAGGAACAGGTTGAGCATTTCGTTATGGAAACGGCGAGCCTGTTGCGGGTTATCGAGAAAAATGCAGTGATCTTTGACGCCCGGCGTCCCAAAGTCGTTTGAGGTACTGCCCAGCGCCATCACCAGCGTGTCGTAGGCCAGTTCGCGCTCGGGCACTAATACGTCCCCCTGCGCATTGACCACTTCGGCCAGCTGAATCACTTTCTTTTCGCGGTTGATGTTAGTGAGCGAACCCAGCTGGAACTGGAAACCGTGATTACGGGCATGCGCCAGATAACTCAGCGCATCAATCCCTTCATCCATCGATCCGGTAGCGACTTCATGCAGCAGCGGCTTCCACAAGTGACTGTGGTTGCGATCGACCAGAATAATCTCGGCTTTCTTTTTACGCCCCAGCTTGTGGCCCAGTTGCGTGGCCATTTCCAGCCCGCCGGCACCGCCGCCAACAATAACAATTTTCTTAACAGATGCAGTCAACAAGGACCCCCTCAAATTGTGAACCAAAAGTTAATCAATGGTTAAATTAAACCTTAATAAACATAGGGTTGGCGACATAACATCGCTATCTGAAGGCAGAATACCATGACGGCCCCGGATGGGCCTCAGAAAATTGATGTACATCAAATTTAGCAGACTGTTCCTGGCATAGAGCCCGGCATCGTGCGGTTGCCGCGTTGTGTTAAACGGTGGTTTTGAAGGCGTTGATTCGCTGGAGATGGGGCGAGAGATTCCTGAACTTATGGCTTTCGCTTTCGTCCCAGATAAGGGGGTAATAAGGCTGGAGCAGCGTCGCGGTGCGCTGGCTGTCAAGCGCCTCATCATGACGCGCTAAAATGGTCAGGCAGCGGTCACGATTACGCTCGCGAAAATCGCTGACGCACTTGGTGGCTATATCCAGGTACTCTTCAGGACGATCAATCCTGCCTTCCATGGTCTCGAAGGGAAAGAGGTTGGGGTTAAACAGGACCTGACGGATACCGCATAAAAAACCAATACGCTCGGACCAGTAGCCTCCTAAGCCGACCCCGCAGATCAGCGGACGGGGATCATCACTGAGGCCCAGCATTTTATCCGTTTCTTTCAGCAGAAATTGCATGTCGTGTTTAGGATGACGGGTGCTGTAACTGATGAGTCTGACATCAGGATCGATAAACTGCAGTTGCAACACTTTTTCGTGGTTGCCCGGGCTCGTCGCGTCAAAACCGTGCAGATAAATAATCATGTTTATCCTCTATGGCTGTCGCGCCGGGCAACCTGATGGCTATAACGCGGCTTTATGTGCCAGCCAGCGCGCCTGTAGCGCACTGAGCTGCTGCGCATTGTCTTTCCAGCGGCGACTCGCTTTCAGGCTCTCCCGGCTCAGGGTTCCACGATGATACAACTGCATGACAGGCTCCGCTTCGATCAGGGTCAAATTATCTATGACACTGACGGCGCCCTTGCGATCGTTACAAACCAGAACCATGTCACAACCGGCAGACAGTGACTGCTGCGCACGCTCCGCATAGCTGCCCATCACGGCGGCACCTTCCATGGAGAGATCGTCAGAGAAAATCACGCCCTTAAAGCCCAGTTCCTGGCGTAACACCGTTTTCAGCCAGTAGGGTGATCCGCTGGCAGGAAGCGGGTCCGCTTCGCTGTAGATCACATGGGCAGGCATAATGGCATCCAGCGCCTGTTCATGAATCAGCGTACGGAAAATGGCCATATCGTGCTCGCGCACCTCGGCTTCACGGCGATTGTCGCGCGGGGTTTCTTTATGGGAATCTGCGCTGACCGCACCATGACCGGGGAAATGCTTACCGGTCGTCTTCATTCCCGCCTCATGCATACCGGCAATAAAGCGGCGCGCTATCGCGAGAGCGATCTGCGGATCCGCGTGAAATGACCGGTCGCCAATGGCCGCACTGATGTGGCCGATATCCAGCACCGGCGCAAAGCTGATATCGATATCCATCGCTATCATTTCGGCGGCCATCTGCCAGCCTGCCTGCTGGGCCAACTCCCCTGCCGTGCTCATATCGTGGAGCGCAGCAAATGACTGCATCGCCGGTAGTGTGGTGAAGCCGTCACGAAAACGCTGTACCCGACCACCTTCCTGATCGACGGCCACAACCAGACGAGTGTGCGACGCGGCGCGGATCTGACGGACCAGCTCGGCCAGTTGCGCCGGATCGTGGTAATTGCGGGCAAAAAGAATCACGCCACCCACCAGCGGATGGCGCAGTATGTCGCGCTCTTCGGCATCCAGCTCGAAACGCTCAACGTCCAGCATGAGTGGGCCGGGAAAACGTGTTGTCATAACCTGTATCCTGTCTCTCTGCGCCTCTGCGCAAAGCCGTTAAATCTGTGACCAGCTCTGTTGAGCCAGCTGTTGTAATTGGGCATCGCCACTCTGTTCTGCGCGCAGTTGATACCAGCTGGCCACTAGCAGGTGCAGCCATGGTTGCCAGCGACGAACCTGACGCTGAAGTGAAGCCAGCGGTAACTGCATCCGCTCAGCATAGTCGGTTAGCCAACCGGTTTGCTGATCCGGCACGGCTAAACAGACGGCGGCCAGCTCCAGCGCCACATCCCCGTCCGCGGCATATTCCCAGTCGATAAGATGCAGCCCCTGCGATGACTGGATCAGGTTGGCAGGATGAACATCCATATGCAGCGGGGCAAGGCGCAACGGACGCGGCTCCCCCTGCTCTGTCAGCCGTTTTAGCTGGCGCAGCCAGCAATACTGACGCTGCTGGCACTGCTGCCAGTATTGCCACAGCAGGGGTAACAGCACGACACGATAACCGGTCAGCGGCTGGTGATGAAGCCGCTGGAGGAGCGTAATCACCTCGTACTGCTGTGCACGAAAACCCGCCTCATCCAGCACCTCACCTTCCTGCCAGGGCAGGATAAGGCCATGGCGGTTACCCGCCAGCGGCGCGTTCACCAGCCCGCTGGGCTGCAACTTGCGCAACACACGGTGCTCGCGCTGGCGATTAACGAACGGTATCGCGGGATGCGGTGCCGGGCGGAGAAGATAGCGTCCCTGTGCGGTCAGGATGCGACAACTCTGCCCGGTTAAGCCCGCGAGTGAGGTCAGGTTGACCGGCTGCTCACCCGTTGTAGCCTGAATCAGCTGTAAAAAAGCGGTATTAATTCTGGGCGACACCGTTGCCCGACCAGATAATTTCGCCCGTCTGCACCAGCATGAGCTGCATCTGGATGGTCGGCGTTTTGACGTCACCCTTCGCCGTGCTGTAAAGCACATACTGGGCGTTAACGTTACGCGCCAGGCCAATCGCTTTACTGCGTGAGTTAAGACTGTCGTCCGGCGAAAGCCCCAGCGCCTGTTTGGCCTGCGCCAGCTGCTCCGGCGACACCAGGCTGAACTTACCATTGTTGTTCAGCGCCGTCTGAATGGCACTGGTTGCCTTCTCCGACTGGAGTGAACCGTTGGTGTTGTTTTTGATACGATCTACCAACAGCACGCTGCCCGGCTGCACAGTTGCGGCACGCACCATTTGGGCGACCAGCGGCTGTACGGTGGCATCCCAGTTAATTGTCACCAGCTTTGGCGGCTGCGGAACGGGTTGAGGCTGAGGAACCGGCTGCGGCTCAGGCTGAGGAACGGGCTGAGTCTGTTCCTCGGGCTGAGTTTGCTGTTCCACGGGGGCAGGCTGCTGCTGTTTCAACACACAGCCCGAAAGAATAAGCGCCATCATCAGTGCGCCAATACGATTAACACTGCGAATCACGTAACAGTCCTCAGAGATAGATATAGAGACGAACCTTGCTGGCCGTCAGGTTACCCAGTTGCGACACCGCAGCGACGCTGCCGTCAGGCGGCACCGTGACAATCTGCGCGGGTTCACGCGGCGTTATTTCCAGCCCTTTATCGTCGTACCAGTAATAACGATAGTGCACCACAACCGGCGTTTCACGCTGATTGTAGAGTATGCTGCTGGCACGTTTCTGACCGTCGTGGTCATCCAGCGTGGGCTCATCGGTAATAATGCCCGCTGAAAGCACGGATGATTCCATCACCAGCGACTGAGACGTATTGATCATCGGTTTATCACTACTGCAACCGGTCAGACTCAGCAAAACGGCCAGTCCTGTCAGCCATGAACGCATAGCAAGGTCCCCTTCAGGGATCAATGTGACAGCATCGGACCAAGCGGTTTACCGCCTACCAGATGCATATGAATATGGTAAACTTCCTGACCACCGTGCTGATTGCAGTTGACGATCAGGCGATAACCCTCTTTATCAATCCCTTCTTCACGCGCAATCTTCGCCGCCGCCGTGAACATCCGGCCAAGCGCCTGCTCATGTGCCGCCTCAACATCGTTGGCGGTCGGGATAAGAATGTTAGGGACAATCAGGATGTGCGTGGGGGCTTTAGGCGAGATATCGCGAAACGCCGTGACCAGTTCATCCTGATAAACCACGTCGGCGGGAATTTCGCGACGGATGATTTTACTGAAAATCGTTTCTTCAGCCATAGAGAGCAGTTCCTTTAGCCTGGGTAGATAATCTCTCAGTATGCGGGAGAAATTCGTTTTCTTTCAACCTCGCGCCGCTCTTTCTTACATTAAGTGGCGGTGTTTAACGCATTTCCGCCCTTATAAGGGCACGAAACGGGCCTTTCCATTTTTATCACCCCACAGTCAGTATCGTCTCCTTTCCTGCGACCTGCCGGGTAATGAAACGATCACGTATCTCTGGTTTTCACGCGCAGCAGCCCTGCAAACGTTGGGTCGTTGCCACAGTCTCCGCTCCCCTGCTGTCCTGGCCGGGTTGACGGATATCACCCGCTGTCTTTCCGTGCAACAACAGCCCTTTCTGCTCTACGCACTGTTGACCCCAACAGTCGGCTCATCCACAGCGTGACGGGCGTTGCTTAAGTCCCTGCATTACTGAGCGGGGGTAACAGCAAAAGGTTGCAACATTTGATCATTAAAGCCCTATCATTTCTTGCCGAAACTATAAATAACGTGTCGGATTAGTTTGATCCCGAGCCCGTCGCGTTTTACACCGCTTCAGGCCGTTAAATCTTGATGCGCAATAACGTGCCTGAATGAAAACGATTACAATTAACCGTTAAACAGGATGTTAATTATGCGATTCTTACAACGCGTTAAACTGTCACACCGACTGATTTTTCTCACCGCTTTTTTCCTCATCGCCATGGTCATTATTGCCGTTATCTGTCTTCATTCTCTCAGAACACTGGCGGCGTCAGAACAGCAGTTATACACATCGCGGCTTGAACCGGTTCAGATGATGAACGTGGCGGCCCGCGAAATGGCGACCCACTTTCGTCGGGGCTATGCGTATGTTTTTCCGGGTGGCAACGTCACCGCGGCCGAATCCCGTCAAAATACGGTAAAATTTAACCAAAAATCACAGCAGTCGGTCCAGACCGCAGTGGATTTTCTGAAACAGTCCCAGGATCCCGCATTGGTCGCGATTACGCAAAAAGTGTTGCAGGCCTGGCCGGACTATCTGGCCTCTATGCAGCGGGTTTATGCGCTGGCGAACAATAACGACATTCCGGGCGCCCTGAAGGAAATTGCCACGCACACCGACCGTCTGCACGTCGCTGTCAGAGATCCGCTGCTGGAGGCCGTGAAGATTTACAACGCCTCTGTGCATCAGGTCATTGATGACAATGTTTCCCACATAGACAGTACCTCGTTCACGCTCATTCTGTTAATCGGTCTGACCTTCCTCGCCGGCGGCGTACTCGGTACGCTGATTTTTATCTCCGTCATGAAGCAACTGGGGGCGGAACCGGAAGTGGCGGTCCACATGGCGGGACTGATTGCGCGTGGTGACCTTCACGGGCACAACGAAACAAAACCCGGTGATACCTCCAGCCTGATTTTTCAGTTGTCTGTGATGCGTCAGCACATCCGCGATCTGATCAGTGAAGTTCAGGACGCCGCTGAGCAGGTGGCAAAATCCTCCGCAGAAATCGCCAACGGCACGCAGGATTTGTCACGCCGTACCGAGTCTCAGGCATCTGCACTGGAAGAAACCAGCGCCTCAATGGAACAGCTCTCTTCGGCAGTACAGAGCAATGCAGATAATGCGCGGGTGGCCAATGATGTCGTCAAACACGCGTTTCAGATTGTGGCCAGCGGCGGCCAGTCCGTCTCGGATGTAGAAGAGACCATGCACGCTATCCAGGACAGCAGCAGCCGGATAGGGGAAATCATTAGCGTGATTGACGGCATTGCTTTTCAGACCAATATCCTGGCGCTTAACGCGGCGGTCGAAGCGGCCCGGGCGGGCGATCAGGGACGGGGTTTTGCTGTGGTAGCCGGTGAGGTTCGCAGTCTGGCACAACGCAGTGCCGTGGCGGCTCAGGAAATCAAAGCGTTGATTACGGAGAGCCACTCGCGGGTAGCAACCGGGGTGAATAATGTCAGCGTGGCGGGCGAGACCATGAAGGCGGTGGTGAAAGAGATTCATCGCGTTAACGATCTGGTTGCCGAAATCAGCACCGGAAGCCATGAGCAGAGCACCGGCGTGAAACAGGTCGGCATTGCCGTGGCGCAGATGGACAGCGATACGCAGCAGAATGCGGCACTGGTTGAAGAAACGGCGGCGGCCACAGCTCAGTTGCAACGGTTGTCCGATCTGCTGTTGCAGACGACCTCTAAATTTGTGACGCGTCAGGCCAGCTAAAGCCAGCCCAAAACAGGTTATCGCCGTCATGCCGTTATGTCATGCCATAAAAAAACAGCGTTGAGTCGGAACTCAACGCTGTTTATGAAAGGCAAAAACGTACGCTACGGCCTGTTACATTTTACGGATATAGTCATCCATATCGGTTTTCAGGTTATCAGATTTGGTGCCGAAAATGGCCTGAACCCCTGAACCTGCCACGACCACACCGCGTGCACCCAGGTTTTTCAGTTCTGTTTGATCGACCTTGCTGACATCCGCCACGCTGACGCGCAGACGGGTAATACAGGCATCCAGGTTGGTAATGTTATCTTTACCGCCAAACGCCGTAACCAGTTTGCCCGCCATTTCGGTGCCGGTTGCTGATGACGACTGCTCGCTGGCGCTGTCTTCACGGCCTGGCGTTTTCAGATCCAGCTTAACGATCAGCACACGGAACACGGTGTAGTAAACCGCCGCATAAATCATCCCGATGATCGGGAACAGCCAGATTTTGCTGCTGTTACCACTCAGAACGATAAAGTCGATCAGTCCGTGAGAGAAGCTGGTGCCATCACGCATGCCGAGCAGAATACAAATCGGGAACGCCAGACCGGCCAGGATCGCATGGATGACATACAGGACAGGCGCAACGAACATGAACGAGAATTCGATCGGCTCGGTAATCCCGGTCAGGAACGAGGTCAGTGCAGCCGAAATCATGATGCCGCCCACTTTCGCCCGGTTTTCTGGTTTTGCCGAATGCCAAATCGCAATGGCGGCCGCAGGTAAGCCATACATCTTAAACAGGAAGCCCCCCGACAGTTTACCTGCGGTTGGGTCACCCGCCATATAGCGCGGAATATCGCCGTGGAAGACCTGACCTGCCGCATTGGTATATTCACCAATCTGCATCTGGAAAGGGACGTTCCAGATGTGGTGCAGACCAAATGGCACCAGCGCACGTTCAACCACGCCGTAAATACCAAAAGCGACCACAGGGTTCTGATAGGCTGCCCACTGTGAGAAATCCTGAATCGCTGAACCGACCGGCGGCCAGATAAATGACAGTACCAGGCCCATCGCGATAGCCGCCAGACCGGAAATAATCGGCACAAAGCGCTTGCCCGCAAAAAAGCCCAGATACTCAGGCAGCTTGATGCGATAGAAGCGGTTGAACATGTAAGCCGCGATGGAGCCGGCAATAATACCGCCCAGCACACCGGTGTCCGCCAGGTGTTTGGCCTCAATTTCTGCCGCAGGCAGATGCAGCACTAACGGTGCCACCACGGCCATGGTTTTCACCATGATGCCATAAGCCACTACCGCCGCCAGGGCCGAAACGCCATCGTTATTGGTGAAGCCCAGCGCAACACCGATGGCAAAAATCAACGGCATATTCGCAAAGACCGAGCCGCCCGCTTCCGCCATAACATGTGAGACGACCACAGGTAACCAGCTGAAATTGGCGGAACCTACTCCTAATAAAATACCGGCGATAGGCAGAACCGACACCGGCAGCATGAGCGATTTACCAACTTTTTGTAAGTTGGCAAAAGCGTTTTTGAACATAACGTGAAACTCCTGAGTATGAGTGCGTTTTTCGCGCAGTGCGCGTGGTAAAGAGGGAGGTTCTTTACCGGTTGACGTTATCCGCCATTTTGATTTATTACGAAGGGTAAAATAAATTACGCCTCGTTACTTTGACGGCTATCACGTTTCGCAAACCAGAGCGCTCAGACGGGTAAACATACGTGCATAACCGCCTATTTTTTCAGCGAAATCCTCTGACTCTGTTGGACAAAAACAGAGTCAGCAGCGGATATTTCGTATTTATTACAAAGCCTGAAATAAACTAACTGTCAGGCGCCGAGGCGGCTCATGGGGATATGGAAAAGCGTGGAGAAATTCTGCGTGGTGGTTGCCGCCAGCGTCTCGATATCCACGCCTTTCAGTACCGCCAGATAGTCCGCTACATCGCGTGTATAGGCCGGTTGATTCTCCTTGCCGCGATAAGGTACAGGTGCCAGATAGGGCGAATCGGTTTCAACCAGAATACGATCAAGGGGAACATAGCGTGCCGCCTCGCGTATCTGCTCAGCATTGCGGAACGTCACGATCCCTGAGAAAGAAATGTAGAACCCCATATCCAGCAGCTTCGCCGCTGTCGCCTGATCTTCCGTAAAACAGTGTAGTACACCGCCGCAGCGTTCAACCTGTTCTTCACGCAGAATCGCCAGAGTATCTTCACGCGCATCACGCGTGTGCACGATGATCGGCTTGTTCAGCGCGATCCCGGTACGGATATGCTCGCGAAACGAGTGCTGCTGCTGCGCTTTGGTTTCCTGCTGGTAATAATAATCCAGTCCGGTTTCACCCAAGGCCACCACCTGTGGATCGGCGGCCAGCCGACGGAATTCGTCGACATCGTAAGGTTCCTCCTGGTTCAGCGGATGTACACCGCAGGAGAGTGCGATATTTTCGCGACCGCCTACCAGCGCCTTTAACGTGCTAAAGCCAGGTAACGTTGTGGCAATCGCCAGCATAAACCTGACGTCGCGCGCTGCCGCTTTGGCGATCACGTCATCAAGATCCTGATGGTTTTTTTCATAGTCAAGGCCATCAAGATGGCAGTGGGAATCAACAATAAACATAGTTTTCTCAGTCAGCCGGGTACTGCGGGCTTCAGGTTGTCCGCCCAGCTCAGTAGCCTGTCAGTTAACAAAAGTTCACGATTCACTGCCGCAACCTCTGACAGCGTTTCGCGGCAGCGCATCCAGTCCTGAGCGCTGTTGTTCAGCGCCGTTTGCGAGAAATGCTGCGCCAGCATCGCCACTACATCCTGACGATCCACATTGATCAGCCACTGTGTCGCACCCTGCTGCCACTTGATGGCATCCAGTATCAACGCCAGCAGCCAGCCTATGCGCGTGCCTGGGTTATCAGTATTCAGTACTGGAAGCAGTTGCAGGATGTCCTGTTGCAGGGCGCTGGCAAGGGCATCACAGAGTGCCTGCCTTGCCTGCCATGCTCGCTCATCCAGCAGCGCCAGGGCGGCACCGGGCGCGCCCGCACTCAGGCGCAGCGCAGCCAGTAAGTGTGACTCGTCATACGCTCCCTGCTTTCTGAGCCATGCCAGACTGTGGGCTTCGTCTGGCGGTGCCAGCGTTAACACCATACAGCGGCTGCGCAGCGTCGCCAGCAAACGCGAAGGTTCACGACTGCTCAGAAAGAACCAGCTGTTTGCCGGCGGTTCTTCAAGGGTTTTCAGCAAGGCGTTCGCTGCCGCATCACTGAGCTGCGACGCATCGGGCAGCCAGACGACTTTAGCCCCGCCCTGCTGTGCATGGTGGTACATTTTTTCCGTCACCTGGCGCACGGCATCAATGCCGAGCGTGGCTTTGCCTTTTTCGGCTTCCAGCCGGTACCAGTCAGGATGCGTGTTTGCCTGCATCAGTTGACAGCCATGACAGTGACCGCAGCTTTTCAGTCCGTCGCGGCACTGACACATCAGCCAGCGGCTCATTCCCCACACCAGGGCATCATCGCCCATGCCTTCCATGGCATTCACCAGCAGCGCGTGATGCGCGCGATCCGCCTGGTGCTGTGCAATCACCTGCCGGTAAGGCTGGTTTAGCCAGGGATACCAGTTCATGCCCGCTGTTCCGCCAGCCAGGCAGACAATGTGGATTGCAGCGCGGTGGTCACCTGTTCCAGAGGCTGCGTCGCATCGATTGTCCGAATCGTCGCATCTTCCGCCGCCAGGGCCAGGTAGCGGTCACGCGTGCGTTCGAAAAAGCGCAGTGACTCCTGCTCGATGCGATCCAGCGCACCACGAGCGCGGGCACGTTGTAATCCTGTTTCCGGTGTGACATCCAGATACAACGTCAGGTCAGGACGAAAATCCCCCAGCACCGTATCACGCAATGTACGCATCAGTCCGGCATCAACCCCACGGCCGCCGCCCTGGTAAGCCTGAGAGGAGAGATCATGCCGATCGCCCACCACCCAGGCGCCGCGCGCAAGGGCCGGTTTAATCACGGTTTCGACCAGCTGGACACGGGCGGCGTACAGCATTAACAGTTCCGCTTTATCGGTCACCTGCTCGCCCTCAATGCCCTGCTTCACCAGAATACGGAGCTGTTCAGCCAGCGGCGTACCGCCGGGTTCACGGGTAAAGACGATGTCTTCAATCCCGTGTGCCTGTAACGTTGCCACAATGGCCTCACGGGCCGTGGTTTTTCCCGCGCCTTCCAGGCCCTCAATCACAATAAACTTACTGTCCATTTTTTTCCTTTAACGCAAGCCGGTAAGCCTGGACGGCCTTGTTGTGGCTGGCAAGATTGGTCGTGAACGTATGTCCACCTTTGCCATCCGCCACAAAATAGAGGTAGTTGGTTTTTTCCGGATGGGCGGCGGCAATCAATGAAGCCTTACTCGGCATCGCAATCGGGCCTGGCGGCAAACCACTGATGATATAGGTATTGTACGGCGTCGCTGTTTCCAGATCTTTGCGTGTCAGCGTGCCATTGTAGGCTGCGCCCATACCGTAAATCACGGTCGGATCGGTCTGCAGGCGCATGCCCGTCCGCAGTCGGTTAATAAACACAGAGGCCACTTTCGCCCGCTCTTCACTGACGCCCGTCTCTTTTTCAATGATCGACGCCATCGTCACCATCTCCTGCTCATTCTTGTAGGGCAGGTTGTCCATGCGGCCTTGCCAGACTTCATCAACCATCTTTTGCATTCGCTGATGCGCACGCGTCAGCAACGCAATATCCGTTGTATTGGCGGTATACAGATAGGTATCCGGGCAGAAGCTCCCTTCCAGCTGATTTTCATCCAGCCTGAGCGCCTTTGCCACGGTGGCATACTTATCATCAGGCAACGTATGTTTTACATAAGGTGCCTGGCGTAATTCACTCAGCCACTCCTGCAGGCGTTGTCCTTCTACAAAGCGCAGCGGGAACTGGGCCTCTTTGCCGCTGGCCAGCAACGCCAGTAGCTCGCGCACCGTCATTGACGGTTCCAGACGATAGGTCCCGGCTTTGAATTTTGCCAGTTCAGGCTCAAACTTCAGCAACGCGCCAAACCAGATGCTGTGGGGAATAATATGCTGACTTTCCAGCTGGGCTTCTAACGCCACACGGCCCGTCCCGGCGGGCAGCGTGTAAATCGTTTCCTGGGAAAGGGTCAGACGGCTGGCAGCAAGTTGCTTCACCTGCCAGTAGCTGACGCCTGCGGCCGCCAGCAGCACTGCCAGCACACCCGCAATAATTTTTTTGCTTCGACTCATTCTGCTTCCATTATCGTTTTACAGCTTGCCTGTAGCTGGTTAAACAATGTGCGTTGATGAAAGGTCACCGCATCAAGTTGTCGAACGGGCAAGACGGGCATGAGCGTATTACAGATGACAATTTCGTCTGCGGCTAACAGCGCCGCCAGCGTCGCCTGCACCACCTGACAACTCTGTCCTGCTGCACGTATTTGCGCTATCAGATTCTGCCGCATAATGCCGTCAACGCCAGCCTGATCCAGCCGGGGCGTAAAGATCGTGTTGCCGCTCCGCCAGAATAAATTGGCCGCACAGCATTCCACCACCCAACCTTCGGTGTCAAGCACCAGGGCTTCATCCGCGTCTGTCTGCTCAAGATGGGCACGAATCATCACCTGTTCAAGCCGGTTGAGATGTTTTAGCCCGGCAAACTGGGAGTTGCGTGCCAGCCGGACCGGACTGACCACCAGCCTGACACCGGTATTTTCTAACGCAGCATAGTGTCCGGGCCAGTCAGAGACCGAGACAATGCGCGTCGGCCCGCTACAGCCCGCACGACTGTAACCGCGTCCCCCACTGCCTGCGCTGATAATGACTTTAAGCACCGCGCTGTCATGGCCCGAGGCCGCCTGCAGCATTTCCCCCGCCAGAGCCTGCCAGTCAACATTCTGTAACCACAGGCGTTCGCAGCTTTGCTGTAGCCGCTGAATATGCCAGTCAAACAGCGCGATATTGCCCTTGATGATAGCGGCCGTGGTAAAGCAGCCATCGCCAAATTGTACGGCGCGATCGCGGGCCGTGAGATGAGATTGTTCGATGCCGTTAATCCACATTACCGCGTCTCCCGTATCGATATCGTGGTTGTCATGACGGTGATTTTATCGGTTTCTCTTCGTCGCTGGACAGAAAAAAGGCCCGCATAGCGGGCCTTTTAAGCAATCATAAACGCCAGGTTTAGATTTTACGGAAAATCAGTGAACCGTTAGTGCCACCGAAACCGAAAGAGTTACACAGCGTATATTCCAGTCCAGACACCTGACGTGCAGTGTGAGGAACGAAATCAAGATCGCAACCTTCGTCCGGGTTATCCAGGTTCAGGGTCGGTGGAACCGCCTGATCGCGCAGCGCCAGAATCGAATAGATCGATTCAACCGCGCCTGCCGCACCCAGTAAATGGCCGGTCATTGATTTAGTTGAGCTGACCATAACCTTGCTGGCAGCCTCACCAAACACTGATTTCACCGCCTGCGCTTCGGCTTTATCGCCTGCTGGCGTTGACGTGCCATGCGCGTTGACGTAACCGATCCTGTCAGGCGTCATCTGTGCATCACGCAGCGCATTGATCATCGCTGCGGCTGCGCCAGAGCCGTCTTCCGGTGGCGAGGTCATGTGGTAGGCATCGCTGCTCATCCCAAAGCCCACGATTTCCGCGTAGATTTTAGCGCCACGCTTCTTAGCATGCTCGTACTCTTCCAGTACGATAATGCCCGCGCCGTCGCCCAGTACAAAACCATCACGGTCTTTATCCCATGGGCGGCTTGCCGCCTGTGGGTTGTCGTTACGTGTAGACAGTGCACGCGCCGCGCCAAACCCACCTACACCCAATGGTGTACTGGCTTTTTCCGCGCCACCTGCCAGCATCACATCAGCATCGTTATAAGCGATGATACGTGCCGCATGACCAATGTTGTGAACGCCAGAAGTACAGGCGGTCGCAATGGAAATGCTGGGGCCTTTCAGGCCATACATGATGGTGAGATGTCCCGCCACCATATTGACGATTGTTGAAGGCACGAAGAAAGGGCTGATTTTACGCGGACCGCCGTTCACCAGCGAGGTATGGTTTTCTTCAATCAGACCCAAACCACCAATGCCCGAACCAATTGCCGCGCCAATCCGGCCTGCATTTTCCTCGGTCACTTCAAGACCGCTGTCCTGCATGGCCTGAATGCCTGCCACGATGCCGTACTGAATGAAGTCATCCATCTTGCGTTGATCTTTACGGGAAATAAAGTCATCGCAATTGAAATCTCTTACCAGACCTGCAAAGCGTGTTGCATAGGCGCTGGTATCAAAATGGTCGATCAGGTTAATGCCGCTCTGACCGGCAAGGAGAGCACTCCAGGTAGACTCTACGGTATTGCCGACAGGAGACAACATGCCAAGACCAGTCACAACTACACGACGCTTAGACACGTTCGTCCTCCAGGGAGGGAAAAAAATGACTATTGTGGGGCAAACATAAAACTCAGGCGGTCAATTGACCGCCTGAAGATATTCATTAGCCTTTGTGGCTATTGATATAGTCGATCGCTGCCTGAACGGTAGTGATTTTCTCAGCTTCTTCGTCTGGAATTTCAGTATCAAACTCTTCTTCCAGAGCCATTACCAGCTCAACGGTATCAAGAGAATCGGCACCCAGGTCTTCTACGAAAGATGCAGAGTTGGTCACTTCTTCCTCTTTCACACCCAGCTGCTCACTGATGATTTTCTTAACGCGTTGTTCGATATCGCTCATACTATTTAATTTCCTATCAAAACTCGCTTTCGCGATGGTTTTCGTAGTGTATAAAATGTTGAAAAAGATGCAACAAAATCCCGGCTGGTCTAACCACGATTTACGCTATTGTGCGGTTTTATACGCAAATAATGCAAATGATTTCGTGATTATCAGACCATATACATGCCGCCATTGACGTGCAGCGTCTCACCCGTGATGTAGGCTGCTTCGTCAGAGGCTAAGAATGCAACAGCATTAGCAATTTCCTGCGCTTCGCCTAAGCGACCCGCAGGCACTTCTGCCAGAATACCGGAACGTTGATCTTCGTTCAGTGCCCGCGTCATGTCGGTCTCTATGAAGCCCGGAGCCACGACGTTGACGGTAATGCCACGTGACGCGATTTCCCGCGCCAGTGATTTGCTAAAGCCAATCAAACCCGCTTTTGCTGCAGCATAGTTTGCCTGACCCGCATTACCCATGGTTCCGACAACGGAACCAATGGTGATGATACGTCCCATGCGCTTTTTCATCATGGCACGCATCACCGCCTTAGAAAGACGGAAAACTGATGTGAGGTTGGTATCAAGGATATCCTGCCACTCATCGTCTTTCATACGCATCAGTAAATTATCACGCGTAATGCCTGCATTATTGACCAAAATGTCCACTTCGCCAAATTCAGCGCGAATTTTCTCTAAAACGCTGTCGATGGAAGCGGCATCTGTCACATTTAACAGCAGGCCCAGTCCCTTATCGCCAAGGTAAGCACTGATCGCATCGGCACCACTTTGGCTGGTTGCAGTTCCCACCACTTTTGCACCACGTGCAGCCAGGGTTTCTGCAATCGCACGGCCAATGCCGCGGCTCGCGCCCGTTACCAGCGCTACTTTACCTTCAAAGCTCATGATTTTCCTCTTATTCCTGTGCAAGTGCCGCAGTCAATGACGCAGTATCGTTCACCGCTGCCGCAGACAGGCCATCTACGATACGTTTGGTCAGGCCAGTGAGCACTTTACCCGGACCCATTTCAATCAGTTGCGTCACGCCCTGCGCAGCCATCGCCTCTACGCTTTCTGTCCAGCGTACCGGGCTGTAAAGCTGGCGAATCAGCGCCTGACGAATCGCGTCGGCATCCGTTTCGGCTTTCACGTCGACGTTGTTAATCACCGGCACCTGGGGTGCCTTAAAGGTGAGCGTTTCCAGCGTCAGTGCCAGTTTTTCCGCCGCAGGCTTCATCAGTGCACAATGCGAAGGTACGCTGACCGGCAGCGGCAACGCGCGCTTGGCGCCCGCCGCTTTACAGGCCGCGCCTGCACGTTCTACCGCATCTTTGTTACCTGCGATAACGACCTGGCCTGGCGAATTGAAGTTCACCGGCGAAACGACTTCACCCTGCGCACTTTCTTCACAGGCTTTCGCAATGGCCGCATCATCAAGCCCGATGATCGCCTGCATGGCACCGGTGCCTTCTGGCACGGCTTCCTGCATTAGTTTACCGCGCAGTTCAACCAGTTTGATTGCGTCCGCGAAATCCAGTACGCCCGCACAGACCAGCGCAGAATATTCGCCCAGGCTGTGGCCCGCCATCAGCACAGGCTGTTTGCCCCCCTGCTGCTGCCAGACACGGTAAATCGCCACGGATGCGGCCAGCAGCGCAGGCTGCGTCTGCCAGGTTTTGTTCAACTCTTCCGCGGGGCCCTGGCTCACTAACTGCCACAGATCATAACCGAGGGCCTCAGAGGCTTCACGGAACGTCTCTTCAACCACCGGATAAGCGGCAGCGAGTTCTGTCAACATGCCCACAGACTGTGAGCCCTGACCTGGGAAAACAAAAGCAAGTTGCGTCATTTTCAGTTCCTGTCAATCAAAAGCGAACCAGCGCAGAACCCCAGGTGAATCCACCACCAAAGGCTTCCAGCAAAATAAGTTGTCCGGGTTTGATGCGGCCATCGCGCACGGCTTCATCCAGTGCGCTGGGCACCGATGCGGCTGAGGTATTTCCATGACGATCCAGCGTGACCACCACTTTTTCCATGGTCATGCCCAGTTTTTTCGCCGTGGCGCTGATAATGCGAAGGTTTGCCTGATGCGGCACCAGCCAGTCCAGCTCTTCACGCGCAATGTTGTTCGCCTGCAAGGTCTCATCAACGATGTGCGCCAGTTCTGTCACGGCCACTTTGAAGACTTCATTACCTGCCATTGTCAGGTAAGCGGGTTGATCCTGATGCGCGCGATCCTGATAAGGCAGCGTCAGCAATTTGGCGTAACGGCCATCAGCATGCAGATGGGTAGAAATGATGCCCTGCTCTTCACTTTGACCCAGTACCACTGCGCCCGCACCGTCACCGAACAGAATGATCGTGCCACGATCTTCAGGATCGAGCGTACGCGCCAGGACATCAGAACCGATGACCAGCGCATGTTTCACTGCACCATTTTTGATGTATTGATCGGCAACGCTTAACGCATAAGTAAAGCCTGCACAGGCCGCAGCCAGGTCAAACGCGGCGCAATCTTTGATTTCAAGCATCTGCTGAATCAGGCAGGCAGAGCTGGGGAAGGCATGACTGGAAGACGTGGTCGCCACAATGATCAGGCCCACGTCATTGGCATCGACGCCCGCCATCTCCAGGGCACGTTGTGCTGCCTGGTGGCCCATACTTGCAACAGTCTCATCCGGCGCAGCAATACGGCGCTCACGGATGCCGGTACGGGTAACAATCCACTCGTCCGAGGTCTCCACCATTTTTTCCAGGTCGGCATTGGTGCGGACCTGGCTGGGCAAATAACTGCCCGTACCGATAATTTTGGTAAACATCTAGGCTTTGTCACTCCTGGCTAATACAGCGTCCAGACGGGCGGCAATGTGTTCAGGAACCTGCCGCCTCACCGCCTGCTCGGCCTGATTGATCGCCATGGCAAAGGCATGTTGATTTGCTGCGCCATGACTCTTGATCACTGTCCCGCGCAATCCTAACAGACAAGCGCCATTATACTGGTCGGGGTTGAGATGGCCGAAACGCCTGACCAAACGCTTTTTAACCCAGCGCCCCAGCAACGTCAGCCACCACGACCGCTTTTCACCTTCTCCCGATGATTTCAGCAGAGAAAGGAACATTCTTACCACGCCTTCCATTGTCTTCAGTGTGATGTTTCCAGCGAAACCATCACAAACCAGCACGTCCGTTTTGCCGGTCAGCAAATCATTACCTTCAAGGTAACCAATGTAATTAATTTGCGGTAATGCCTTCAGACTTAACGCCGCATCGCGAATGCTTTCAAGCCCTTTATGCTCTTCATGGCCAATATTGAGAAGTGCCACGCGGGGATGCGCTATGCCCAACACTTCTTCGGCCATGACCGCGCCCATTACCGCAAACTGCACCAGCATCGCACTGTCAGAATCGACGTTGGCACCTAAATCCAGAATGACCGTCTTTCCCTGATGTTGGTGGGGTAAAACGGTCATCAACGCCGGACGCTTAATGCCGTCCAGCGGCTTCAGTAATAATGTCGCCAGCCCCATCAGCGCGCCGGTATTGCCGCTGCTGACGCAGGCCTCTGCCCGTCCTTCTTTCACCAACTCTAACGCCACTCGCATTGAACTGCCGCGGCTGTTACGTATGGCTTGTGCGGGTCGCGCATCACTTGCAATAACGGATTCGGCAGGGACAACCTGCAAACGCGCCAGCAGGGCGGAATCAGCTTTGGCAAGCAATGGCGTGAGAATGTCGGGGTCTCCGACCAGAAGAAGGATAAGTTCCGAATGAGAGGCCAGTGCCTGCAATGCTGCAGGCACCGTCACGCAGGGACCGAAATCCCCGCCCATGGCATCGATAGCCAGGGTCAAACGTGTCAAGGTATCGCCTTGCTAAGCAAAGATCTTACTTAACGATAACCTTGCGACCGCGGTAGTAACCATCCGCAGTGATGTGGTGACGCAGATGAGTTTCACCAGAAACTTTATCTACTGACAGAGCAGCAGTGGTCAGCGCATCGTGCGAACGACGCATACCACGCTTAGAACGGGTGGGTTTATTCTGTTGTACGGCCATGGACCTTACTCCTATTACTTACGCTTTAAACTGGCTAATACGGCAAATGGGTTTGGTTTTTCTGCCTCTGCAGGCAATTGGCCAAAGACCATGTCCGCCTCGGACACTTCACAGTGTTCAGAATCGTGCACCGGAACCACAGGCAGCGCGAGAATAACTTCATCCTCGATAACCGCCAGCAAGTCGATCTCACCGAATTCGTTGACATCAACCGGCTCGTACGCTTCCGGCAACGCCTCGGCCTGCTCATCAGATGAAACAGGACTGAAGCAATAGCTTACGTGAACATGATGTGGAAAAACCTGGTTGCAGCGCTGACAACGAAGCGTAACCTCAACATCAGCAGTACCCGTCAGTACTGCCAGACGCTGGTTATCAACCGCGAACGACATGGCACATTCAACATCACTGTCCACACTGACGACCGACTCAGCCACACGCTCTACCTGTTGCGAGGTATAAACACCCTGGTAATCAAGGCGTTTTTGAGCGGTGCGGACGGGGTCCAGCGTCAGGGGTAATTTTACCTTTTGCATAGGGCGCGCATATTAACTTTGTAATCACATAGAGTCAAAGAAAAAGGCCGTTGGACAGCATCTTTCAACCACTATTCGCATCCAGTGCGGCGCACAGTTTAAAATGACTGCCACCAATTCGCTATCAATATTGAAAAAAAATGACAGCATCGATTCTTTTAGCATCAACCTCACCGTTTCGTCAGGCGCTGCTGAGCAAGCTTGGCCTGCCTTTTACAGTAGATTCACCCCAGACAGATGAAACGCCGTTAGAAAATGAACGCGCAGAGGATCTGGTTACGCGCCTGGCCATAGCCAAAGCTCAGGCGCTGGCTGAGCGTTATCCACATCACTGGATCATTGGTTCCGATCAGGTTTGCGTCCTTAACGGCAGGATTACCGGAAAACCCCATACGGCGCAGAACGCAGAAGCACAACTGCGCGCTGCCAGTGGCAACCGCGTAACCTTTTACACCGGCCTCGCCCTCTACCACCCTGCCAGCCAGCGGCTGATGCAGTGCTGCGAACCTTTTACCGTGCATTTCCGCACGCTGAGTCAGGCCGACATCACCAACTATATAAAGAAAGAGCAACCGCTACAGTGCGCCGGCAGTTTCAAAAGTGAAGGACTGGGCATCTGCTTATTTGACCGGCTTGAAGGGCGCGATCCGAATGCGTTGGTGGGACTGCCGCTTATCGCGCTCAGCGCGATGCTGCGTGAAGCGGGCATCAATCCCCTGGGAGCGTGATGCCGCCCTGCGTCAGTTTTTTTGCTGGCGCAGCTTCGTCAGGCACTGCTGTAACGTGTCATCCAGCGGCGCTTCCATACGCAGGGTTTCCCCTGTATTCGGGTGCGTAAATGTCAACGCAGCCGCGTGCAGGAAGAGCCGATCCAGCCCCGTAGAGGCCAGTTTGCTGTCAAAGTCGCGCTCGCCGTAACGATCGTCAAAGGCGATGGGATGACCGGCGTGCAAGGTGTGTACACGAATCTGGTGCGTACGCCCGGTTACCGGACTGGCTTTGACCAGCGTGGCAAACGCAAAACGTTCTTCCACTTTAAAGCGGGTTTCCGACGGTTTGCCGTCACTGCTGACACGCACCATACGTTCACCGCTTTGCAGAATATTTTTCAGCAGCGGCGCCTGAACCACTTTGATATGGGAGGGCCAGTTGCCCTGCACCAGCGCAAGATAATCTTTCTGCATGCCCTTCTCACGCAGCTGTTCATGCAGCGAACGCAATGCTGAGCGCTTTTTGGCCACCAGTAAAATGCCGGACGTATCGCGGTCAAGGCGATGTACCAGCTCCAGAAAGCGCGCTTCCGGACGCAGGGCGCGCAGTCCTTCAATCACACCAAAGCTTAAGCCGCTGCCGCCGTGTACGGCTGTACCGGACGGTTTGTTCATGACCAGCAAATGATCGTCTTCAAAGAGGATGGCGTTAGCCAGTGAGGCAACTTTGGCCAGTTTGGGCGAGACAGCGTCCTCATCACGCTCCGCCACACGTACTGGCGGAATGCGCACCTCATCGCCCTCTTCGAGTTTATATTCAGGCTTGATGCGTTTTTTATTCACGCGCACTTCACCTTTTCGCACGATGCGATAAATCATGCTCTTCGGCACGCCCTTTAACTGGGTGCGCAAAAAGTTATCAATACGTTGTCCGGCGTTTTCAGCCGTGATGGCGACAAACTGTACGCCGGGATTCTCTGTTTTCATGGCGGCGATTCTAAATAGTGTCCCCTGATAGCGCCACCCCTTTTTATGTGCTTAACTCTCTGCGTAGCGTCGGGATGAGCAATCAGATTGCTGGCATTTTCAACAGCCTGAATGCGCTTTCTGTCGCAGGGTTCTTAAAATGTAAAGAAAATTGATCAGTCAGTTAAAGTCACCTTGCTATATGAAGGTTAGCAGTGGAATAATGCTTAGGTTTCTTAGCTGAGGATTCAGATAAGAAAAAAAGCGAAATTAGTTATTTTGTCGGATTGAGCAGACACGCAGCAATGGCGTAAGACGTAATGCGAAATCAGGCACTTAGCGGGCTGCGGGTTGCGGCCTGGACATGAGATGGAGTGCACGGGTTTACAGAATTATCTCTCGCATTTCCACTATCTGGTGCTGTTGTTCCTTATGAAAAACAGGCCACCGACGTTATTTGCGCCCCTCGCGCGGTCGATAACCGTGAGGTTGACGACATTGCACTAAGTCACGGGGCCATCGGTTGATACTCGTCCAGGGTAACTATGCCCGCAGCTTTAATCACTCATGAAAGAATAACGAGTACGTTACGATGAAAAGAATGTTAATTAACGCAACTCAGCAGGAGGAGTTGCGCGTTGCCCTGGTTGATGGTCAACGTCTGTACGATCTGGATATCGAAAGTCCCGGACACGAACAGAAAAAAGCCAATATCTACAAAGGTAAAATCACCCGTATCGAACCCAGCCTTGAAGCGGCTTTCGTCGACTACGGTGCAGAACGTCACGGTTTCCTCCCTCTCAAAGAAATTTCTCGCGAATACTTCCCTGCTTCCTACAACGCTCACGGTCGTCCAAACATTAAGGATGTGCTGCGTGAAGGCCAGGAAGTTATTGTTCAGATCGATAAAGAAGAACGGGGTAATAAAGGCGCCGCCCTGACCACCTTTATCTCGCTGGCAGGAAGTTATCTGGTATTGATGCCGAACAACCCGCGCGCGGGCGGCATTTCTCGTCGAATTGAAGGTGACGACCGTACCGAACTGAAAGAAGCGCTTTCGGCACTGGAACTGCCTGATGGTATGGGGCTGATTGTCCGTACCGCAGGTGTAGGCAAATCAGCCGAATCGCTGCAGTGGGATCTCAGCTTCCGTCTGAAACACTGGGAAGCGATTAAGAAAGCCGCTGACAGCCGTCCTGCGCCCTTCCTGATTCATCAGGAAAGTAACGTAATCGTGCGCGCATTCCGCGATTACCTGCGCCAGGACATCGGCGAAATTCTTATCGATAACCCGAAGGTCCTGGAACTGGCGCGTCAGCATATTGCGGCTCTGGGCCGTCCGGACTTTACCAGCAAGATCAAGCTCTACACCGGCGAAATCCCGTTGTTCAGCCACTATCAAATCGAGTCGCAAATCGAGTCCGCTTTCCAGCGTGAAGTGCGCCTGCCTTCCGGTGGCTCGATTGTTATCGACAGCACCGAAGCACTGACCGCCATCGATATCAACTCGGCACGCGCTACGCGTGGTGGCGATATCGAAGAAACCGCGTTTAACACGAACCTCGAAGCAGCAGATGAAATCGCCCGCCAGTTACGCCTGCGCGACCTCGGCGGTTTGATCGTTATCGACTTTATCGATATGACGCCGGTTCGCCATCAGCGCGCGGTAGAAAACCGTCTGCGTGAGGCGGTCCGTCAGGATCGCGCCCGTATTCAGATCAGCCATATTTCACGTTTTGGCCTGCTGGAAATGTCCCGCCAGCGTCTCAGCCCGTCACTGGGCGAGTCAAGCCATCATGTCTGCCCGCGCTGTAGCGGTACCGGCACCATTCGTGATAACGAGTCGCTGTCACTGTCTATTCTGCGCCTGATCGAAGAAGAAGCGCTGAAGGACAACACCAAAGAAGTGCATGCTATTGTCCCGGTGCCTGTGGCCTCTTACCTGCTGAATGAAAAACGTGAAGCGGTCAATGCTATCGAAAAACGCCAGGGCGGCGTGCGTGCGGTTATCGTACCGGACGACCGGATGGAAACGCCGCACTACTCCGTGTTGCGCGTGCGGAAAGGTGAAGAAACGCAGACGCTGAGCTATCACCTGCCTAAGCTGCACGAAGCCGAAATGGCGATGCCTTCGGAAGAAGAACATGCCGAACGTCGTCGTCCAGAACAACCGGCCCTGGCGGCATTTGTGATGCCTGATGCGCCACCGGCACCGACGGAAGCAGCGCCGGAAGCGACCAAAGCGCGAACTGCGCCGGTTCCTGAAACCGCCCCTGCAACGCCATCCAACGGAACAGGCTTTGTTGGTCGCCTGCTGGCGGGCCTGAAAAAAATGTTCGCCGGTGAGCCTGCGCCTGCCACGGCAGAGCCCGTTGCTGAAGTGACCGAACCGCAGAAAACCAGCGGTGAGGAGAACGGCAATCAGCGTGGCGATCGTCGTAACAACCGCCGTAACAATAACCGCCGTGAGCGCACGCCACGTAATGGTGACACCACTCAGCAGCGTGAATCTCGTGACAACCGCGAAACCCGTGACAATCGTGAACCGCGTGAAGACAACCGTCGTAATAAGCGTCAGGGGCAGTCTAATGAGGCGCGTGATGAACGTCCGGCGCTGAGCGATGAAGCTCGCCAGCAACGCGATGAGCAACAGCAGCAGCGTCGTGAACAGCGTGCTGAACGTCAGCGTCGTCGTCAGGAAGAGAAACGTGCCCAGCAGGAAGCGAACAGCGCGGTTGATCAGGCCGTTGAAACCGCTGAGCCCGTTGCGGCTGAAGCACAGGACGATGAGCGCGTTCAGGCTATGCCACGCCGCAAACCGCGTCAGCTGACGCAAAAAGTGCGTGTTGTCGACAACAATGATCAGCCTCAGCATGCTGCCGTCGAGTCAGCAGAATCTGTTGAAGCCCGCAAGATTCAGCCGGTTGCAGAAGCCTCACAGGTCGACGACGCGGACGAAACCGAAGCGCGTGAGAACGCCAACATGCCGCGTCGCTCTCGTCGTTCACCGCGTCATCTGCGCGTCAGTGGTCAGCGTCGCCGTCGTTACCGCGATGAGCGCTACCCAACACAGTCTGCTATGCCATTAGAAGCCGCTTCGGCCTCACCTGAGATGGCGTCAGGCAAAGTCTGGGTGCGCTATCCGGTCGCACAGACGAACGAAGAGCAGACCACACAGGATGCCGTGAAAACCGCACAGGACGACAGCCATGCAGACACAGCACCTGCTATCGCCCTGCCTGTGGCAGCGGCCGTAGACGAGGCGCCGGTTTCACAGCCCGATCCAGTACAGGTTGCTGAACCCCAGACAGACACGCCGGTTACTGTGGTGAATACGGATGACACGCAGGCGATTGATGCTCCTGTGCATCAGGAACCCTCTGTGATTCCTGCGGCTGCAGAAGCCCGCGCCGACGCCGTCGCGCAGCAGGCACAACCTGCCGATGTTACGGCTGAAGACGCGCATAAGTCCGACGTGACCGCCGCGCCTGAGGTTGCCCAACACGAGCACGTTGAGCCCGCAGAGCAGGCCGGTACGGCGGTGAGCCCGACAACCGAAGCTCAGGTTGACGCAGTGTTAAATGCACCGGTTGCTGCAGAGGAAACCGTTGCACCCATCACCGAACCGCATGCGCCTGTGGCTGCGCGCGACGTTGCTGTAGAAGCCCTCCAGGCCAATGCGGAAACGCGCTGGAAGCACTTTGCGTCAGCCCCAATGACCAAAGCGCCTGCGCCAGCATGGCAACCAGAGCCTGCGCGTCACAGCGACTGGCAGCGTCCTTCCTTCAATTTTGAAGGCAAAGGTTCTGCGGGCGGCCATAGTGCTACCCACCAGGCAACGGCCCCTGCGACCAAGCCATAAGCACGGTTCGCAGACGTGATAAACCCGGCTCCGGCCGGGTTTTTTATTGTCTGTTACGGACATTTCGGGTGAGGTATGCGGGCAGAAACACCACGGAGGGATCATCCTGAGGTATGTAATCAGCGCTACATTAGCCTGATCCGTGCAGCGCGGCGTCAATCATGCAGCAAAGGTTCTCCGCACAGGTCGCCATGTTAATTGAGCAGCGAAAGAGGCATTACGCAGACAAAAAAAATCCCACCGTCCCTGTAGGACGATGGGAAAAACTAAGCGCACCCGGTTAAAGTACGCCTAAAATTTTTATGAATTTAACTGGAACAATGACATCTGAGACATATCAGTGAAGGTCTTATAAGAAGCCTGCAGCGCCTGTTGTTGCATGGTGTAGCTGGAAATCGCCTGGGTGTAATCCACATCCACCAGGCTACTCATCTGCGAGTCATAAATCACTTTGCGATCGTCACCCTGCGCATTCAACGTATCCAGCTCTTTCAGTTGTGTTCCGATCTCGGAACGCACGCTGAGCACGTTGTTAAGCGAGTTGCTCAGACCACGGTTGGTTTTATCCATTGCCGCTGAAAAGGTCGCTTTGGTGGCATCATCCGCGCCATTCTGGGGCACTTTTAGCGCACTGATAGCACTGTCCAGCATATTGAATAAATTCGTTTCACTGGTGCCACCGTTCGGTTCTTTCACCGCGTTGCTGGTGATCGACATTACGATGCTGTTACCGGTATGACCGATCGTCATCGTACGGTCCGTATCGACTTTTTGCGTAATCGCGTCGGTTCCGCCCTGATAGGTCACGCCGCCGGCACCATCCACAAACGGTGGTGTATCGGTCTTATAGCCGGCAAAGATATAACGCCCGTTGGCGTCTTTGCTGTTGACCTGGTTCAGTAACTGCGCACGCAACCCTTCCAGCTGCGTCGCATACGAGGCGCGGTCATCGTCGCTCAATGAGCCGTTTGAGGCGGCCACAATCATCGACTGCGCGCTCATAATGCTGTTTGTCACACCGTCCAGCGTGTTTTCTTCCAGGGATAAGCCCTGGTCGGCGAAGGTACGGGCAACCGCATACTGGCTTGCCTGCGCCTGAGTTTGCGATAACACCACGGCACGGGAAGCGGCGATCGGATCGTCAGAAGGGTTAGATACTCTGTATCCGGTAGACAGCTGTTTGCCTGCACTCAACCAGGAGGATTGCGCATCACTTACGCCGCGAACCTGCTGGTCAAAAATCATATTTGTACTGAGTCGCATGATGTCCTCTGCTCTTAGTTAATGCTAAGCAGGGCGTCAAAAACGGTGCTGGCCGCTTTTAAAACCTGCGCATTCGCCATGTAATATTGCTGGTATTTGGTCAGGTTCGCATACTCTTCGTCCAGGTTAACGCCGGAGACAGACTGCTGACGGTTTGTTAACTGCGTCACAACGTTCTGCTGCGTTGTACTGGCCGTTTTCAGGGCCTGTGTTTTGTTACCAACGGTACTCACCATCGCGCCATAGGCCTGGGACAACGTAGAATTACCGTTGACGATTTTGGCATCCTGTAGCGCCAGTAAATTTTGGGCATTGCGGTTATCACTTTCACCGCCTGGTGCCGCCGCCGCCGCAATCTGCGAGCCGCTGGTAATCGCCACTGACATCCCGTTAACCACATTTTGAACGGGTTTTACCAGGAAACTGTCTTTGGCGTTTGGTGTACCATTGACCGTCAGGCTCATCCCGTCCAGGCTGAGCGTGGTGACGCCGCCAGAAGTAGTGGGCGTGAGCGTCGTTTTGGTGTTGTCTGACAGACGCGTGGCTGACCAGTTTGTTCCGTCATAAGTCACGGTATAATTGGAAGCCTGCAGCGCATTGGTATTGCTCCACGCCGCGGTTAAGGTGGCGGAAGAGGTATTTTTGCTGTTGCCCTGCGCTGTTGGGCTGCCGATAGTAAAGAAGTCGACGCCCTGGTTACCGTTGCTGTCATAGCCTTGCTTGTGCACGGTATTGAAATTGGTGGTGAAGGCGGCGGCAAGCTGTCCCAGCTGGTTTTGTGCCAGGTCCAGATCCTGCGAGCGGAAGCTTAACATCCCGCCCAGTGAGCCGGTGGTAATGGAAGATTCCGGAATCTGCACATTGCCAGCCTGCGGATCAACATAGCCCACCGTGGTGCGCGTCAGATCGCTGCTGGATGGCATTGCCACCAGCTTGGTTGACTGGAAGCCACTGACCAGAGAAAGGCCGTTGGCCATGGAAACCGTGTAGCTTCCATCCTGCTGTGACACTGTCACACCGACGATATTATTCAGACCATTAACCAACTGATCACGTTGATCCAATAAGTCATTGGGAGCGGCGCCATTACCGGTTGTCAGTTTGGCAATCTGCTGGTTAAGACTGGAGATCTGGCTGGTAAAGGTATTGATCTGATCTACGTCAGAGGTCACGTTGGTATTCACGCTGTTTTGCATGTTGGTCAGGTATTGCGCCTGGGTCTGAAACTGGTTGACCAGGCCCTGGGAGTTGCTGAGCAAAGACTGACGCGCTGCAGGATCGTTGGCATTACTGACCACGTTCTGCATGTTGCTAAAGAAGCCCTGAATCGCGCTCGACAGGTTTGTCGTCGAGGTTGACATCAGATCGTCGATATTGGAGACCTGCGAATACTGCGTATTTGCCGCATTGTAGGTGGCTGAAGACCCACGTAGTTGCGCTGCGATAAAACTGTCGTATTCACGCTGAACACCGGTTACGTTAACCCCGTTACCGTAATAACTTTTTCCCTGCAGGGTACTGTTGGCTTCTGCCAGAATCGTCGTCTGACGTGAATAGCCGGCAACGGTGTAATTGCTGATGTTATTACTGGTGGTGCTTAAGGCGGCCTGTGCGGCACTGAGCCCGCTCATTGCGGAGTTAATTATGCTGGACATCTCGGTTCCTTACATTCCCCGCTACACGGGTCGCTGTCATCAGTGTGGTCGCCAGCGTGCGCTGGCGCGCCTGGCTCTTGCTGCTATTATCGGCATGCTTAAGTGAAACTTGAGGCACAATTCTCAGAACAATGTGCTTAAATCCTGGCTATAAGCTTTCACCACTTTTTCACCCATGCTCTTGAATTGCTGAATCATTCCCATCAGTTTTTGCGCATATTTCGGATCGGTGGCATAGCCCGCAGCCTGCAATGCCTGGGCGCCCTGCTCCGCGCTCTGTGCATTGGTGACAGCCGCATAACGTGGGTTATTTGAAAGCAGTTTGACGTAGTCGTTTAACGCTTCGAAATAAGAACTGTAAACCCGGAATGTCGCACGCACCTTTTTAGCTTCACCGTGCTCATATTCTGTGGTCATGATATCGGTCGTTTCGCCTTTCCAGTTCCCGCTGGCTTTGATGCCAAAGACGTTATAACTCGGCTTTCCATCACGGGTCAGGATTTGACGTTGCCCCCAGCCTGACTCCAGTGCAGCCTGCGCCAGAATCAGGTGATGAGGGATACCACTCTGCTGACTGGCGGCCTGAGCGGGCTGAGTCAGTTGGGCAATAAAGTCACGACTGTCGCTCGGCAGGCCGGTGAGCGAAGGCGCGGGCAGGCGCGGCATAGCTTTGCGCACCATTTGCTCCAGCGGCGTGGCGCCAATGGTGCTCATGATGAAACTGTTATCCAGCTTCATCGGCACCGTACCGGCGCGCTCGTCCGGGGCTTTGGCGGGTTCCATCTGTTTAACGATGATATCCGCCAGGCCCAGGCCACGTTTACCGATGTCCTGCGCAATCTGCTGATCGTACATTGATGTGAAAAGCTTGGTCTGTTCATTGCTGAGAATGCCGTCCTGCGGTAACGCTTCACGCATACTCTTCAGCATCATCTGAACAAACATCCCTTCAACCTGCTGCGCGACCTGCAGTGCTTTCCCTTTGGGATCGGCAGTGACATCGCGTTTCAGGTCGTTCAACGAGCGGCTGTCAAAAGCCGCATTCATCAGCGATTGCGTATCGTTCATCAGATAATTTCCAGTTTTGCGCGCAGGCAACCCGCGCTCTGCATTGACTGCAAAATAGACATCAGTTCGATAGGCGATGCACCCAGCGCATTCAGCGCACGCACCACGCTGTTCAGGTTGGCGCTGGAGTTAACCCGTTGCAACGCACCGCCGCTCTGACGCAGATCGATCTGCGTATTGGTAGTAGCGACAGTCTGTCCACCCGCCAGCGGCGTGTTCGGCTGACTCACGTTTTGCTGCTGATTGACCGTGACAGACAGGTTGCCCTGAGCGACCGCACAGGTGTTCAGTTTCACTTCACGATTCATCACAACAGAGCCGGTGCGTGAGTTAATGATGACTTTGGCATCCTCAACCGGCACGGAGACATCAATGTTCTGAATCTCTGCCAGTAAACGAACCTGCGCACCATTATTCGGAGACACGCGGACCTGGACCGTACGGGCGTCCAGCGGCTGGGCCGAACCGTATCCGCCACGGGCGTTGATCGCATCAGCAATTCGTTGCGCCATGGAGAAATCTTCGGTGTTCAGCTGCAGGTTAATCGTATTCTGCGAACCAAAGTTGCTCTGCAGTTCACGTTCAACCGTTGCCCCATCGGTAATCCGTCCACCGTTAAGCTGGTTGACCTGAACGCTGCTGCCGCCTGCTGCGGCACCCGCGCCGCCGACCAGAATGTTACCCTGGGCCAGCGCATAAACCTGGTTATCCACGCCTTTCAGTGGCGTCATTAACAGCGTGCCGCCGCGCAGGCTTTTCGCGTTACCCATGGACGACACCACGACATCCAGCGTCTGGCCCTGGCGGGCAAACGAAGGCAGCCTGGCGGTAACCATCACGGCGGCGACGTTTTTGAGCTGCATGTTGGTGCCCGGCGGCACGGTAATGCCCAGTTGCGACAGCATGTTGCTGACGGTTTGGGTCGTGAACGGCGTCTGCGTTGTCTGATCGCCTGTTCCGTCCAGGCCCACGACAAGGCCATAACCCAGCAGTTGGTTATCACGCACACCCTGTACGGTGGTTAAGTCGCGGATCAGATCGGCACGCGCCATCAGGCTTACGCCTAACAGTAATCCCAGACCGACACGCCATAATGTTAGCTTTTTCATTACAACCTCTTAGAACGGCGAGATATTCAGGAAGAAGCGCTGCAACCAGCCCATATTTTGCGCTTCATTGATATAACCATTTCCGACGTACTCAATACGTGCATCGGCCACGGCTGTAGACAACACGGCGTTACTCGCACTGATGGTGCGTGGGTTAACCACGCCCGAGAAACGAATAAACTCGGTGCCCTGGTTGATCTCAATTTGTTTTTCTCCGACCACGTGCAGGTTGCCGTTCGACAGAACCTGATCCACCGTGACGGTGATGGTGCCGGTAAAGGTGTTGTTAGCAGATGCCCCACCTTTGCCTGCGAAATCATTTTTGCCACCCGCCGCAAAGTTGGCTTTTTCGCCCGTTGCGCCGGCTAAACCTTCTAAACCGGTAGGCACTGCAGTGATACCCAGACTGCCGCTGCCGTTACGGCTGGCATTCGAGGTCGAACTTTTGCTGGCACTGACGTTTTCCTGCAAGGTGATAGTCAGCGTATCGCCGATATTACGTGGGCGGCGATCTTCAAACAGCGGCTGATAGCCGTAGTTGAGCGGCGCAACACCCTGAAAAATGGACCCATTTACCACAGGTGGCGCAGAGGGCAACGGCTGAGCCGTGGTCGCTCCTTGCACCAGTGGCGTGCGTGGCACCAACGCACAACCGTTAAGCGTCAGCAGTGCGGTGACTACTAACCAATGTCCAGGCTTAAGAATATGTTGCATCGCCACGGAGTTACGACCTTATTCATGACTAGTCTTCAGGCCAGCCTTAGCTGGCCCTGTTCGTGTTACAGCTGTGTCAACTTCGCCAGCATTTGATCGGAGGTGCTGATCGCTTTGCTGTTAATTTCGTAAGCACGCTGCGTCTGGATCATCGTAACCAGTTCTTCCGCGACGTTTACGTTAGAGGTTTCGGTATAACCCTGATACAGCAAACCGGCACCGTTCTGGCCAGGCGTACTGTCCGTCGGCGCACCCGATGCCTGCGTTTCCTTGTAGAGGTTTTCACCCACGCTATCGAGACCCGCATTGTTCATGAAGGTGCTCAGCGTTAACTGTCCGACCTGGGCGGCCTGCGTCTGCCCCTGCTGGGTTACGCTCACCACACCATCACGCGACACGGTGATACTTGTGGCGTTGGCTGGAATGGTAATACCAGGCTGCACAGGGAAACCCGCGTTGGTCACCAGTTGGCCGTTCTGGTCAACCTGAAATGAACCATCACGTGTATACGCAGAAGTTCCATCTGGCATCTGGATTTGGAAAAAACCCTGGCCATTAATGGCGATATCTTTTGAGTTGTTGGTTTGCGACAGGTTGCCCTGCGTATGCAAACGCTCGGTCGTCACCGGACGTACACCAGTACCGATTTGCAAACCTGACGGCAGCGTCGTCTGCTCAGATGACTGCGTGCCTGGCTGACGCATGGTCTGGTACATCAGATCTTCAAACACGGCACGTGAGCGCTTAAACCCGTTAGTACTGACGTTGGCCAGGTTGTTGGCGATCACGTCCATGTTCATCTGCTGTGCATCAAGACCGGTTTTGGCGATCCATAAAGAACGAATCATGTATTTATCCTCGCGCCTTAGCTGCCGATGCTGAGCAACTGGTTGGCTTTCTGTTCGTTTTGGTCAACGTTGTTAATGACCTTCATCTGCATCTCGAAACGGCGGGCATTGGCGATCATATCGACCATCGTTTCCACCGGCTTCACGTTACTGCCCTCAAGCACACCCGGCATGACCTGCATAGTCGGATCGGCCTGCAGGGCTGCGCCACGTGTCGCCTGCGTCGCGGCGGTGGGACGGAACATGCCATCGTCCCCACGCTCTAACTCTTTACCGGTTGCCTGGACGAGCTTCAGACGGCCCAGTTGTACAGTCGCATTAGGTGAGTCGCCAGCGTTCAGCCCGGTAATAGAGCCATCAGCCGCGATGGTGATCTCAGAACCTTGAGGGATCACAATCGGACCACCTTCGCCCATTACGGGATTGCCCTGCACCGTCAGCGTACCGTCCGAACGAATTTGCATGTTGCCGTTGCGGGTATAGGCTTCGCTGCCGTCGGCGGTGCGTACAGCCAGCCAGCCATCCTGCTGCATTGCCACGTCCAGTGGGCGCTGGGTGTAATCCATGGCCCCCTGACTCATGTCGGCACCCGGCGTAGATGCCGTGACCAACGTGCGCGTGGGCAGTGACCAACCAGTGACCGGTACAGCACGCAACGCGTTCAGCTGCGCCCGGAAACCGGGCGTTGAGGCGTTGGCGAGGTTGCTGGCGGTAACCGCCTGCTGATCCAGTGTCTGACTGGCCGCGCCCATCGCGGTATATATCGCGTGATCCATAGAGCAATCCCGTTAGCGAATTAACGTAAGTTGACCAGAGTGTTAAGGATCTGATCCTGCGTTTTGATGGTCTGCGCGTTCGCCTGGTAGTTGCGTTGCGCGACGATCATATTGACCAGCTCTTTACTCATATCGACGTTCGAGGACTCCAGCGCGCCCGCGGTCAGTGAACCAAAGGTGCCGGTGTTTGCCAGGCCAACCGCTGCCTGACCAGACGCATTGGTTTCCGCCCAGACGTTATCGCCCTGCGATTTCAGGCCTTCGGGGTTAGAGAAACTGGCCAGGACGATCTGTCCCAGTAACTGCGTGCGTTGGTTTGAGTAACTGCCGGTGATGGTGCCGTCGTTGTTGATGGCATAGCTGGTCAAATCGCCAGGCGCATAACCGTTTTGCGTGGCGTTACCAAAGGTGGTCGCCCCGGTATTTTGCTGCAGACTGCCCACAAAGTTTAACGCGACAGTCGTGCCGTTCGCGCCATTTACGCCAGGAATCGTGACGGTCGCGGTGCTGGCTGTTGTTGAGCCTGCCACCACGTTGCCGTTTGCATCCAGTGAAGATACGCCAGTCAGCTGACCGTTGGCGTTATAGCTCATCTGGTAATTCCCAACGTTTGAACCCGCAGTGGAGTCAATGCCGTGAATTTTCCAGGTGTTGTCTGCGGTCTTAACGAAATACAGGTCAAGCGAGTGCGCATTACCCTGCGTATCGTACATAGTGATAGTGTTCTTCGCGCTGTACGTCGTCGGATCGGTGGCAGAAAACTTGGTGTCGTCTAATACCGCTGAAGTCGAGTTCAGTTTCGCCACCTGGTTTGCCGTGGTAGTGGCATTAGCAGGCATCTGCGTGGTAGGAATTTTCAGCGCAACCGGGTTCGCACCCGTCTGGATAGTCGGAGGCACGCCTGAAGCCGGGTAACCGGTTACGTTCAGACCCTGGGTATTCACCAGGTTACGGTTCTGGTCCAGAGTGAACTGGCCATTACGTGAATAGGACACCGCACCCGCCGAGTTGGTCAAACGGAAAAAACCGTTACCGCTCAGTGCCACATCCAGCCCACGGCTGGTGGTGGTGGTAGAACCATCGTTGAAGTTCTGGATCACGGCAGCGACTTTAGTCCCCAGACCCACGTTTGAACCAGCAAACATGTCGGCAAACGCGATGGTGCTGGACTTAAAGCCTGCTGTGGCGGAGTTAGCGATGTTGTTACCGATAACGTCCAGGTTACTTGAGGCAGCGCCGAGACCGCTGACCGCTTGTGAAAATGACATTTAAATCTCTCCTGTCTACAGGTGAATCAGAGAATCTGACGTACGTCGTCAAGGGTGGCGGAGCCCATGGTGCCGAGATCCAGTTTTGCGGTATTACCCGCTGTGCTTACGCCATTGACGTAGGCATAGTTAAGTGGCTGAGCCACCTGTTGACCGCTGCTGTTACTGGCAGCAATCGCAACTTTGTATTTTCCATCTGGCGCGACGCTGCCATCCGGTAATTTGCCGTCCCACGAGAACGTGTGAACGCCGGCGGTCAGTGCGCCCAGGTCCTGGGTGCTGACCACATTGCCCTGTGCATCGGTAATCGTCGCCGTGGCGGTGGTGGCTGCGTTAGTCAGCTCCACGCCAAACGGCGTTGTCGTGCCTTTACCGACCAGAATCTGTGAACCATTCACCATCACGCCATGACCAATCAGCGTCGAACTTTGCAGTGACTGGCTGGTGCTGATCTGACCCGAAATCGATCCCAGTGTGGTGTTCAGTTTTTCAATACCGCTCAGGGTGTTGATCTGTGCCAGCTGTGTTGTCAGCTGACTGTTATCCATCGGATTGGTGGGATCCTGGTTTTGCAGCTGCGTCACCAGCATGGTCAGGAACTGGTTTTGCAGATCCTGGGCGCTGTTACTTGTGCCGGTGCTGGATGAGCTAAGGACCGTGGGGTCCAGCTTTTCATTAACGCCTACCGCGATAGTCATTATTTTTCTCCGTTACTGACCCAGGGTCAGCGTTTTCATCATCATCGACTTCACGGTATTCAGCACCTCGACGTTCGCCTGGTAGCTGCGTGATGCCGACATGGTGTTGACCGTTTCCGCTACCACATCCACGTTAGGCATCTTCACGTAGCCTTTGGCATCCGCCATCGGGTTACCCGGGTCATACACCAGTTTCGCGGGCGTAGGATCATCAACAACCTGCGCCACTTTTACGCCACCGGTGGCCGCACCCGGCGCAGCATCGGTCTGAAAAACGACCTGCTTTGCCACATAAGGCTGCCCGTCCGGGCCGGTCACGCTGTCGGCGTTTGCCAGGTTACTGGCACTGACGTTTAATCGCTGTGATTGCGCGGTCATCGCTGAGCCGGCAATGTCAAAAATATTCAGCAATGCCATGATTATTGCCCTTGTAACACGCTCATCATGCCTTTGATTTGGCTACTGATAAGTGTGAGATCGGTTTGATATTTCAGGCTGTTATCCGCGAACTGAGTACGTTCGCGGTCCATATCGACGGTGTTACCGTCCGCAGATGGCTGATCCGGAATGCGATACAGCAAATCCATCGACGGTGCCGTGTTCGTCTGCGCTTCGATGTGACGCGACGAAGTAACTTTGAGCGCCAGGCTACTGCCTTCAGCACGTCCATTCGCCATTGCCCGATTCAGCTCGCTGGCAAAGTCGATATCCCTGGCCTGATAGCCTGGGGTGTCGGCGTTGGCAATGTTGGATGCCAGAATCTCCTGACGTTGAGCTCGCAGGTTGAGGGCTTCGGTACCGAAATGTAGCGCCGCATCGAGTTTGTCGAGCATGCTTCCTCCGCAAATGAGAATTTCGAGCTGGCAGCATAATTGGGAAAAAGCAAGAGCCATCGTCTGAATAACGCCTCAAATCGTCGCTATTTTAACTCTTGAGTTTTTTTTCAAACGCGTACACTCATTGCCATCATCAGTGAGGAAAAGCACATGCGTGGATATCCAGCCCTGTTAGCCAGCCTGCTGGCCCTGTTTGCCTTACCCGTTATGGCAGGCGATTTCAGCGCCCAACTGAACCAGTTTTTTAAAGCCCGTGATCCTGAGCATGCCACGGGCATGAACGTCGTCATTCGCACGCCACAGGCACAGTGGCCCTTATGTGATACGCCGCAATTTACGTTGCCCGGCAACAGCCGCCCGTGGGGCAATATGAGCGTGGCAGCCAACTGCGGAGAAAATCGACGTTATATTCAGGTCCAGGTTCAGGTCACTGGCCGTTATCTGGTGGCGAAAAATTTAATCGCCCGCGGCGCAACCGTGAGCAAAGACGATTTCCGCATCGAAGAGGGACGTCTGGATACGCTGCCGCCGCGCACCCTGCTTAACGATGAGACCGTCGCCGATTCTGTGGTGCTGCGTGACATTCAGCCGGGACAGCCGGTGAGTCAGTCGATGCTGCGCCAGCCGTGGCGTGTAAAAGCAGGTCAGGATGTCATGGTGGTTGCCAGTGGCGACGGATTTGATGCCAGCGGCGAGGGGAAAGCCTTAAGCAATGGCACTATTGCGCAATGGGTTCGTGTACGTATGGGGAACGGTCAGGTTGTGAGCGGTAGGGTCAGTGATGATGGGAAAATTCTCATAACACTATAAAACATTAAAGAAGCCTGTTTATTTGCCGATAGAAGAATCAGCAAAGCGATTACGCTATTATGATTCAGGTGGCAGACCCCCTGACCTTACAGGAGCCCGAATATGAGCATCGAAAGAACACAACCGTTAAAGCCCGCCAGCACCGTGCAAACACGTGACAGCAGCGAGCCGCAAACTGCGCGTGTGCGCCAGAGTGACAGCGCAACAGCGACCACACCAGCCGCCGCTCAGGTGAGCCTGAGCAGCGCCCAGGCGCAGCTGATGAAGCCAGGCAGCCAGGACATTAACGTCCAACGCGTTGAACAATTGAAAACCGCTATTCGTAACGGCGAGTTGAAGATGGATACCGGCAAGATCGCCGATGCGCTGATTGCCGACACTAAGGCGTATTTAGAGGGTAAATAATCCCCATGAGTAATTTGCTGACCACATTAGATAAGATGCAGGAAGTGCTGGTGTCTCTGGCGACCGTTCTGGATGAAGAAGAACAACAGTTGTCGTCCGGAATGATTGACAGCAACAATTTGCAGCGCATTACCGAAGATAAAAGCGCGCTGCTGACGACGCTGAACTATCTGGATGAGATGCGCCGTAGCAACGAGAAAAGCCTGGGGACATCTGCACCTTATCGTGGTCAGAGTGACATGGCGCGCCGCTGGGAAGGTATTCAGCAGCATACACGCCGGTTACACCGTGCCAACACGCACAACGGCATCCTGTTACAGCACCAGATTACCTTCACGCATGATGCGTTAGACGTGCTTAAGCCGCATCAGACGCAAGCGTTCTACGGACCGGATGGAAAAGGTCAGGGCCAGGCGACGCTGAGCCGTAAAATCTGATAACGTCAGTCTGGTGATCACGCTGTCCATTTTTGAAGAATCCGTCATCACGCGTGGATGACGGATTTTTTCATGCTGTCGTCACAGGGCGGCGGGTCTGTTATGCAGAATATCTGTCCTCTTCGCCCAACAGATGCAGTGTCCAACGCGCTTTAAATCCGGCATCCCGGATAACGTCTCTGCTCCAGCGCATCCCTGCGCACACTGCCTTTTCTGATAATAAGCGGACGCCGATTTAGCCTGTCACGATCTGGCAGGCATTCGTCTTAAAACGCTTCCCAGTTGTCATGACCTTTCTTCGGTGCCGCTGCTGCAAAAGCAGGAACGGCGGGAGCAACGACTACAGTGGGGGCGTCAGACGGTGTTAACGGGGCTCGTTCAAGTTTAAAGACGGCCACGGCTTTCGTCAGTTTATCCGCCTGATCCTCAAGGGAGGCCGCAGCGGCTGAAGCCTCTTCAACCAGTGACGCATTTTGCTGGGTTACTGCATCCATTTCTGTAATCGCGTGGCTGACCTGCTGAATGCCTCGGTTCTGCTCGTCTGAAGAGACGGCAATTTCAGAAATGATGTCATTCACACGCTGGAAAGCGTCTACCGTTTTCATCATGGTGGTGCCGGCATCGCTGACCAGTTCCGTGCCGTTGTTAACCAGTCCGACAGAAGTGGCAATAAGCCCTTCGATTTCTTTTGCAGCCTGCGCGCTGCGCTGAGCAAGACTGCGCACTTCGCTGGCGACCACCGCAAACCCGCGTCCCTGCTCCCCTGCCCGCGCGGCTTCGACCGCGGCATTCAATGCCAGAATATTCGTCTGAAAGGCGATACTGTTAATGACGCTGGTAATTTCAGCGATCTTTTTCGAACTGCCGGAGATATCGTCCATGGTTTTGACGACGCGATTAACAATCTCTCCACCCGACTGGGCTTTTTCGGACGCATCGGACGCCAACTGGCAGGCGTGATGCGCATTGTCGGCATTCTGTTTCACCGTCGCGGTCAGTTGTTCCATACTGGCAGCCGTCTGTTCCAGCGACGCGGCCTGCTGTTCCGTGCGGGAGGAGAGATCGGTGTTGCCGGAGGCAATTTCCCCCGCGCTCTGAAAGATAGCAATGGCCCCATCGCGGACAGCGCCGACTGTTTGGGCAAGCGATGACTGCATACGTTGCAGGTTCGACAGTAACATACCCGGCTCGTTACGACCGCAGGCCGACGGTGGTACAGTCAAATCGCCGTGGGCAATCAGGTCGATACGGTGAAGTGACTGTCTTAAAGGCTTAATCACCACTTTTCTCAGCAGAGCAAAAGCCAGTAGCACAATCACTACGGATGCGATAAAGGCCACTAACATTGTGGTATAGCCTGTTTTAACCTGTTCAACCGCCTGCTGTTTAATGTCCATCGAGCGCTGATTGCGCATCTGAATGGCTTTCATCAACACGTCTTTATACGCTTTGTCGAGTTTGTCAGCCGCCGTTTCATCCGCAATGATCTCTTCAAAACTGTTCTGTTTGGCTGCCTCAATCATCGGCATCAACCCTTTTTGCAGGTAATCCTTAAATCGCGCCTGCAGTTGTTTATCGAGTTCGATGCCGACTGGCGTCCTGACCGGACGGTTAAGGTAAATATTCAGCCCATTTTCTGCCTTTTTAATGCTGACCTCTGTGGCGCTGAGGAAAGCGGCGTAGTTATCCGTGTCGGCAATACGTGCCGCTGCGCCGGCCTGAATAATATTGAGCCTGGCAGAGCGCATATGCGTTGAGCTGTCGAGTAATCCCTGCCTTACCGAAATTTCATCCGTTGACACGTCAAGGGAATGTTGCCCCTGCGTCAAAAACCAGGCAGATATCGTGCTACTGCACACGAACAGAAATAAGATGCCGCCAAAAATCAGGCTGAATAAGGGAATAAGATTGAGGTTGTACCAGAAACCTGGCATCGCGTTTTCATGAGCGCGGGTATGCATTTTGATCTTCCTCTCAATGATGGACTAAAGGTACTCATCGGCAGGAAGAAGACAGGATTTACGCCAAAACGAACTTTTGAATCAGTTTCTTACAACATTATGGGCTTACCGTGCGAGGCGATGTCAGACGCTAAATAGCAATGAAAAAAACATGAATTTTTTATGACAATACGCTGTAAACAGGCTTTTCGACGCACCGTATTAACGCCTTGCGCCTGATGAGTCAGTAACGGCGTGCCCCCATCCATTATTGGGTATCGTCTCTTTGGCAACCCGCTGAGCGGATTATTCACCTGAAGATGCCTACAGGTCTGCTGCGATAGCTGTTCCAGGCCAGCAAAAGGGATGACAGAGGTTCGTGGCATCGCCGGGCGTGATGAAATGACCGGTCTGGCACAGAATCCCTTGTTAGTCCGGCCTGCACTGCGCAGGTTTATGACAAAAAGGCCGTAATGTTATTCATTACGGCCTGGATTACGGCATTAACCGTTGGAGGGTTTTATGGTCAGACGGCGGTACGGCGGGCATAATCCCGCAGTCGGAAGCCCATCATGCCCAGGGACAGGAAATAAGCGCCGCCGCCTACCGCACAGACGAGAGTCAGCCGCAACAGGCGCCATAGCATGTTGCCCTGCTCCCAGTCAGGCATCCAGTACAGCATGCCTGACAGCGCGGCCGCCATGACGATTACCGCCACCAGTAAGCGAATCAGAAAACCGGCCCAGCCAGGCTGAGGTTGAAAGATTTTCTTTTTACGCAGTTGCCAGTAGAGCAACCCAGCATTGAGGCAGGCACCCAGACCAATGGAGAGTGACAGTCCGGCATGCTTCAGCGGGCCAATAAAGGCCAGATTCATTAGCTGGGTCGCGATCAGCGTAACAATCGCAATTTTTACCGGCGTTTTAATGTCCTGACGGGAATAGAAGCCCGGCGCCAGGACTTTCACGACGATCAGGCCCATCAATCCCACCGAGTAGGCAATCAGCGCACGCTGCGTCATAGCGGCATCAAAGGCAGTAAATTTTCCGTACTGGAACAACGCGACAGTCAGCGGACCGGACAACATACCCAGCGCCACCGCACTGGGCAACGCCAGTAAAAAGCACAAACGCAGGCCCCAGTCCATTAAGCGCGAATACTCTTCATGGTGGCCACTGGCGAAACTTTTTGCCAGAGAAGGCAATAAAATCGTGCCCAGCGCCACGCCTAACACGCCGGACGGAAACTCCATCAGGCGGTCAGCGTAATACATCCATGAGACAGAGCCCGAAACCAGGAACGAGGCAAAAATCGTATTGATGATCAGTGAGATCTGACTCACTGAAACCCCAAGAATTGCCGGCCCCATCTGGCGCATCACGCGCCACACGCCAGCATCACGCAGGTTGATCCGCGGCAGGACCAGCATGCCCAGCTTTTTCAGATGCGGTAACTGATAGCCCAGTTGCAGCAGTCCGCCGACCACCACCGCCCACGCCAGCGCCATGATGGGCGGATGGAAGTGCGGTGCGGCGAACAGCGCAAAGCCGATCATGCTGATATTCAGCAGCGTGGGGGCAAACGCCGGCACCGAAAAACGGTTCCAGGTGTTTAATATGGCCCCAGCCAGCGAAGCCAGCGAAATCAGGAGAATGTAGGGGAAAGTGACGCGCAGCAGCGCGCTGGTCAGGGCAAATTTATCGGCTGTATCGGCGAAACCCGGTGCCGTCACCAGGATGACCCAGGGGGCGGCAACCATGCCTGCGACGGTCACGAGCGCCAGCGCCAGGGTCAGCAGACCGGAAACGTAGGACACAAAAAGCCGCGTAGCCTCTTCGCCCTGCTTACTTTTATACTCGGCAAGAATAGGAACAAATGCCTGCGAGAAGGCCCCTTCAGCAAAAATACGCCGCAGAAGATTAGGTAGTTTAAACGCAACAAAGAACGCATCGGTCGCCATGCCGGCACCAAACACCCGTGCCACAATGGCATCCCGGGCAAAACCCAGCACGCGGGAAAACAGGGTCATTGAACTGACCGCTGCCAGCGATTTCAACAAATTCATAATTGACGGGGCATCCTGAAAAGAATCGGCAAAATGAGTGACTTAGCACGGGTCCTGTCACACGTCGGGCGATAGTCTACTGCGATCGCGTGAAATGACCAGCACTGAGTGTTACAAGGCGTTATTCCCGTTCCGCGTCACGCCACATGGATTCGACGATACGTTGCGCCAGCAGTGCCTGCTCACCACTCGTTTCCGGCTTTGTCTGATTTTCGATGCAGTGAACAAAATGTTCTGCCACGCCCACAAATCCGCGCTGAGCCAGATGGCTCTGCCAGGCGGCAGGCGGCGTGAGCACTACGCCTGCACCGCACTCTTCCTGCCAGTCGCGCATGTCATGAATATCAATGCACTTGCCATCACAGATGGCGCTGATACGTTCGCGCTGGCTGCCTGCCCGACGATGCATACTGGTGGTTACCTGCAATCCACCCGCATTGAAATGGTGCTCGGCGTAAAGCATCTGTCCCTGTTCATTGGTCGCAATATGGCCCTGACGGGGCAGCGCACGGCCTCCTGCCAGCCACAGAGCCGTATCAACGACATGCAGGTAATCATCTAACAGTGTAAAGCGCAGATCCTGTGGACCCACGCTGTCGCTGCGGTGTTTTTCGATACGCAGCGCAGCGGCGGAGTGCATTTGTGTTTTCAGTTGCTGATAGCAGGGCGCGAAACGCCGGTTAAACGCCACCATTAGCTTTCGTTGTTTCTTTTCGGCCAGCGCGACCAGCGCCTCTGCCTGATTCAGGGTTTCTGCCAGCGGTTTGTCGACACAGACATCCTTGCCAGCCTGAAGCAGTGCTTTGACCACGTCGTAATGGCTGGCCGTACTGCTGTGCACAAATACGGCGTCACAGGCGGCAGCCAGATCGGTCAGTGAAGGGAAGCAGGTGATACGGTAGCGGTCACAGACGATGCGGGCGTTGGCCTGATTCGGCGAAAATGCGCCGACTAACTGCCAGTTATTTGCCTGCGATAACACAGGCAACCAGGCCTTTTGCGCAATACCGCCCAACCCAACAACACCAATGCGAATCGTCATTTATTGTTCTCTTTCCAGTAATTGCGCCAGTTGTGCCTGAAGATCGGCAACCTGTTGCTCAAGCGCCTCAACCCGATCCCGCAGCGCGGCATCGTCCGCCGTGGCTGGGTGTTGCTCCAGCGCCCCGAGTTCGGCCTCATCAGCAAACATGTGCATAAAACGGCTTTCACGTTTACCCGGCTCCCGCGCCAGGCGCATGACCATGGGCCCCTCAGCGCGCGACATCAACGTGTCCAGCGTCTGTTCAACGTCGCTGACGTCGGCAAACTCATGCAAACGCCCACTCCGGGTCCGCAGTTCACCAGGGGTTTGTGCGCCACGCAGGAACAGCAATGTGAGAACGGCAACTTCTGCGCTACTGAGCTGTAAATTACCGAAGGCGGAATTGCAGAAGCGTTGCTCGTATTTCACCACGCGCTGGCCGAACCCGCTGTTGGCGGTCACCAGATGCTTTTTAATCAGGAGATCGAGCTGATCCTGCACGTCGCTTTCGCTCAGCGTCATCACGGGCTCGCGATTAGATTTTTGATTACAGGCGATAAGCACGCCATTTAATGAAAGAGGATACTGTTCCGGTGTGGTGATTTGCTTTTCCAGCAGGCAACCCAGCACGCGCAACGCATGCGCCGACAAGGTCATCTTCATTGCGAACTCCTCATTTTACCCACGACGATTGGGTGTCCATTCCTTGCTGGTCAGCGCAGTCAGGACATGATCCTGCCACTGACCGTTAATCATCAGGTAGTTTTTAGCATAGCCCTCTTTTTCGAATCCCAGGCGGGCCAGCAGGTCACCACTGCGCTGGTTATGCGGCATGTAGTTTGCCATGATGCGGTGGATATATTGCTGGCGCTGCATATAGCGAATCGCCGACTGCAGCGCTTCAAACATCAGGCCCTGCCCTTGCCACTTCTCGCCAAGCGAATAGCCAAGATAGCAGGCATGAAAAGCACCGCGCAGGACATTGCTAAAATTCGCCACGCCACGCACTTCCGTTTCATTGCTGTCCATTAAAATAAAATAGAACGCCGAGCCCTGTTTATGCATATCAGCGATCAGGCCCAGCCGGGCTTGCCAGCCAGAGGGATAACAGTGGCTGTCATCACGCACCGGCTCCCAGGGTTTAAGGAAGTCACGGTTTTCCGCGTAATAGTCGGCTAAACGCCATGCATCGCGTTCATGAACCAGTCTTACCACCAGCCGCTCGGTCGTGAGTCGCACCCTTGGTGCGGCAGAACGATAGCCAAACATCATCTCTCCTGAAGTCCATGGCGGGAAGGAAATGCCAGTCATTGATAACTTTCACTATAACCGCCGCCAGGTCTGCGGTAAAACGTTACGCATATCACAACAGCCAGGTCGCTGAATTATCGTCCGGCCCACCGTGCAGCGCAGACGCGTCAAAAGACCTGTTCATATCTCCGATCCAGAAAACTGGTTCGGTAACCACATCGGTTTCTTAACCCTGTGCGCTGTCACTGCCCCGCCGCGTAAGAAGCCGTGGGTGCCGCAAGCCGCCCGTTTTAACAGCGGAAGATCGGGACACTTTCTTCCGGAAGGCATTTTCGGCAAATCCATATCATCCCATTCCTGATGACAGACGGTTTGCATTCAGGCAGGCTATGCCACGAGCGAGTTTTTCAGTTAAACGAGGGAAGTATGAAGACGGTTTTTCACGGGCTGGTTGCCCTGTTTTTAGCGGTTTTACTGAGTGGCTGTAATCAGTTAACGCAATACACAATTAGCGAACAGGAAGTCAATCAGGCCCTGCAAAAACATAATAACTTCGAAAAAGACATTGGCGTATCAGGTCTGGTCAATGCCCATATTGTGTTAACTAACCTGAATAGCCAGATTGGTCGGGACGTGCCAGGCAAAGTCACCTTATCGGGCGATGCCAAAATTAATGTCTCCTCACTCTTTGGTCCGCAACAGGCCGATATGCAGCTCAAAATGCGTGCGCAGCCAGTGTTTGATCAGCAGCAAGGAGCCATATATTTGCGCGATATGGAAATCGTCGATGCGCAGGTTCAGCCCGAGAAAATGGCCTCTATTATGAAAACCCTGACGCCTTATCTGAATCAGTCGTTAAAAAGCTACTTTGATCAGCACCCGGCCTACGTGCTGAGCGCCGATCGCAGTAAAGCGGAATCGCTGGCGAAAAAATTCGCGAAAGGGCTGGAAGTGAAGCCTGGTGAACTGGTCATCCCCTTCACCGACTAACCGCCTGACAGGCAGCTTTACCGTCATCTTATCCGCGCCTTCAGGCGCGGATTTTTTTTAAAAAAGAAAAACAGGTGCAAACGGTTGCCTGAGTCCTTATGCTTATAACCCGGCCTAAACACGCCTTTCGTTTATTCTACTTGCCGGAGCCGCATTCATGACCGCACACCCTCAGCAACTTACTATCCGCCGTCCAGATGACTGGCATATCCATCTTCGTGATGATGATATGCTCAACACTGTGCTGCCCTATACCAGCGCAGTCAATGGTCGTGCTATCGTCATGCCCAATCTGGTTCCGCCGGTAGTCAGCGTCGCGGCGGGCGAAGCTTATCGCAATCGCATTCTGGCTGCCTTACCTGATGGGCACGCTTTTACCCCCCTGATGACCTGCTACCTGACCGACTCGTTAGAGGCCGATGAGCTGGCCCGCGGTTTTCAGTCGGGATTGTTCACGGCCGCCAAACTGTATCCCGCTCATGCCACGACCAATTCAAGCCATGGTGTCACCAATATTGCTTCGATTGCCTCAGTGCTGGAGCGGATGCAAACGCTGGGAATGCCGCTGCTGGTGCACGGTGAAGTGACGGACTCGCACATCGATATTTTTGACCGCGAAGCCCGCTTTATTGAAACGGTGATGGAACCGCTACGCAAACAGTTCCCCGCGCTGAAAGTGGTGATGGAACACATCACGACCAAAGATGCAGCTGACTATGTGGAAAGCGCCAATGAAAACCTGGCGGCAACGATTACGCCGCAGCATCTGATGTTTAACCGCAACCATATGCTGGTCGGGGGTATCCGCCCTCACCTGTACTGTCTGCCGATCCTGAAACGCAATACGCATCAGCAGGCGCTGCGCAGGATTGTCGCCTCCGGTCATCCCCGTTTCTTTCTGGGTACCGACACCGCGCCTCATTTGCGCCATCTGAAAGAGAGCAGCTGCGGCTGTGCGGGTGTGTTCAACGCCCCTACCTCCCTGCCCGCGTACGCCACCGTATTTGAAGAGCTCAATGCCCTGCAGCATTTTGAGGCATTTTGTTCTGAAAATGGTCCGCGTTTCTATGGCCTGCCGCTGAACGAAGGCACCCTTACGCTGGTGCGTGAGCCATGGACGGTAGAAGAAAGCATTGCAATGGGCTCTCATACGCTGGTGCCTTTCCTGGCCGGGGAAACCCTCAACTGGCGTATAAAATAATTTCGCTTGCCTCCGCTATATTTATACTGTAATTATATACAGTATCTTATACGGAGGCTTTTATGCGTGTTGAAATTACCGTTGCCAAAACCCAACCTCTTCCCGCTGGTGCGATGGAAGCCCTGAGCCATGAGCTGTCGCGCCGGATCGATGAACAATTTCCGCAATTCACCAATCAGGTCAAAGTGCGTTACGCCACGGCGAATCAGCTGAGCGTAATGGGCGGTGACAAAGACACGCGTGAACAAATCAGTGAAATCCTGCAGCAAACGTGGGAAAGCGCTGACGACTGGTTCATTACCGATTAACCGCCACTGTGCTGTTTTTACCGGGTTTCGCCACCCGGTTTTTTTATCTTCATTTATGCCTGACTAACCGCTTGCCCATCTGGACTCCGAATGACCAATGCCCTATGCTGGCGCTGATCATGCATAAAAGGAGTTTCATCCCATGACTACAGATAAACCCGAAGAAGCCATGACCTTTGGCGAGCTGCTGACACTCATTGGTGAACAGCAACGCCGCTTGACGGTGCTGGAAAACGCCTTTTCCAGCCTGATTTTCTGTCTTGATGATCGGGCCAGTCAGTTGCTGGTGCATAATCTTTCGCTTGAAGCGCAAAATCAAAACCATGATGAGCAATTGCAGCAGCAGTTTGCGCGCCTTGCAGAGACATTACAAAAACGTAGCGGTTCAGCAGGCGTTGAAACTTCCCCTCTTTAACCCTGTTTAACGACCTTAATAAGCCTTTTTTATTGTTCAATTAGGACAATTGCACGCCCGGTATTCAGGTATTATATCTTCTCAGCCTGACTGTTTTAGAGATAATCATTCTGCATTCAGGCTTTCCATGATACGTTTTAATCAGTGAATCGCCATTTTGCTGTTATAATTGTTTCGCAGTGGAAATTAAAAGCCGCATTGAACCTCATCATGCACTTCGTTTAACGAGTAATAAGGAGGTTATAATGGACAGTCGGAAAGATGTAATTCAGACCCATCCTCTGGTGGGCTGGGATATCAGTACTGTTGACAGCTATGATGCGATGATGATCCGTCTGCACTCACTTTCGTCGCAGGATCAAACTGAAGAAGACGCGGACGTCGGCCCGACCTACTGGCTGACGACAGATGTAGCCAGGCAATTTATCTCTATTCTCGAAGCGGGTATCGCTAAGATTGAATCTGCCGAGCAAGTAGAACGACTACGAAAGAAGCATTAATACTGCTGCATCAGCGAGGCACCCACTCGGGTGCCTTTTTTCATGGACTTTCTGGTATGCTATTGATTATGTAACCCTTTCAGGAGTTCCATTTTCATGATTTACGATCTCATTGTGGTCGGTAGCGGTTCAGTGGGTGCAGCGGCTGGCTATTATGCGACCCAGGCTGGCCTTTCCGTGCTGATGATTGACAGCGCACATCCTCCCCATCATCAGGGTGCTCATCACGGAGAAAGCCGTTTGATTCGTCATGCCTATGGCGAGGGCGAACGCTATGTACCGCTGGTATTGCGTGCGCAAACGTTGTGGGATGAACTGGAACAGCAGGCGGGCGAGCGCATTATGCATCGTTGCGGTGTCCTGAATCTTGCGCCTGTCCAGTCTGAATTTATTCAAAACGTCGTAAGCAGCGCCCAAACCTGGCAGCTCCCTGTCGAGGTGCTGCAGGCGGCTGACGTGCGCAAGCGCTGGCCACAGCTGGCGGTTCCTGACGGATATCTGGGCGTTTTCGAACCAAACTCTGGCTTTTTAAAAAGTGAACAGGCGGTTCGAAGCTGGATACAGCTGGCAGAAAAACAGGGCTGCGCGCAGTTGTTTAACTGCCCGGTTACTCAGATCCGGCGTGACGGCGAATTGCAACAGGTTACCACGCTCGATGGCCTTTACCGCGGGCGCAAACTGTTGGTCAGTGCGGGCACCTGGGTGAGTAAACTGGTCCCCGATTTGCCCATCGCCCCTACGCGTAAGGTGTTTGCCTGGTATCAGGCTGATGGCCGCTACAGTGAAAACAATGCGTTTCCTGGCTTCACCTGCGAAATGCCGGATGGCAGTCAGTATTATGGTTTCCCGGCGGACAACAATGCCTTAAAAGTCGGTCGTCATGATGGTGGTCAGCTAATGACAACACCTGAAGACCGCAAGCCGTTCGGCAGCCTTTCCGCCGATGGCAGTGAAGCCTTCCGGTTTCTCCGTCAGTTTTTACCGGGCGTTGGGGTTTGCCTGCACGGTGAAGCCTGTAGCTATGACGTGAGTCCTGATGAGGATTTCATCATTGATACGCTTCCGGGCGAACCGAATCGTCTGATCATCACCGGTTTAAGCGGACATGGCTTTAAATTTGCCAGCGTGTTGGGTGAACTCGCCAGTCAGTTTGCACAGAATAAACCGTTCAGTTTCGATCTTACCCCTTTCCGTTTATCGCGTTTTCACGCCTGACCGTACGGCGCGCGTGCAGTGCACCGCGCCGCATTGACACAGATTTACACGCCAGCCCGTTTTACCGCTTTTTCTTCTGCCATCCAGGTGTTTCAGAGATGTTTTCTCCATCAGTCACATCATGCCGCCGCCAGACAAGGGCGTTTATTCAATAATCCTGCGCTTAGTCAAATCGGTTCACCAAACCCATTGCACCAGCAACAATAAATTTATAGAAAAGTAAGCATCATTGATTTTGTGTTTCATTCTGTAGATTCTTGTTTCCACGTATTCCTTTGGTGCTGTAGCACAATGTCGCTGACAAATTCCTCCACCCGTTACGGTTTACTCACGATTTTTCTGCACTGGTCAATGGCCGTGGTTATTTACGCCATGTTCGCGCTGGGCCTGTGGATGGTTGGCCTGAGTTATTACGACAGCTGGTACCATAACGCGCCTGACATTCATAAAAGCATCGGCGTGTTATTAATGCTGGCGCTGGTCATCCGACTGGTATGGCGTGTGCTTTCGCCGCCCCCTGAACCGTTGCGTAGCTATTCTCCTGCGGTGCGCTTCGCGGCAGTGTTCGTGCACTGGCTGCTTTACAGCCTGCTTATTGCCCTTCTGTTAAGTGGCTATCTGATCTCGACTGCGGATGGCAAACCCGTGTCTGTTTTCGGTTGGTTCTCGTTACCGGCATTATTCAGTGGAGCGGGTGAACAGGCGGATTTAGCAGGAAATATTCATCTGTGGCTGGCGTGGAACATCGTGGTGCTGTCGGTGTTGCATGGTCTTGCCGCGTTAAAACATCACTTTATTGACCGCGATATCACCCTGAAAAGGATGCTGGGACGGCGCATCCACTCTCCCTCTGAAAAGGAAAAATGATATGTTCAAAAAAACGCTTCTGGCTGTTACCGCTACTGGCCTGCTGCTGGGATCACTGACCGCTAATGCCGCCGATTACAAAATCGATAAAGAAGGCCAGCACGCCTTTGTTCAGTTCCGTATTCAGCATCTGGGCTACAGCTGGCTGTATGGGACGTTTAAAGATTTTGATGGCTCATTTACCTTCGATGCAGACAATCCCACCGCCGATAAAGTCGATGTCACGATTAAAACCAACAGCGTGGATACCAACCACGCCGAGCGTGACAAACATATTCGTGGCCCTGAATTTCTGAACGTGGCGAAACATCCCACCGCGACGTTCAAATCGACTTCCGTGAAAAAAGACGGTGACAAACTGGCGGTCACCGGGGATTTAACGCTGAATGGCGTGACAAAACCGGTGACGCTGGAAGCCAAAATGATGGGCGAAGGAAAAGATCCGTGGGGCGGTTATCGTGCCGGTTTTGAAGCTGAAGGCGAGATTGCGCTGAAAGACTTTAATATCACCCATGACCTGGGCCCTGCCTCGCAGAACGTCGAGTTAATTATCTCTGTTGAAGGCGTCCGTCAGTAACAAAACACCCGCCTGAAGTCGGCCTTCAGGCGGGGTCGGTTATTTCCGCGTCGGTGCCGGAATGGTCATATTCAGCAAGCCACGCGACTTGTTAAAGATTTTATTACCATTCTCACGTCCCGCCCGACGGGCACGCTGTTCTTCAGGCGACAGACGGGCTTCTTCCTGGCACAACGGGCTACAGCAGTGCTCATACTTCTCGGCACAACTTTCGCACTGTATAAACAGTAAGTGACAACCATCATTGACGCAGTTGACGTGCGTATCGCAGGGCTCACCACACTGATGACAATGCGCCAGAACATCATCCGATATACGCTCGCCCATGCGTTCATCAAAAACAAAGTTTTTACCTTTAAAACGCACCGGTAAATTTTGTTCCCGCGCCCGACGAGCATATTCAATAATCCCACCCTCGACATGATAAACATCCTGAAAACCGTTGTGTCGCATCCAGGCGCTGGCTTTTTCACAGCGAATCCCCCCGGTGCAGTACATCACGATTTTTTTGTCTTTCTTGTCTTTAAGCATATCCACGGCCATGGGCAGTTGATCGCGGAACGTGTCGGCAGGCACCTCTAATGCGTTATCGAAACGCCCGACTTCATACTCATAATGATTGCGCATATCGACAAAGACCGCATCAGGATCGTCGAGCATGGCGTTAACTTCGGCCGCTTTCAGGTAGTTGCCGACATTACTGGCATCAAAGCTGTCGTCCTCAATCCCGTCAGCCACAATGCGATCGCGCACTTTCAGGCGCAGCACCCAAAACGACTTGCCATCATCATCCAGCGCAATATTCATGCGCAGATTGTCCAGCGCGGGATCAAAGCCGTACAAAAAGGCTTTCATAGCCTCGTACTGGCTGGCTGGCACGCTGATCTGCGCATTGATGCCCTCATGGGCAACGTAGATGCGACCAAACACCTTTAATGCGGTTAACCCGACATAGAGCGCATCGCGAAAGGCTTTGGGATCGGCAATGGTGAAGTACTTGTAAAAAGAGACTGTGGTGCGCGGTTCGGTTTCGGCCAACATGCGCGCCTTCAGCTCTTTATTGGAAACAAGGTTGTGTAACACTGGCATGGTGTTCGTTCCTGTTATCAATAGAAGAAATTTAGCGCGCACATGATACCTGAAATGAAAAAAATGCGAAGCGTATAAGAAAAATTGATAGGTAAAACGGTAAATTTCGTTGCGCGATGGTGTTGTGCCCTCATTTTCATCTTCTGCAACACCCGGAGAAATGCTCTAACATTTCAGCCGCGGGGAAAAAAATGGCACAATAACCGCAACTGACGAATAACAGCACCGCAGGTGCACGACGCAGGATAACAGTATTCAAGATGACCCAATTGCCTCAATTTTCACGTGCACTTTTTCATCCCCGCTATTGGTTGACCTGGTTGGGTATCATTTTTCTCTATATTTTGGTCCTGTTACCTTATCCCCTGCTCTACGCGCTGGGTAGCGGTATTGGCCGTATCGCTATGCGGTTTATGAAGCGACGTGTGGCCATTGCTCGCCGCAACCTGGAGCTGAGCTTTCCGGATATGCCGACCAACGATCGTGAAGCCATGATTAAGCATAATTTTGAATCTGTTGGCATGGGTCTGATTGAAACCGGCATGGCGTGGTTCTGGCCCGACTGGCGGATTCATAAATGGCACACACCTTCCGGTCTGGAACATATTCAGCAGGCCCATGATACCCAGCGCGGCGTGTTACTTATCGGTATGCATTTCCTGACGCTGGAAATTGGCGCGCGTATGTTTGGCATTCATAATCCCGGTATTGGCGTTTACCGGCCGAATGACAATAAATTAATCGACTGGTTACAAACCCGCGGTCGTATGCGCTCCAATAAAGGCATGCTGGATCGTAAGGACCTGAAAGGCATGATCCGGGCCTTAAAACGTGGGGATATCATCTGGTATGCGCCCGATCATGATTATGGTCCCCGCAGCAGCGTGTTCGTCCCCTTCTTTGGCGTCGACAAAGCCGCCACCACCGTAGGGACACATATGTTAATGCGTACCGGAAAACCGGCGGTTATCCCGTTTGTGCCGCGCCGTCTGCCGGAAGGACGCGGTTACGAGTTGATCATTTTGCCTGATGTCAGCGCTGATTTTCCGCTGACCAGCGAAGAAGACACCGCCGCGCGCATGAATAAAGTGGTGGAAGAAGGCGTACTGCTGGCACCTGAGCAGTACATGTGGCTGCATCGCCGCTTTAAAACCCGCCCTGAAGGCGAACCCTCGCGCTATTAACCTCACCGCTGCCCGACACCGATGCGGGCAGCGCTTTTCCCTTACGGGGTGGTAAACCGTTTGTTCTGCACCCGACCTGGCGGTACGACCTCGCCCTGCCCCCATTCCACCGTCGGGCATGCCCTTCATGTTAAGTTGGATAATGCGTTGCGGTTGAACAGGAGAAAACGATGCTCTGGCTGCTTTCAAAATATGCAATAACGGCTCTGATGGTGGTGGTGATCTCGGAAGCGGCAAAACGCAGCGATCGTCTTGGCGGCCTGCTTGCGGCGCTGCCACTGGTCACGATTCTGGTGCTTGTCTGGATGAAACTGGAAGGACAAACGCAGACCAAAATTGCCGCCCACGCCTGGTACACCTTCTGGTATGTGGTGCCGACCTTGCCCATGTTTATCCTGTTTCCTTTTCTGTATCAGCGTACAGGCTTCTGGCTTACCCTGGGACTGAGCTGCGTCCTGACGCTTATCGTATTCGTTCTCTGGGCCGTTCTGCTGAAACGCTGGGGCATCGAACTGCTGTGATGACCTTCTCCGCGAGACAAGCCAGCACGATGTACCGCCTGATTTCATCACATCATTTTGCCTGCCGAACCGCCAGACATATTCGTCCTCTGACGCACTGACTTTCTCTCCTGCGATTTTGGTCTATCCTTCACTGAAATCACGTTAATCAGGCAAGGAGAGAAGCATGAGTATGTTCACTACACTGGAAGAAGCGATTGACGCTGCGCGTGAAGAGTTTCTCGCCAACCATCCAGACCTTGAGCAAGATGATGCAGCTATCAATCAGTTCGGTCTGCAAAAATATGTTATGCAGGATGGCGATATCATGTGGCAGGCAGAGTTCTTCGAAGACGAAGGGGATTCAGGCGAATGTTTACCGATTCGCAGTGGTGAAGCCGCTCAGGCAATTTTTGACGGTGACTTCGATGAGATTGAGTTGCGTCAGGAGTGGTTAGCGGAAAACACGCTGCATGAATGGGACGATGGCGAATTTCAGCTTGAGCCTCCACTGGACAGTGAAGAAGGTAAGGCTGCCGCCGAAGAGTGGGAAGACGATAACAGCGATTCCGATCGCGGTTACGTGTAAGGTCCATGGCTGGCGTCGACCGGAATAAGCAACGTATCGACGACCAGTGATAACGGCAGGTCGAGAATGGTGATAATCCGCCATGCCCCCTCCCTGACGTCCCACTTTACGCCGGGATAAAACTGGTTACCGTGTCCCTGTCCGGGCACGGTACGGCTGATAATACTGCCACAGCCGCTCAGCGTAACGATAGCGAGGGACAGCAGCGTTAACATAACGAGTTTATTCACAATAGCGACTCAGGTTAGACAGCCGTCATTTTAATCACGACTCAGGTGGCGTTACCATCCTGTTTACGTAAAACTGCAAAATAATGTTGCTGTCTGTGTCGGGCCAGGGGCAAAAAAAAGCGGCATCTCTGCCGCTTTTTTCATTATGCCTGATGCGGAAGCGCGTCAGGATTGAGCGAAAGTTTTTGATAACTCTCTACCCACTGATGGTATTTCTCGCCACTTTCCCACAAACGGGTGTGAACGCGCGCCAGTACCACCGGATCGCTGATCAACTGCAAACGTTGTTCACGACCCAGCTTCTCGGGCGCATCGCTCAGTGCCTGATCAACCCGCCGATCGCGCGCATGATCTAACAACTGGCTGTGCTTGTGCCGTGAGGTCGCCAGCGCTGTCGCCAGTGCGTTAAACGCCGGGTTAAACAACGCGTGCATAAAGCCGTTTTTCAGGACGCGCTGGCGGTTCAGCTCGACGTAACGGTCAGTATCGATCAGCTCTTTTGGCGGATCATACTCTTCCGGAATCAGGAACAGCTTCGCCTTCTTGGTCTTCAGGCCCAGCCCCGAACGGCTCGACATCACTGAGACAAACGGTGACAGAATCAGTGAGAAGACAATAGGCGCCAGCCACCACAGGAAGTTGAGATCGAGCCAGCCCATTCCGGCTGCCCATACGATACCCAATGCCATCTGCGAGCCATGACGTTTAAAGGCCTCGCTCCAGGGCGTTGCATCATCATCACGCTGCGGTGAGTTCCAGACGACTTCCCAGCCCAGGAACGCGCTGACCACAAATACGGTGTGGAACAGCATGCGCACCGGTGCCAGCAGAACCGAGAACAGCATTTCCAGCAGCAGCGACACAAACAGACGCAGTGCGCCACCGTAAGGTTTCGCGCCTTTACACCAGATCAGCACCACACTCAGCAGCTTCGGCAGGAACAGCAGCACCAGCGTGGTGGAGAACAGCGCAATCGCCAGTTCAGGACGCCATTGCGGCCAGACCGGGAACAGCTGTCGAGGCTGCAGGAAGTAGGTCGGTTCCATCAGCGTGTGGACCACCTGTAGGGCGGTGGACAGCGCCAGGAACATAAACCACAGCGGGGCTGAAAGGTATGACATCACGCCCGTCAGAAAGACCGCACGGTGGACCGGATGCATCCCTTTAACGAGGAACAGCCGGAAGTTCATCAGGTTACCATGACACCAGCGGCGATCGCGTTTAAGCTCATCCAGCAGATTCGGCGGCAATTCCTCGTACGAGCCAGGCAGATCATAGGCAATCCATACGCCCCAACCCGCACGGCGCATCAGTGCCGCTTCCACAAAGTCGTGAGACAAAATGGATCCCGCAAAAGACCCTTCACCGGGCAGCGGTGCCAGCGCACAGTGCTCAATAAACGGTTTCACACGGATGATGGCGTTATGGCCCCAGTAATGCGATTCCCCTAACTGCCAGAAATGCAGACCCGCGGTAAACAACGGCCCATAAACACGCGTCGCAAACTGCTGGCAGCGCGCATACAGCGTATCCATTCCGGACGCTTTTGGTGACGACTGAATGATCCCGGCATTCGGGTTCGCTTCCATCATGCGCACCAGACCGGTCAGACATTCCCCGCTCATGACGCTGTCCGCATCCAGTACGACCATGTAGCTATAGTTGCTGCCCCAGCGACGACAGAAGTCATCAATGTTGCCGCTCTTACGCTTCACACGACGACGGCGACGGCGGTAGAAGATCTTTCCTGCCCCACCGACATCACGCACCAGCTCCATCCAGGCCTTTTGCTCAGCAATAGCAATATCGGCATCGTAGCTGTCACTCAGGATATAGACATCGAAGTGCTCAGCGTTGCCTGTACGCACAACGGATTCCCAGGTGGCGCGCAAGCCTGCGAACACACGGCCCACATCTTCATTACAGATGGGCATGATCAGCGCGGTACGGTGCTCTGGATTCAGCGCCTCATCCCCGACTGTCGAGTAAGAGATGCTGTATTTATCCCGACCGATCAGCAGTTGTAAAAAGCCCATCAGTGCTGTCCAGAAGCCCGCCGACACCCAGCAGAACAGAATCGCAAACAGGAACAAAATCCCCGTCTGCAACACATAAGGCAGAATCTGCATGACAGACTGCTGCCAGTTCTGGTTGATCATGTCCATCGGATCCAGCAGCGTCCAGCCCTGGTAAGGCAGAATGGTCTTCATGTACCACGTTGCCACCACGGTTTGAAACACCGTAAGAATCAGGAGGATATAGCGGCGAACAGAACCGACATGGCGCCATTTTTCTTCTGCGCGCTGCTCTTCCGCCGTGGCATAACGCGGAACCGCCTTATGACCCCGTAATGAGTCCCAGGCACGTGCCAGCGGATTAGTGCGCCAGGCTTCCGGAAACATCAGTGAACGCTTCACCTTTGGCATCGCTTTCAGGGTGGTACGTTCCAGATAGTCTTTGCCTAGCTGTGCACCACCCGCGAGGGAATCAGGCCAGGCCATTTCAACACGTGATGAAACGGACTTAAGCGGTGCATCGTCAGGACGATCGCTGGCGGCCACATCCTGACCCAGCGATTCGTGCAGTTGATGGAACGTCTGGGCATTCTGTAAAGACGCCGCCAGACGCGCTTTTCCTGCCGCATCCAGCGGCAGGGCTTCTACATAGCGTTGAGGTGTAAAAGTCAGATTATTCATTGGCAGGTAACTGATAGCTCCAGGTTTCCGTCAATGTTTTGTCACCGCTTACCAGCGCGGCACGCATTTCAGTCGCCTGCTTGTTATCTTTAACCCGGATACGCAGAACCAGGCGCCAGCCTTTGGTAACCGGATTGTAGCGAACGCTCTGTTCCACCACTTCCCCGTTTTTACCTACGCTGACCTGAGGCGCAACCTGGCTGTCGGCCGGCATTTCACTCATGTCTTTCCCTACGAAATCGATGGTGAAGGCCACGGTGCCATCCGGCTGACGAACCAGGTTTGACTGCTTCACGTCGCCCGCCGAGCGCAGCGTATCTTTGACCCAGGCAACATCATCTGAATGCAGCTTGTTTTCATTACGGCCAAAGTGCAGACGGTAGTCAAAGTCCATGGCTTTGCCGGGTTCCGGCAGATTTTCCGGTGTCCAGAACGCCACGATGTTATCGTTGGTTTCGTCAGCGGTAGGGATTTCCACCAGCTCAACATGGCCTTTGCCCCACTCGCCTAATGGCTCAACCCAGCCGCTTGGGCGCAGATCGTAACGATCGTCCAGATCCTGATAATTATTGAAATCACGTCCGCGCTGCAGCAGCCCGAAGCCTTTCGGATTTTCAATCGTGTAGGTACTGACCGCCAGATGGCGCGGGTTGTTGAGTGGACGCCAGATCCATTCACCATTGCCGCTGTGGATCGACAAACCGTCCGAATCATGCAGTTCAGGGCGGAAATTCGAGACCGTCGATGGCTGATTGCGGCCAAACAGGAACATGCTGGTTAACGGCGCGATGCCCAGTTTACCGACCTTGTCACGCAAATAGACCTGCGTCTTAACATCGACGGTAGTCTCCTGGCCTGGGTGAATCGTGAAACGGTAGGCACCGGTGGCACGTGGAGAATCCAGCAGCGCATAAATCACTAACTGCTTGTCCTGAGGTTTTGGACGTTCAATCCAGAACTCTTTGAAACGCGGGAACTCTTCACCTGACGGCAGCGCGGTATCGATCGCCAGACCACGGGCAGACAGACCATAAACCTGGCCTGCACCAATCACACGAAAATAACTGGCCCCCAGGAAGCTGGCGATTTCGTCATCTTTCTTATTCTTGCTGTTCAACGGATACAGGACTTTAAAACCGGCAAAGCCAAGGTTTTTAACCGCATCAGCATCGTGCTTCACGTTGCCAAAGTTGAAATAGTCAGGATTGTATTTGATCTCACGTACGGTATTGGCGGTGATTTCATTGATCTTCACCGGCAAATCAAAGTACATGCCCTGATGGTAAAACTCGAGCTTAAACGGCGTACGCAGTTTGCCCCAATACGCTTTATCGTGGTTGAACTGAATCTGCTGATAATCAGCAAATTTCATGTCACGAAACTGAGAGGGTAAATTACTTTTTGGCGCTTCAAAGCTTTTTCCAGACAACTCTTTCGCTTGTTTCGCGACATCATCAAAGTTAAACGCCCAACTGTTGTTGGCATACAAAGCCAGCAGGACCGCTGCGCCAATCCAGCGCATTTTCGTCAGCCCCACATTATTTTTTACATTAGTCAGCACATCCCCCCCTTTCGTGTGCTTAATACAAACCCGCTTATCTTAATGGATAATTCGGCTTTCCGACAGCATATGCACAACAATGTTCCCGATAATCATCTACTCGCGAGGTGATTTTAGGACAATTAAACGTTACGGGCTCAACTGAGATTCAACTGATAGTATACTCTGTTATCTCCAGCTAGAATTTCCCTCCAACATAAAACGGTTTCAGGGCGAAACCGCCTAAAACGTACTAACGAACTGGAACTTTATGAGTACAAAAAAACCTGAGCGTGAATATTTTCTCGACTCCATTCGGGCCTGTTTGATGTTGTTAGGCGTGCCGTTTCACGTCTCCCTGATCTATTCGTCTCAGTCATGGGCCGTCAACAGCCACGATGCCTCACTGTGGCTCACTACCCTCAATGATTTTATTCATTCGTTTCGTATGCAGGTGTTCTTTGTTATCTCGGGCTACTTCTCTTATATGCTCTATCTGCGCTATCAGCCTCAGCGCTTTCTGAAAGTCCGCTTAGAGCGCGTCGGGATTCCGATGCTCACCGCGGTTCCGCTGATCACGCTGCCGCAGTTCTTTATGCTGAAAGCCTGGACACCGAAGCTGTCGAACTGGAACAATTTATCGCTGTATGACAAGTACAATACGCTGATGTGGGAGTTGATCTCGCACCTGTGGTTTTTGCTGGTGCTGGTGCTGCTTACCACACTGGGCATGCTCACCTTCCGCTGGCTACGCGATCAACAGCGCAATATTGACTACCAACGTGTCGGCTGGACAAAGCTGGCTCTGGGGCTGTTATTGTGGGCCGTGCTCTGGGGAGCGGTACGGCGGGCGATTTTTTACGCCCACCCTTCCCTGTTGGGCGATGCGCTGTTTAACTTTGCCGTTATGCAGTGTCTGTTCTTCCTGCCGTTTTTTATGCTGGGTGCCCTCAGCTGGAAACATCAGGCGCTGAAAACGCTGTTTGTCCGGGCAAACCCGCTGCTGTACGTCGGGGCCGTCGTGATGCTGGTCGCCTACATTGCAAACCAACGGCTGAACAGTGGTGAAGGCTGGCTGTATGAAACCGACGCGCTGATCAGCAGCATGATGGGGCTTTGCATGCTGAACGTTTGTTACAGCCTGGGTCATAAATGGCTGAATTCTCACTCTCCTCAGATCATGTACCTGGTCAATGCCTCCCTGTTCATTTACCTGGTGCATCACCCTTTGACCCTGCTGTACGGAATTTTTATGACGCCGCATCTGCACAACAACACGTTTGGCTTTTTTCTGGGCCTCTTAATGGTGTTTGGTGCCTCCTTCATTTTGTATGAGTTGCACCTGCGCATTCCTCTGCTGCGCTTTCTGTTCTCCGGTAAACCGCAAAAGCGTTAAGGTAAAGGCGACCATCCGGGTCGCCTTTTTTATTACAGTAGCCACTCAATAGGCAGCCGCCAGACCAGCCGGACCTGCAGACGTTGCCACCAGCTACAGCCGGGCTCATGCTTATGCACAACCTGCTGCGCTTCGCCCGGATATTCCAGCCAGTTTACCCGGCCCCACTTATCCAGTTGCAATGTCCAGGCTCTGTCACGCATGGATTCACTAAAGCGCCGGTGGGTTTCCGTGGCCAGGGTTTCACTTTCGATCACCAGTCCCATCTCCGTGTTTAACACGGCGGAACGCGGATCAAAGTTAAACGAGCCAATAAAAAGGATGGCTTCGTCTACCGAGAAGGTTTTCGCATGCAGGCTTGAACCAGAATTCCCGGTTAACCCGCGATCGTGCGGCGCATCGTTTACGCCCGCCTGCGGCTTTAACTCATACAGCGCGATGCCATGACGCAGGAGCTTTTTGCGCCACTTGGCATAACCGGCATGCACAACAGAAACGTCGTTCGCTGCCAGAGAGTTCGTCAGAATCGCAATTTTCACGCCTTTACGCTTTAGCGACAATAACTGCGCCACGCCCGCGCGGGTGGGAACAAAGTAGGCGGAAATGATATCAAACTGACGCTGGGGTGAACCGATAACCTCCAGCATGCGCTGGGGCAGAAGCGATTTGCGACGGGCTTTACCCAGCCCCTTGCGCGGATCGTCACTCAACAGCCGGGCTTTTGCCCAGACAAACGGTAAGCTGTCCTGCGTCAGTTGCTGAATCAGTGGCGAATGGCTCAGTCGCTTCAGATAGTGCTGAACGCCCTCGTTCTCACGCCATTCGGGAGGCAGAACGACCTCAGGATGTGCCGTCACGTCCTGTTCCAGCACATCGTCCAAAGGGGAAACCGGTTTACTGTGCCAGTAGCGTTCAAAATCCTCCGCCACTTCCTTGACCACGGTCCCAATTGCCAGCACGTCGAGATCGGCAAACAGCGGTTCGTTACCTGTCCCAAAGTATTCATCGCCAATGTTGCGCCCACCCACCACCGTGGTGATGCCATCGGCGGTAAAGCTTTTATTGTGCATACGACGATTGAGGCGTGCAAAATCAGTGAGGTAACCCAAGGCGCGCAACGTGCGAAAGGAAAAGGGGTTGAAGAGTCTGACGGTAATATTTGGATGATGATTAAGCTGCGCCAGCGTATCGTCCAGCCCTGGCGTATTGTTATCATCGAGCAGGAGCCGGACTTTCACGCCGCGATTGGCTGCATCCAGCATGGCGCTGAACAGGAGCCGACCAGACATGTCGTTTTGCCAGATATAGTATTGAATATCCAGCGTCTTTGTCGCTTTTTCCATCAGCAGGTAACGGGCAGCAAAGGCATCCAGCCCGTCACTCAGCGGATGAATACCGCTTAGCCCCGGATGACGCAGCCCGGGCGGAACAAGCCGTTGCTCAAGCCAACTCTGGCTCGGTGCAGGCTGGGGAAGATTAAACGCTTCGGTCATGGAGAGTCCCTGAATCTTACGGTCATTTATTATTATTCCTTCGCGCGGCACGGGATGCCAGTCGCGGTTGCTCAGCAGCAAGACTGAAAGCAATGTTTTTTAGTCTAGACTTACTCCAACGATCTGTGACCGACATTTGTCCGGCAGGAGAGGAATATGCGCAACCAGCCTATCACTGACGATCACGTACACCATCAACCCCGTCTGTTTCAAAGCTTTTTTCAGGGCAGTTTTCCCTGCTCTACCGCCTGCCGCACGCCAGGTAAGCGCCTGGATATGGTGATCAGCAGTGGCCACGATATGTTGTTCAGAAAAGACTATGCCGCGCTGGTCGATTTGCACCTGTTGACCGCACGTGACGGTGCGCGCTGGCATCTGATTGAGAAAACGCCAGGCCAGTACGACTGGCGTAGCTTTTTACCCATGGTCGATGCGGCGCGGGATCAACAGTTGCAGGTCATCTGGGAGCTGGCCCATTTTGGCTATCCGGACCATCTCACTATCTGGAAAGCCAGCTTTGTCGATCATTTTGAACGTTATGCCCGTGCGATGGCGACATTGCTGCGCGATCGGGGAATCGAACAGCCCTTTTTTACCCCGATTAACCAAATATCGTTCTGGTCCTGGGCGGGTGCGGAGGTGGCCTGGTTTAATCCTCACGTCAGTCAGCGCGGAAAAGAGTTAAAACGGCAACTGGTCCGTGCCTCTCTGGCAGCGATACAGGCGATTCGCGACGTGATTCCCGCGGCGCGATTTGTCCTTACCGATCCGCTGGTACAGATTGCCCATCATCCTGATAACCCCGACAGTAAACCCGGGGCCGATGCCCAACATCAGGCTCAGTTTGAGGCCTGGGATATGCTGGCCGGTCGCCTTGATAAGGAACTGGGCGGGCGCGAAGAGTATCTGGATATTCTGGGTCTGAATTATTACCCCGATAACCACTGGTATTTTCCCGATCAGCCCATGGACAGAGACGATCCCGTACGGGCCCCACTCCACCTGTTACTGGCCCAGTACTGGCAACGCTATCAGCGCCCCATGTTAATCGCTGAGACGGGCGCAGAAGGCGAGGCACGGGCCCCCTGGCTGCAGGAAGTCAGTGAAAATGTTATGGTCGCGCTGGATCAGGGTATCGCGATGGAAGGGATTTCTCTGTACCCGGTGGTTGAGTATCCGGCCTGGGCCGATGACAGACGGTCGCCAGGCTCACTGTTAGGGCTGGCCGATCCGAACGGCAACCGAACGGTACACGAGAATCTGGCACTGGTACTACGAAGCCAGCAGATTAAATTCAGTCAGCGCGTTCAGCGTTGACCGGTGGGCGGTTTAGGATAGCAGGTTTGTGCATCGACATGGTCGACGGGCGTGGTAAGACGGCTGTCGTTAAACCATGTCATCAGAAACAGAAAGGTGACACCAATCAGGCAAGCCGTCAGCAGCCCAATAATCGCAATCAGTTTATCATCGCGCGATTCCATCCCTCACTCCTTTCAGGTCCGGTTGATAAACACTAGCTCATCCAAAGCGTGACGATCAGAACGAAAATTATAAGCGTTACCGACGTCACTGCAAGCACCACAATCGCGAAGTGCGCATCGGCAAGCGGCTGAGCCACGGGTTCCTCATGCTCTTCTGGTGGGTGGGGTAAGAACATGCTCTTCCTGGTCAAAACGGCATAATGGGGCGATAGTGCGCGACAGTGTAAAACAGCCCCGTCGCGTTAGCCGTGATTTTACAAAACAGACCGCTGGCAAACTGATGGGCGACGATTACGGCCCCCTGGCGTCAGCCTGATGCCGTGCCCTACTCTGGTTTTCGCCCGACCAGCCCCCGCCGAGTGCACTGTATAACGCGATTTGGGCCTGCAACAGATTATTCTTTACCGTTACCAGATTTAGCTGCGTGGCAAACAGGGTGCGTTGCGCATCCAGTTCGTCCAGATAAGAAGCATAGCCATTTTGATAGCGATTCGTTGCAATACGCAGTGCCTCGGCGACAAACTGCTCTTGCTTCTGGAGCGCTTCACGCTGTGCTTCGCCCTGGCGAATGGCATCCAGCGCGTTATTGACTTCGGAGAACGCGTTTCTTACCACTTTCTCATAGGTGTAAAGTGCCTGATTGCGAGAAGCCATAGCGACATCGACCTGGGCAGTCAATGCTTCACGGTTCAGCAACGGTGCCAGAATACTGCCTCCTACGCTCCAGAGGCGGAACGGATCGTCCACCAGCTGATGCAAAACGGAACGCTGTAATGTGCCCGACGCTGTCAGATTAATTCCCGGCAGTAACTTCGCCTTTGACGCAGCCAGGCTGGCATCGGCGGCCAGCAGCTGGCGCTGCGCCTGGACGATATCCGGGCGACGATTCAGTAAGGCTGACGGCAAAATGCCCGGTATCGTCTGTGGCATCAGGACAGTAAAGTCGCGGTGACGGGCTACCTCCCGAGGGTTCATGCCGACTAAAATACTGAGCGCGTTTTCCTGCTGAGCAATCTGATGCTGTAACTGCGGCACCTGGGCTTGCGCGGACTGATACTCCGATGAGGCCTGCATCCACTCCAGCCGGGACGTATAACCTGTTTCAAACTGACGCTGCGCCAGTCGGAGCGAGTTACGCCGTATGGCCAGCGTCGCTTCGGTCACGCGCAGTTGTTCATCCAGCGCGCAGAGCGTCATATAACCCGATGCAACGGAACTGGCGATGGTCAGTTCTGCGGCCGACGCGGCCGCCTGCTGCGCCTCCAGCGTGGCGCGGGTGGCATCAATCGTATCGGCCCGTGCGCCCCACAAATCGACATTGTAACTGGCCTGAAGCTGCCCCTGAAAAACGGAGGTTTCATAAGGCTGCCCGGTCACAGCCGACAGGGCACGTTGACGCGTTGCCGCAACCCCGCCACTGAGCGTGGGAAAGTTATCGCCCTCAGCGCCACGCAGTTGCGCACGATATTGATCCACCCGCGAACGGGCTATCAAAATATCGGGATTATGCTGTAATGCCTGCTCCACCAGTCGGTTCAGATCCCGATCGCCAAACGCCTGCCACCAGGCCGCCTCTGGCGGCGCGGAAGGCCCAACCTGTTCGCGCCATTGTGACGGAATGGGTAACGAGGCCGGGGCTTTCTCAACCTGGGTGCTGCACCCTGCTAACAGGGCGGCCAGCATGCCTGCCACTAACCGAGCGCCCTTCATGGTGCGGTCTCACTGACTGGTGAGGCCGCCGTATCGATACTGACCTCGACTGACATGCCGGGCCGTAACTGTTGCTGCACCTCCGGCGCGACGTCAATGCGTACGGGAATACGCTGGGCGATTTTCACAAAGTTACCGGTCGCGTTATCCGGTGAGATAGCGCTGAATTCTGAGCCTGCCGCTGGCGAGATATCGGCAACGCGACCGTCGAAACGTTTACCATCCAGCGCATCGACACGAATCGTCACCGGCAACCCCACGCGGATATGCGCAAGCTGGGTTTCTTTATAGTTTGCGATGATCCACTTATGTGCAGGCACCACGGAGGTCAGGCGCGTCCCGGCCGTCACATAGGCGCCTTTACGCACCGATAACTGCCCTAACTGACCCGCATCGGGCGATATAATACGGGTGTTTGCCAGGTCGATTTCAGCCAGCTCCAGCGCCGCCTGCGCGCTGGCAACGTCCGCCTCCAGCGACGCCCGGTTTACGATCACCGTTTGCAGATTTTGCTGAGCGACTGCAACCTGGGCTTCCGCCTGATGAAGCTGAGCCAGCCCCTGCGCGTTCGCTGCGCGTGCGGCATCCCGCTCACGCACGGAGAGCGAACCATCCGCGGCCAGATTCTCTACCCGCTTCAGATCCAGGCCACTTTTCACCGCCTGCGCTCTGGCGTTTTCCAGAGCGGCTTTGTTGCTCTGGATCGTGGCCTGCGCGCTGAGACGCTGCTGTTGGTTGTTGCTCAGAGCGGCCTGCTTCATGGCCAGTTGTGCCTGCGCCTGATGCACTCGCTGGCGATAAATACGATCGTCAATCGTCATCAGCACCTGACCTTTTTTGACCGGCTGCAGATCGGCCACGTTCACAGCAGTCAGATATCCGCTCACCTGCGGGCTGATAAAGGTGACCTGGCCGCGTACATAGGCGTTTTCCGTGCTCTGGACCGGACTGGTAAAAGGCCATAGCTGCCAGGCATACAGAATAACCAGCACACCAATGACCGCAATGCCGCTCCCTAGGGCGATGGAGAGAATACGACGACGATTGGCCCGATCGCGTTCTGCTGCCTGAAGTTCATCCTGCTGACTCATACTTACTCCGTTCGTTCTTGTGCGGCGGCGAGCTGACGCTGCTCTGCCAGATGAAATTTGGCCTGTCGCCAGTCAAGGTAGCGTCGACGTGTTAAACGCCATAACACCCACATCAGCGTAACCAGCGCCAGAGTTGCGGTCAGCAGATAGGTGTCGTTGTAGGCCAGGACGTTCGCCTGCAGGGTGGCGACGGACTGAAGCTGGCTGGTGCTTTGGGCACTCAATAATACGCTATCGCCAATCTGGCTGCTAAAGAGCCCACCATATTGCGTAAGCCGATCGCTGACGTTGGGATCCAGTAACGATAATTGATCGCCGAGCAGGCTGGAGTGATATTTTTCACGCCAGACCTGAAAGGTTCCCAGAATCGCTGATCCGATTAAACCGCCCAGGTTTTGGCTCATGCCGAACAGGACCACGAAACTGACCAGATTTTTAGGCTGCGTGACGACGCTGCCAATCCCCATCAGCATGGCCGGCGCCATGAAAAAGGCACTGCCGAACCCCAGCAGAAACTGACTCAGGTACATATTGTTCGCGCGCGTGACCGGGCTGGATTGCGCATCCATCAGTGAGGCGATAATCATGACGACCAGCGATGCGACGATCGGCCAGTTAAGATGGGTAGGCTTGATAGTCAGCGCGCTGGCGGCAATGCCCGCCACCACACCGGCCATGATGGCAAGCGCCAGGCCGTGCATTTGATCATTCTGTAATCCAATCTGCTGCAGGAAGCCAACTGCCCCCGTATTCTGCTCTGCCAGTACAATGCGAATCATGATCATCACAATGCCTAAACGCACGATCATTCCACTGCTGAGCCAGCGCGTGTTAATGAGTGGATTGCGGCGATTGTGCTCAATCACAAAGGCACTGACGATCAGCACCAGCGCCAGGGCTGAACAGATCCCCAACCAGGGCGTACTGAACCACCACTCAATACGGCCCAGCGACAGCACGCCACACAGCAACGCCATGCCCGGAGCCAGCAGGATAAACGTCAGGAAATCCATCTTTTCAAAAGCTTTAATACGATCGCCCGGCGGCAGCTTAACCACCAGCACCGCTCCTAATGCAATCAGCGCTAACCCCAGCTCAAACAGATACAGCCCTCGCCACTCGTCCAGTTGTAGCAACTCACTGGAGAACAGGCGCGCCAGCGGAATAGCGAGCTGTGAGGCGGTGAGACCAATGACCAGCGCTTTTAAGCGATGCCTGGCAGGCCAGGCCTGAACCTGGTAATAAATGCCCAGCGAGCTTAGTGCCGCACCGACCATGCCATGGGCCGTGCGCACGATAATCGCTGAACTCAGATCGTTGGCAAACAGATGGAAAAAGGCGACCAGGACGTACAGCACCAAAAACGCTTCGGTAAATACGCGTAAACCAAACTGCTGGCGAAATTTTACCAACAGCAGGTTGATGGAGATGTTCCCCATCACATACACCGCGGGCAGCCAGGCAATTTCGTTGGAATAAGCCGCGAAGGTGCCTTGCAGATTGGTCAGATTAGCCGTAACCAGCGCATTACTTAACGCGCCGGTCAGCGAGATCAGCAACCCTATCAGCCCAAAGGCAACACGCTTGGGTGGGGAATGGATTGGCGTCGAAGGCGAGCCCGGCAGCATGGGTTTTTCATGAGGCAACCATTCACGCGCAGCGTAGGGATTGCGCCGGGCCATACTTACATACTTCCCATTCGGGTCAGCAGCGTTTGTAAAACGCGCTCTACCAGGGCGATTTCCTGAGGATCAATATCCGCCAGCAGTTGCGTGCGCAGCGCATCGGCCTGCGTCTTTACTTTTGCGAACGCTTCATTGCCCTTCTCGGTCAGCACCAGATGACGCTTGCGGCGATCTTCGGCGGGCTGGACCCGGGATAACAGGTCCTGTTTCACCAGGCGATCCACCAACGGCACCATACTCGCATCTTCCAGGCCCATTAACTGCGCCAGTTCGGTTTGCGTGAGGCGTTGAGGTTCACTGGCGATAAGCCCTATCGCCATCCAGCTACTGGTGCTCAGACCGCTGTCTTTAAGATGGCGGTCAACGGCCAGGCGCCAGGCATGGGCGGTCAGGTGCAGCAGGTGGGTAAAGGTACGGTTAGATGACATTTATAAGTAGCTGCCTAATGATTAGAGTTCTAATTAATTGATTAAGTTATTATACGCAAAGCAAAATGCGAAAGAAAAGCATCTGTACTGTTAAATACTGGATAACAACGTCAAAATGTCCAGTCATGATCCTGCTGTCAACACCTCGGGGAGGACAAAAGCGTGAACACCTCCACCCATAACTGGGTCGATCTGCGCCGCGACGCGCGTAGCGGCATCGAAGCAATACGGGCACATTTTACCGGACATGCTTACGATCCTCACTGGCATGACAGTTACTTAATTGGCGTGACGGAGCAAGGCGTGCAGCAGTTCCACTCCCGTCAGAAACGTCATCGGAGCCGACCGGGCACGGTCTTTATGTTGGAACCTGAAGAGCTTCACGATGGCGATGCCATTGATGCACAGGGCTTTACCTACCGCATGCTCTATCTGTCACCTCATCATCTGCACCAGCAGTTTGCACCTGGCTGTCTGGACAGTGCGCCCGGCAGTGAACTGCGTTTTGCCACCACGCTTCAGGATGAGAAATGGCTCTCCTGGGCGGTCTGGCACGCCTTCGACGCGCTCTGGCACAATCACCCGCAGTTAATCAAAGATGCGGCGCTGGAGCGGCTATTCCGCCATCTTCGTCACTTGCCTGTCTGGCGCAATACGCGGCCGGATGTGGCACCGACACTGGCCCATCAGGCACGAGACTGGCTTATTGCTTACCACGTCGATAACCCCGGCATTGCCCAGATGGCACAGGCGCTGAACGTGGATCGTTTTCGGCTTTCCCGCCTGTTCCAGCAGCAGTGGGGCCTGCCGCCCCACGCCTGGTTGGTACAGTGGCGGCTCAGTCAGGCACGCCGACGGCTGGCTATGGGCCATTTACCCGCTGAAGTGGCTGCCGATCTTGGCTTTGCAGACCAGAGTCATCTGGGGCGCTGGTTTAAACGCGCCTGCCAGCTGACGCCTGCACGTTACCAGCAACTGTGCACAAATCTTCCAGACGCTGATCACTAGCCTTGCCACAATGGCATTTTGTGTCAGGAGAAGATAATGAGCGACTTACGATGTGTCATGATTTTGAACAGTGCGTTACCGGCCGGCAAAGCCACCAATGCTGCCGCCGTTATCGCTCTGACGCTGGGACAACGTCATCCCAGTCTGGTCGGTGAAGATCTGGAAGATGCGACAACGCAGCGCTATCCGGGACTCATCCCCGTTGGCATTCCTGTCCTGGGGGCCGATAGTGCGCAACTCAGCACCGTGTGGCGTCAGAGTGAACAGACAGACTGCGACATTGTGGTCTTTCCCGAGCAGGGTCAGTCAACCACCGACTACCAGGCCTTCAGTGACACGATGAAGACGCTGCCCGCCCCGGAATGGCGCCTGCTTGGGATGGCGATAGTGGGCGACAAAAAAGCGGTTCGCAAACTCACTGCAAAACTCAACCTGTTTAGTTAGCCCTCCCGGGAAAGCACGCTGCTTTCCCGTCGGCCTGGCCCGCTTGTACACATTTCCTGTACAGGAAAGCGACAAACAAAATTCTTAACATCCTAATTGTTAAGGATTAGCATTTTATGCTTAATAATCTACTTGTACAAATAAACTTTAATTGTATAACTTTACATACAACGAGTTGTGATCACGACTCTGTAACGAATGATGCATCTGCGTCGCCTCTGAAGGTGTAATGGATTTCCACCCTCAGAGGTTTCTTTTTTGATTTTGATGACCTGCTTGTTGAGTTTGGCGCCATTGTATTTTTATGCGATGGCTTTTAGGTCTGTTTGTCGCGCACTCTACCGGGTAGCCGACTTTTTCAAAGGCTGACACATGCAAAACACACTGCCCCAAACGGATAAAGAGATCGCGGATTACTTCACCGCTGCGGCGAATAAACCCGACAGCGATATGGAGATTCTTGGTCTCGTTGTCGCGGAAATCTTACAGTCAGGTATGGCCGTCAATAATAAAGCCATTATTTCGAAACTGATTCATCGCCTCGAGCTGGAGCGCGACGAAGTCTCACTGGACGTTTATCGTCATCTGCTTGAGATGGTGGTGTATAAAACGCCAGACGACCTGACGGTATAATCCTTTCTCCATGGATGGAGTCATTTCGCTTTTTCTGGCTTCTTCTCTGAGCTGTCGGTAACATTCGCCCTTCACCAAATCCTGTCTTCCTTGCCTTTCGCGCAAGCTTAAAATAAAAGAGCCTGTTTACACTATGAATCAACAACATGATGTCGCCACAACAGCCGTTGTGGAAAACGATGTCAGTGTCGGCCGCGTCTTACGCTCGCCTGCACTGCTGACGCGAGAATGCCTGGCCGGCGTGATCACGGCGCTGGCGCTTATTCCGGAAGTGATCTCGTTTTCGGTCATCGCCGGTGTCGATCCGAAGGTCAGCCTGGTGGCCTCTGTCGTACTCTGCCTGACGCTGTCTTTGCTTGGCGGCCGCCCTGCCATGGTAACCGCCGCAGCGGGTTCGGTTGCGCTGGTGATTGGGCCTATGGTCCATGTGCATGGCGTGGCCTATATTCTTCCTGCCGTTGTGATGGCCGGGATCATTCAGATTCTGTTCGGCGTGACAGGTATGTCACGTGCGATGCGTTATATTCCCCGTTCGGTCATGATCGGCTTTGTGAATGCGCTTGGCGTTTTAATTTTCTTTGCTCAGGTCCCGCATGTCTGGGGTCAATCGCCGCTGGTGTGGGCACTCTTCACCGTGACGCTGGCCATCGTGCTGCTCCTGCCCCGCGTGCTGAAAAGTGTGCCCTCTCCCTTAGTGGCCATCGTGGTCGTGACCGCCGTGGCGCTGGCGATGGGCTATCGCGTCCCGACGGTGGGTGATGAAGGCCCCATGAGCGCAGGTCTGCCAGACTTTACGGCACTGACCGTTCCGCTCAACTGGCAGACCTTATCCATCGTCTGGCCCACCGCGCTGAGCGTGGCGTTTGTAGGACTAATGGAATCGCTACTGACCGCCAAGCTGGTGGATGACCTTACAGATACGCCGTCCAGCAAACGTCGCGAATCCTGGGGGCTGGGTATAGGTAATATTTTGGCCGGTTTTTACGGTGGTATCGCCGGATGCGCCATGATCGGACAGACCATTGTCAACGTGGAACTGGGTAAAGCACGTAGCCGGGTTTCAACGGTTGCCGCCGCCCTCGTGCTGTTACTGCTGGTGACGGGCCTGAGCCACATCATGGCGCAGATCCCGATGGTGGTGCTGGCTGGCATCATGATGATTGTCGCCGTCAAGACGGTCAACTGGCACAGTTTGCAGCCCGCGACGCTGAAACGGATGCCCTGGTCAGAAACGCTGGTCATGCTGTTAACGGTAGGTATTACCGTATTAACCAGTAATCTGGCGCTGGGGGTGCTGACGGGTGTGGTGGTGGCAATGATGTTGTTTGCCCGGCGCGTCGCGCATGTGATTCATGCGGAAAGAACGTTGAGTGAGGACGGACAGTCTGTGCGCTACGATGTTCGCGGACCGCTGTTTTTTGCCAGCAGCAACGATTTGTTTGAGCACTTCGATTACGCACATGACCCTAAATCTGTCACCATTGATTTAACGCACGCACAGATATGGGATGCCTCCACCGTCGCTGCACTGGATGGTATCGAATACCGTTATCAGCGTCATGGTGCCAGCGTCACCATTGAAGGGCTGGATATGCGCAGCAGCGATTTTCATCGCCGCCTGAGCGGTAATCTGAGCTGAGACACTGGCCTGCTGCGGCACGCAGCAGGCCCCTCTTACGCCTGCTGTCGCCGTGCCCGATAGCGCGCGACCATCGTTATTAATGCCTGGTATAACAGGCCAGCATAAAGACTCATCAAAACAGCCAGGCCAATTTCTTTGCCCTGCGCCTGCCATGACATAAACCACATGAAGACGCCCCATAACACTGAAAAAATCAGCCAGCCGCGGACGAATTTCAAAATGCCATTCATAAACGCCACTCCTCTTTTGTGATGCGCTACTTTAGCTGGCGTTGAAACAAAAAACCGGATTAAACGCGCGAGATGAGAAGTATCTCAAAAAACGGATAGAGGGCGGAATCGCTTCGCTTTTCTGCTTTACCCCCGTTATGTTTAGTAACAGCTAACTACAATTAGCTTACTGTTAATTTCACAAGGGAAATAGCATGAATCGTCGTCTGACTTTTTTCGCTGCTGTTGTCGCTGCCTCAACATTGACCGCGTG
>NZ_JAVAYG010000015.1:0-91136 GCF_041954745.1 Pantoea sp. CS_6
GGCGCTGCAGGCGCTGGCGGCGGGCACGGCAACCATCGAGGCGACGGTGAGCAACGCGGCGGGCACCGCGGCCACGACTGCCGAAACCATCACCGTGGAGGCACCGGCAACACAGCCCGGCGATCCGACGTTGACCGTCGATCCTTTCGCCGGGGACAACGTGCTGGATAATGCAGAAAAAGCAACGGATCAGATTCTGTCCGGCACCACCGTCAATGTGGAGCCGGGCCAGACCGTGACCGTGACCCTGGGCGGGCAGACCTATACTACCACGGTGGGCCAGGACGGCGGCTGGAGCGTGACGGTGCCGTCGTCAGCGCTGGGCGCATTAGCGGCGGGCACGACGACAATTGCCGTCAGCGTGGCTAACAATGCCGGAGACATCGCGACGGGCAACCAGGACATTATCGTTGAACCCGCAGCGGGGACGCCGGGATCGCTGACGATTACCCAACCGCTGGGCGGAGATGGTTTTATTAATGCGCTGGAAGCCAGCCAGGGCGTTATCGTTAAGGGCGCGTTCCTGGGTGGAACACCGGGTCAACAGATTGCGGTTAACTTTAACGGTGTCAATTACAACGGTACCGTAGATGGCGACGGATTATGGTCGGTCACGATGCCTGCAGCCGCTTTTGACGGCGTGGCAGACGGGCTGAAATCGATTACCGTCAGCACCGTGGACGCTAACGGTAACCTCGTGACCGGCACAGCTGACGTGATCCTGCAGGCCACAACATTGCCTGCTGTTAACCTCGACAGCGGCGCGATCAGCGATGGTGTCCTTAATAATCTGGACGCCGCCAGCGATCAGGTACTGAGCGGGAATACCGGCATTACCGGTGACGGACAACAGGTACAGATTCAACTCGGCGGCAACACTTACAACGTTCCGGTTAATACGGACGGCAGCTGGAGTACGACGATTCCTGCCACCGATCTGTCTGCCTTACCGCAGGGGAATAACCCACTGGTTGTCAGTGTGGTTGATCAGGCTGGCAACGTGGTTACCCAGACAAATAACCTCACGGTGGATACCCAGTCACCTGTGCTGGGCGTTGATCCCGTGGGCGGCGATAACACGCTAAGCGTCAGCGATCTGACACAGCCACTGATCCTGAATGGTACCGGCCAGAATGGCGATCAGGTCACACTCTCGCTCAACGGCAGATTTTACCGGACGCTGGTGGCCTCCAATGGCCGCTGGTCTTTGAGAGTTGACCAGTCTGATCTCGCTGCATTACCGTCAGGCAGCAATCCGTTTACGGTCACGGTGACGAATGCCAATGGCAGCCAGACGACGTTCACCAGCGATCTGAATGTCGCGACGGCACCAGAAGTCCAGCCTACCATTACGGTTAATTCGGGTAGTTTTGCTGGCGATGGCATTCTGGATGGTGCCGAACAGCAGCAGCCACAAACCCTTACCGGCACCACAACCAATGTTGAGGCGGGACAACAGGTTAGCGTTACCCTGAATGGCGTGACCTACACGGGGACAGTAGAGCCCAACGGTAACTGGCAAATCACGCTGCCGTCCACCGCATTGTCCGGCTTGCCGAATGGTGCGCAGTCGCTGACCGTTGAGGTCGTAAACGCCGTCGGGAACACCAGCAGTGCGGAGCTGACCTTTACGGTCGACAATACGGGCAGCAGCGTTGCGCTGTCGCCTGTAGGGACAAATAACTACCTCAATGTTGAGGATGTGGCCAGCGATGTCGTGTTGAGTGGCACCACAATCAACATTCCTGCGGGCAGTCAGGTGACCGTTAGTGTTAATGGCACCAGCTATACCGGCACGGTCGATGCGCAGGGCAACTGGACGGTGACGCTGCCTGCCGGTTCACTGGCTGAACTGCCAAACGGTGCTCTGCCGGTCATTACCACTATCACCGATGCCGGTGGTAACACGCTTGCCACCAATACAACGAATATTAACGTCTTTGCTACCGATCTGCCGATCGCAACGGCTGGCGTCGCCTTTGGTGATGGCGTGCTGAATGGCGCTGAAGCCACGGCCAACGGCACGATTACGGGCAACAGCGGTGTGACCGGTGCCGGGCAAGGCGTTGTCGTCAACTTCAATGGGGTTGGCTATAACGGCACGGTAGATGGTGCAGGTAACTGGCAGGTGAGCATTCCGTCAGGCATCCTCGCTGCGCTGGATCAGGGAACGGTACCTTATACCGTCACGCTCACCGATATTGCCGGCAACACCAGTACGGCCTCTGGCTCCGTCACGGTGGATACCGTGTCGCCGGTGCTGCAGGTTGCCACGCCTTCTGGCGATGGCGTACTCAACGCCACGGAAATTCAGCAGCCTCTTGTGCTGACCGGCACCAGTGAAAACGGTGCGACCATCGTCGCCTCGTTTAATGGTACAACCGTCACAACAACGGCTAATACAGATGGCACCTGGACGCTGAATGTACCGGATGCTGCGTTGAGTGGATTGTCTGACGGTAGCTATACCTTAACGGTGACGGCGACAGACAGTGCCGGTAACGTCTCTACCAATACCAGTAACCTGACGGTAAAAGCGGATGCGGCTTCGCTGCCAACGTTAACCCTGAATTCCTTCGCAGGCGATAATGTCGTCGATGGCGCAGAGCGTCAGGTCAGTCAGGTGCTGTCCGGCACCACCACGAATGTCGAGCAGGGTCAGACCGTCACCCTCACTGTAGGCAGCGATGTTTTCAGCGGCACAGTATTGGGGGATGGCACCTGGCAACTGACTGTTCCGGCAGAGGTCCTCGCTTCGCTGGCTGACGGCAGCGCCAGTTACACCGTGGCCGTCAGTGATGCCGCAGGCAATACCGCCACTGGCAGTCTGGATCTGACGCTCAACAGCAATGCCTCAGGCATCGCGCTGGCCCCCCTGAGCGACGATAACTATCTGAATGCCGGTGAGGCAACCGACCCGCTGATTGTTAGCGGAACCACGGTCAATGTCGCGCCCGACAGCACGGTTACGCTGGTGTTCAATGGCGTCACGTATACCGGCACGGTTTCAGCCACCGGAACCTGGAACATTGTGATCCCACCTGCCGATCTGGCAAGCCTGACGGATGGGCCGACCACGTTGACCGTATCGGCTACGGATACCACGGGGGCCGTACTCAGCAGCTCAGGTACGCTGAACGTGGCCATTAACAATGTACCCAACCCTGTCGTTATTAATGCTTTTGATGGCGGCGTGATTAATGCAGACGATGTCACCAATGCGCAGGCGCTGAACGGCACAACTGGCGTGAGTGGCGTTGGGCAAACCGTCAACGTCACCTTTAACGGTAATATCTACAGCGGAACCGTGGACGCAAACGGCAACTGGCGCGTTACGCTGCCTGCTGATGCGCTTACCGCTCTGACTGAGGGCAGCACCGGCTATACGGTGACGGTCACGGATGCGGCCGGTAACAGCCGTTCCGTTGCGGGCACTGTCGAGGTGGATCTCACCCGGCCAGGCCTGACGCTGGATCCGGTGACAGGTGATGATGTTGTCGACCTGACCGAGAGCACCGGACCGATTGTGCTCAGCGGCAGCAGTGATGCCGGGGAAGGTCAGGTGGTAACGATCGCCTTAAACAATCAGGTATGGACCACGGCAGTTGACGCCGAAGGCAACTGGAGCTTTACATTGCCCGCTGGCGCACTGGAAGGTATTCCCGCAGGCAGCTATGCACTGGCCGTGACCGTCAGCGATCTGGCCGGAAACAGCGTGACAGAAACCCGCGAGATTACCGTATCAACGAACAGTCTGCCGATCAGTATCGTTACACCTTTCACAGACGGCTATCTGAACCAGATCGAGTCCACGACTGACCAGACACTCAGCGGCACCACCGGCGCTTCTGGCGCAGGTCAGACCGTCACGGTGACCGTGGGGGGAAATGATTACAGCGCGACAGTGGATGCACAGGGTAACTGGTCTCTGACTCTGGGTAGTGATGTCCTTCAGGCACTGACAGAAGGCGTCAATCCCATTGTCGTCAATGTGACTGACGCGGCGGGTAACACGGGCAGCCTGGACAGTAACATCACCGTGGATTTCACACCGCCTGAACTGACTCTGACGCCGGTTACCGGAGATAATCAAATCAATGCAGTGGAGGTGCTGCAGACCATTCCGGTTTCCGGCACGGCATCGCTGGCTGATGAAGGGCAAACGGTTACCGTGACCTTACAAGGCCAGACTTATCAGACGCTGGTGCTTCAGGATGGAAGCTGGCAGGTCAATATTCCTGCCAGCGTCATGCAGGGCCTACCGGATGGCACGTATGCGTTGGATATTACCCTGACAGATGCGGCGGGTAACCAGACCACGCTGACGCAAAATCTGACCCGCGTCGCCGACAGCGCGTCATTGCCCGTGCTGACAGTCGATACCGTCAGCGGCGATAACTTACTGAACCGGGCAGAAGCCGCTGCGGATTTCACCATCAGCGGTGGCAGCACGAACCTGACGGCGGGGCAGGTTGTGACTGTCACCCTGAACGGTCAGAGCTACACCGGTGCCGTTCAGGCAGACGGCAGTTGGAACGTGACCGTTCCTGCGGGTGATGCTGGCGCGCTGCCAGATGGTGCGTTGTCTGTGGTGGTGGTGGCGAGCGATACGGCGGGCAATCCTGCCAGCAGCACTGCCAGCCTCACTGTCATCGCCAGCGAGGCGGCGCAGCCAACGCTTAGCGTAGATGTAGTGGCAGCGGACGACATCATCAACGCAACCGAAGCCGGAACGGCGCTGGAGGTGACGGGCAGCAGCAGGCTACTGGCAGAAGGGACGCCTGTTACGCTGACCGTTAACGGTATTGCGTACCCGACCACCATTGATGCCAACGGCAACTGGCGCGTAACCTTGCCCGCCGATGCCCTTGCTGATCTGCCGTCTGGGACAGAACAGGCCTTTGTGGTGACGGCGAATGATGCTGCGGGCAATCCTGCGGAGGCCAGCCATAATGTCGCCATCGAAACGACCCTGCCATCGCTGGTCGATATTACCCTGAGCGCAGGCACGTCGCTGAATCAGGCCGAATCGCTCCAGGATCTGACGGTCACCGGTAACAGTGCGCCTGGCGCACAGATTAGCGTGACGCTAAATCAAATCAGTTACACCGCCCTGGCCGACGGAAACGGTGCCTGGACGCTGGCCATCCCGGCAGCGGATCTGCAAGCGCTGACTGATGGTGTTCAGACTGTCACCGTGACGGCAACGGACACCAGCGGTAACGTCGCGACCGACAGCAGTACGACGCTGGATGTGGCGATCAGAAACGTACCTGTCCTGACGCTGGACGTCCCGTTTGGCGATGGCCTGCTGAGTCAGGCAGAGGCTGCGGGTGCGTTGACGCTGACGGGCACAGCCACCAATCTGGCCGAAGGCAGCGAAATCACCGTCACAATTGGGGATCAACCCTTTACCACGACGGTCGCTGCCAACGGTATCTGGACGCTCAATCTGGCACCGGACGCGCTCAGCGGTTTACCCGATGGCGTGACGCAGGTGCAGGTGACGGCCAGTGATGTGGCGGGCAATCCGGCAGAAGCATCCGTCGGCGTTGAGATCTTACTGACGACACCAGCGACGCCAACGGTTGCGGAAACGCTGTTTGGCGATAACGTCATCAATGCCAGTGAAGCTGCGTCAGTACAGCTGATTAACGGCACCACACCACTTAGCGACGGGCAAACCGTGAACGTGACTGTGGACGGCACACCGCTGACGGTATCCGTTGACGCCCAGGGTAACTGGACAGCCAGCCTGACGCCGGAAGTCATGGCGGGGCTGGCCGATGGCAGCCATACCCTGAGTATCGTGACGACCGATCGGGCAGGCAATACCTCGGTGACCACCACACAGGATTTCACGACGGCAACCGCACCGATTGCCGCGCCTACGCTTGATACGCCGTTTGGCGATGGACGCATTAACGCGGCCGAGGCGCAGGCTGGCGGTAGCCTGAGTGGCGATCTGAATAATGATAACGCCGCCGCCGTGACCGTTACGGTCAACGGGACGCTCTATGCGGCTGCCATTAACGGCGACGGCACCTGGTCACTGGATCTGCCCGCGAGCGTCCTGCAAACGCTGCCGGATGGGACCTGGCCGGTGACGATCACCGTCACCGACGTGAATGGCAATACGGCCAGCACCGTTGACAACATCATTGTCGCTGTGCAAACGCTGCCGAATGTGAGTCTCAATCTGCCGTTTGGCGATGGTGCGCTGAATGCCACTGAGGCGACACAGGACCAGACCCTGACCGGTACCACCGGCATCAGTGGCGCGGGGCAAACCGTTACGGTGGTGATCAGCGGCTTCAACAATGACGAACCGCTGAATGCGGTCGTGCAGAATGACGGAAGCTGGTCGCTCACGCTGACCCCGGATCAGATGGCGCAAATTCCTAACGGTAGCCATGTCATTACGGTGAGTGCAGCCGATAGTGCGGGGAACACCGACAACACCACATTAAACGTGGTGACCGCGGTGACGGCGCCCGTGCCGACTTTTGCGGCCACGCAGTTTGGTGGCGACAATGTGCTGAGCATCAGTGAGGCCGCCGCTGGCGTCACGCTGACGGGAACGACGGGCAGCAGCGGCGCAAATCAGGCCGTCAGCATTATCGTGAATCTGGACGGCATCAGCTATCCCGGTACGGTCGATAACGATGGCAACTGGAGCGTGACGATTCCGCCTAATGCGTTAAATTCGTTAGGGAGCGGTCCGTATACCGTCACCGTTAACGTCGTTGATGCTACCGGCAACCCGGGTACTGCCCAGTTTAACTTCACGGCCGATCTGACGACACCGGTGCCAGCCGTGGCCCCGCTCGCACGTGACGGTTTTATTAATTCAGCGGATGTCGCGAATGGCGTCACCCTGACCGGTAGCACAGGGGAACCCGGTGAAGGGCAGACGGTTGTGGTCACCTTAGGAGGGACAAGCTTCGATGCGGTGGTACAGGCAGATGGCAGCTGGACATTAGCCCTGAGCACAGCCGATCTGCAAGCTTATACCGACGGAAATTACAGTCTTTCTGTGGTCGCGACGGATGCGGCTGGCAACAGTGCCACCCTTACAGAGACGCTGACCATTGATACTACCGCACCTGTGATCACCACGGTGGCCTTTGCAGGGGATGACGGACTGGATTACGCCGAAAGTGTTCAGCCGCAGGTGCTGAGTGGCGTAGTAACAGGGGCTGAAATCGGGACTTCGTTGACCGTTTCCCTTGCGGGCACGGTGCTGGGCACGGGCATCGTTGGGGCAGACGGAAGCTGGAGCCTCACACTGACGCCTGAACAAATGCGTGACTTTACGCAGCCGACTACCACACTGACGCTGACCGTCAGCGATCAGGCCGGTAACCCGGTGACGCAGGAACTGTCAGTTCCGGTTGATCTGACGCCACCGCCGGGACCGCTGGTCACGCTGGGCACCGTATCGGGTGACAACATCATCAGTACGGTCGATCAGGCAAATGGTGTCGTGCTGAGCGGAACATCGCAAAACCTGGGTGCTACCGGAGAGGTCAGCATTGTCATCAACGGGACCCCTTACGCCACCACGCTGGATGCGAACGGCAACTGGACGACGGGAGCGCTGTCCGTCGCCGATTTCGGCACCACCGACGGGCCGGTCACCATTACGGTCAACGCGACCAATGGTTCGGAAACCGTCACGGCCACTGGCACCGTGCAGTTGGATCTGACACCGCCGTCACTCACTATCAATGACTTTGCGGGTGACAATGTCATTAACGACGGCGAAACTCAGGTACGCCAGACCATCAGCGGTACCTCGGACACCAGTGAGGCGGGCCGCGCAGTAACGGTTACGCTCAACGGCAAAACCTACACCGCCGTCGTGCAGACTGACGGCACCTGGTCAACCAGCGTACCGGCCAGTGATATGCAGGCACTCGCCGAGGGTCAAACGGTCATCAATGCCCAGCTCAGCGATGCTGCGGGCAACGTGACTTCCGTCGACCGCACCGTGACTGTAGATACGACCGCACCATTGATTCAGACTGACGCCTTCCTGGGCGACAACCTGATTAATGCAGCCGATATCACAACCAGTCAGGTCCTGACCGGTCGCACAACGGGCGCAGAAGAGGGCCAAACCATTTCCCTGTTCGTGGGTGATGGTGCGCCGATCGCTACGGCGGTTATCGGTGCTGACGGCGCCTGGAGCATTGACTTAACGCCTGACGTGCTGGCCAGCCTTAACGATGGTCCGCTGGTCTTTGGTCTTCGCGTCAGCGATGTTGCAGGCAACCAAACCGATGCGACGATCACCGTCAACAAGGTGGTGAACGCGGCGTTAAATCTGGTGGTCGACTCTGTGTTTGATGACGGCACACTCAGTGCGATCGATACCACGATTGCACAGACCATTACCGGCACGGCCACATCGGCCGGCGTGGGCGCGACCGTTGCGGTCACGATTGGTGGCACAACGCTGACCAGCGCGGTCGGACAGGATGGCAAATGGGCCATTGTGGTTCCACCGAATGTACTGGGTTTGATCAGTGATGGTCAGCTGGCGCTGGACGTCACCCTGACAGATGCTGCGGGCAACGTCCGTACCGTGGGGGAAACCGTGACGGCCATTGTCGATGCCGTACCCGTTGTGGGAACCCTGACCGGCCTGTTTGGTGGCGACAACTTGCTGAATATTGCCGAAGCGGCCGTCAACCAACAGATTGGCGGTACGATCGAAAATGCGGCGGCGGGATCGCAGGTGACGGTGACGTTAGGCACCCGCACCTACACCACCGCAGTGGGCGCCAATGGAAGCTGGAGTCTGACGCTGCCTGCTGCCGACCTGACGGCGCTGACGGCGGGTAACCAGACACTGGGCGTCAGCGTGATTGATGCTGTCGGCAACGTGGCCAGCAACAGTACCACCATTGGCATTTTCACCCAGACGCCGACTATCAGTCTGACCTCACTGTTCGGTGATGGTGTGCTTAACCTGGCCGACATGGCGACCAGTCAGACGCTCAGCGGCGTGGTCAACAACGTCGCAGCAGGTTCGACAGTCACGCTTACGGTAGGCGCCTCGCAGATTAACGCAGTGGTGGGAGCGAACGGCACCTTCTCCGCAACGGTGACGCCAGATATCCTCGGCACGCTGGCGCAGGGCAACCTCACCATCGGGGCAACGGTTACCGATGCTGCCGGGAATACGGCCTCGACCAGCGCGGGCATTCGCGTCGATACCGTGGTACCAACCATCACCCTCAATCCGCTGTTTGGGGATACGTTGCTGAACGTAGCTGATGCCCTGGCGGGGCAGACGATTAGCGGCGCGGTAACCGGGGCGGAAGCCGGATCTCGCGTGGTTGTGACGATTGCGGGGCAGCAACTCGTGACCGTCACCGATGCCAGCGGCAACTTCAGCCTCGGCTTAACGCCGACTTTGCTGAAAGGCTTGTCCGACGGCACGCTCACTGTAGGCGTCAGCGTCACCGATGCCGCAGGCAATACCAGCAGCAGCTCGGCCACGGCGACCGTAGGCATTAACAATCTGCCGAAAGTGACGCTGAACCCGCTGTTTGGCGACGGTGTGCTTAATATTGCCGAGTCGCTCGTGACGCAGACCATTACGGGGACCGCAACCGGCGTGGCGGCGGGCAGCACCGTGCGCCTGGCGATTGGCAACACCACGGCGACGGCGGTGGTGAATGCGGATGGTACGTTCTCTGCTTCGTTAAGCCCGGCGGTTCTTTCGACACTGCTTGGCGGCAACTTTACGGTCAGTGCATCGGTAACGGATGCGGTCGGTAACACCACCTCCACCAGCGCAGGCGTGCAGCTGGCCGTGACGCAGCCAACCCTGACGGTCAATACGGTGTTTGGCGACGGTGTACTGAGCGCCGCAGACCTTTCAACTAACCAGACCATCAGCGGGTCGTCGTCACTGTCAGCGGGCGCAACCGTCAGCGCCACGTTAAACGGCGTGACCTACTCCACCAAAGTGGTGAGCGGCGGTGGGTGGACGATCAGCGTACCGAAGGCCGATCTGCTGAGCATCAGCGATGGTGCGAAAACTGTTGCCGTGACAGGGACCGACCTTAACGGTAATACCGTGTCCGGTTCGGGCAACCTGAGCGTCATCAGTAACAGTACGCCGGCGTTAACCATTACCTCCCTGTTTGGTGACAACGCGCTGAGCGTCGCAGATGTGAAAACCACGCAGACGATTAGCGGGACGGCCACTAACGCGGAAGGATCGCTGGTGCAGGTCACCATCGGTACCCAGACCTTTACCACGTCGGTAAACAGTAACGGGACCTGGAGCCTGCCGATCTCCGCAACAAACCTGGCGGCGATTGCGGACGGACTCTATACCGTTACCGCCAGCGTCACCAATGGTATCGGCAACAGCGGCAGCGCGTCTGCTTCGCTGGGCGTCGCCAGCCGCAGCACGCCGACCGTTGGGGTGAACAGCTACTTTGGCGGTGATGGTTATCTGAACATCTCTGAATCCAATATCGCTGAAACCATCAGCGGCACCAGCAGTAATGCTGTCGGCGGGCGCGTAACCGTTAACGTGGCAGGTAATATTCTGACCACCACTGTAGGCGCAAATGGCACCTGGAGCGTTAGCGTACCGTCAGCCACACTGAAAGGCATATCGGACGGCAGCCATTCGGTCGCGGTCACCGTCACGGATATCGGCGGTAACAGCACCACGACGACCAGTGCCTTTACCGCGTTGTCGCACAACCAGCCTGTCGTCGGGGTGGATCCGGTGCTCAGCGTCGTGACCGCACTGTTGACGGGTTTGACGGTGCAGGGCGGATCGCTGAACGCAGCCCAGGGTTCCAGAGTCAGCGTGACGCTGCTGCTGGCGAACGGCAGCAACGGGCCAACCATCAATACGACTACCGATGCTCTGGGACGTTACTCGGCTAATTTTGCCTCGTCACTGCTTTCTGTAGGGGGACTCTTGCTGTCAGTGAATACGCTGGCGAAAGTGACCATTACGGATGTGGCCGGTAACAGCTTTACCACCACAAACACGCTGTTGCTGGGGTCATTGTTGCCTGCCACGACCACGCTGTCGGCGGAGTCGTTTGCCACCTTCGCGGTGTCGGACGAAAGTGTTACAGCGGCCAGTCTGGAAACGCAGCATCACAGTCAGTCTGGCGAGGAAACAGCACCGGCACTCCATGCCGTCTCTACACTGACCACGGAAGCCGATACGGTGGTGCCGACCAGCAGTACCGAGTCGGTGAATGTCGCGGAGCAAGCCGTTGTCGTGCCTGAAACCCCCATAACGGAGGAGGCTTACAGTATTGGTGGGGTGGTGATTACGCTGGAAGATGGCAGACAGATTGAAGGGGCGACGGTAAGCGGCAGCAGTGGTGCCGATACCGTGACCGTCAACGATCTGAATTTCAGCCATATTGATGGCGGTGCCGGTACCGATACCCTGGTGCTGGGCGGTGATCACATCACGCTGGATCTGACTGCGCTTGGCCTGAAAGTCGAAAACATTGAAATTCTCGATCTGGGTAAAAGTGGCACCAATTCGGTCAAACTTGATCTGAATGAGGCGCTTACGCTTACAGACAACCAGAGCGATGATTTGATGATTAAAGGCGCAGACGGCAGTCAGGTCACGCTGGTCAATAGCGATGGTGGCGTTTGGGAAATCAGTGGTGAGCGTATGCTGAATGGCCAGGCCTATGAGGTCTACCATAATTCGGCGCTTGCCAATGACAACACGCTGGGTGATGTGCTGGTCCAGCATAACCTGCAGGTCGCCATCGTCTAAACGGTGCGGTTTGATGGTTACACGCAGAACACAGCGGGTGCGCAAGCACCCGCTTTTTTAATCCGTTTTAACTGACCGTACCGCAGTTAATGCGCCGCATTCGATAGTGCGTGTCGGTCATCCTTCCCCCAGGCGGAGGACTGGCACGGGATAAAGCGGTATATAACGTCACGCCTTGTCCTGACGCCTCGTCCATCAACGGATAGAGTAATTCCTTAACTTTATTAACTGGCAGGTTGTTTACTTATGCTAATGACTTTTTGGGATTGAATTTGGCTAAAAAAACAGCTTTCAGACGAGATATTTGATAACTGGCGATTTTTATCATGAACCTCTCGCCAATTTATACTATTAATATTAACGCGCTCTTAGCGGTAGGCTTTCAAAAACATAAATTAAATTAACAATAAAGTGCGTGTTCTGCTGTCGCATTGCTGTTTTTTACGCCCCAAATCACCAGGTAATCCTCTAACGATGATAAACAGTCCTGTTGGTATGAAGAATGAAGAACGCGCGTCTGGTCCTGATCTGTTGTGCCTTAAATGGCATGGTACTCCCTGCAGCCCTGGCTGCGCCTTTACCCGAAGCCGAATTTAACTGGCGTGCCGCGCCCAGTGAAGAACAGGTAGCAACCTTAACCCTGCGTGAGGCGATTCTGCGCGCGTTTGCCCGCAATCCGAAGATTTCGGAAGCGGCCGCTCAGATTTACGTAGGGGAAGGGGATCTCAGTGCGGCCCAGAGCGCCTGGTATCCCCAGATATCGCTTCAGGGCGCAGCGGGGCGCTCACATCAGACGGATTCCTCCGGCAGTCTGAACAACAACGGCTCTGGCGGCATTATGCTCAGTCAGCTCCTGTACGATTTCGGCCGCACCAACGGTGCCATCGATGAACAGCATGCCCTTTCAGAGGCATATCGCTTTGGCCTGTTCGATGCCATGACGCAGGCCGCGAAAGATACGTTACAGGCCTATCTTGAGGTCAAACGCTATCAGTCACTTGCCATAACGGCCCAGACAAACATCGCGTCGCTTGAGCACGTTCGCGAAATTGCCAAAATGCGGGCGGATGCCGGTCTCAATTCTCAGTCCGATGTATTGCAGGCAGAAACCCGCATTGCTGCGATGCAGGCGACTCGTGAACAGTATCTGGCACAGCTTCGCTCGGCCAAAGCCCAGCTTACGGTCTTGACCGGCGTGGTACCGGCGACGCTGCCTGAACTTCCTCAGGCGCTGCTCAGGCAGCAGGTCACTCTTGATCGTATTGCCTATGAAAACAGCGCTTCGGTGCGCAGCGCGCAGTCTAAGCAGGAAGCCGCGCGTGAGCGGGTAAGGCAGGCCCAGTCTGGCCACTGGCCCAGTATCAAAGTGCAGGCGGGCCGGACGCGTTATGAAAACGATCAACGCTCATACTGGGACGACGAAGTGCAGCTCCAGGTTGAGGCGCCGCTCTATCAGGGCGGGCTGGTCAATGCCAAAACGCAGGCCGCCGAGGGTGAGCGTCTGGCCGCACAGGCGGCGGTGCAGCAAGCCAAACTGGCCATTAATCAAAGCGCCTCCACGGCTTACGCCGATATGATTGGCGCCCAGCAACGCCAGCAGGCGGGGGAAGTGCAACTGGCCAGCGCGGAGCACACGCGCAATGTTTACGCCGACGAATACCGGCTCAGCAAACGTAGCCTGAACGATCTGCTCAGCGTTGAGCAGGATGTCTTTCAGGCCGACAGTTCCCGCATCATCGCCCTCTACGACGGCTGGGATGCCACCGTCCGCTATGCGGCCGCCGTTGACAACCTGCTCGATATCATGGGCATCGACCGCCAGAAAAACAGTGGCGATCTTCTTCCTTCGCTGCAATAGCCAGTCTGCACTAAAAGGCGTGAATAATGAGTGTACAAAACCTGAAGACGGAAAACTGGATTGCCGCGATGTTGCGTGTGGCGGCGCGTTTCGGCAAGCCTGCCGATGGCAAAACGCTGCGTCAGCAGATGCGCTGGTTCGAACATCTCCCTGCTGAACAGCAACTTGAACGGCTTTGCGGTTTGCTCGGCCTACACCTGACCATGGTGTCCCCCAACAAACTGCGCTGGCGCCAGGACATCACGCCTGTCGTGCTGGTTATGGAAAACCATAGCGTGGCGGTGCTGGAAGGCATTGATGGGGAGGGAAGCGCACGTTACTGGCTCAGCGAAGGCGGTGACGTGATTCGCGAAGGTGAGCTGGCGGGCCTGCTTTCGCGTACACAAGGGGATGTGGGCGTTATTGGCGTTGCCGCTCGTGGGCGGGATGCCCGCATTGATGAGTTTGTTCAGCCCTATGAGCCGCACTGGTTCTGGAAAAACTTTCGGGGCATGGGCCGCCGTATTGCTGAGATTTCCCTGGCATCGATCATCAGTAATGTTCTGGCGCTGGCCGGGATTCTGTTTTCCATGCAGGTCTACGACAGGGTCATTCCTGCGCAGTCCGAAGCTACGTTGTGGGTGCTGTTTGTGGGCGTGCTGATTGCCGCCGCCATTGAATATTTGATTCGTCTGATGCGCACGCAGGTATCCGATCTGATGGGGAAACGCATTGACCTGAAAGTCTCTGCCATGCTGTTTGCCCGGGCGATGAATATTCGTAACGAATCCCGACCTAAATCAACCGGCTCTTTTATCTCGCAACTGCGCGAGATCGATCAGGTGCGCGAGTTACTGACCTCCACGACCGTCGGCGCGGCGGCAGATTTACCTTTTGTCATTCTCTTCCTGTTTATTATGTCGTTTATTGGCGGCTGGCTGGTCCTGATTCCGCTGGCCGCCATTCCCCTCATTATTATCCCAGGCCTGCTGGTACAGTTTCCTATGGCCCGGCTGGCGAAAGCCGGCTTACGTGAAGGGGCACTGCGTAATGCGGTGCTGGTCGAGACCATCGAAGGCATTGAAGACATCAAGGCATTGCAGGCAGAGCCGTATTTTCAACGCCAGTGGGAGCAAACGCATGAGGTCAGTGCGTCAATCGGTAATCAGCAACGCCTGTGGGGGGCCAGACTCACGGGCTGGGCATCGACCGTGCAGCAGCTGACCTATGCGGGCATGCTGGTCTTTGGGGTCTATCTGGTGCTGGACGCACAAATCACGACCGGGACGCTGGTCGCCTGTAGCCTGCTTTCCTCGCGCACCATCGCGCCACTGATGCAACTCACCATGGTCTTTTCCCGCTGGCAGCATGCGAAAACCGCAATGAAAGGGCTGGATGAGCTACTGAAAAAACCACTCGATAAACCTGAGACCGCGACATTGGCCCACTGTCCGACGCTGACCGGGCACTATGAATTGCGCAACGTGCATTACACCTATGATGAAGAGAACGAAAAGAACGTACTCAACGTGCAGCAGTTAACCATCAGGCCCGGTGAAAAAATCGCCATTCTGGGCAAGGTCGGTGCAGGTAAATCCACCCTGCTGAAAATTCTGGCCGGTCAGGCACAGGCCACGCAGGGGAAAGTGCTGGTCGATGGCGTGGATATGGCGCAAATCGACCCCACGGATCTCCGCCGTCAGCTCGGCTGGCTTTCTCATGATTCGCGACTGTTCTTCGGCACGTTACGTCAGAATCTGCTGCTGGGGAATCCACACGCCAGTGAACAGGAGATGCTGCAGGCGCTGCGTATCAGCGGTGCGTTGTCGCTGGTTCAGCAGGATGCGGCCAGCCTGGATCGCATTATTAATGAAGGTGGCCGTGGGCTGTCGGGCGGACAGCGCCAGATGATTATGCTCAGTCGGATGATTCTGCGCCAGCCACAGGTTGTGCTGCTGGATGAACCCACCGCCTCGATGGATGAGCAACTTGAAGATCATGTGATCCGCCAGATGCAGATCTGGATCAGTGGACGAACGTTAATCCTGGTCACGCACCGTCCCGCACTGTTGAAGATGGTTGATCGTATCGTGGTGATGGAAAACGGCCGCATCATTGCGGATGGGACAAAAGAGCAGATCCTGCGGCGCGCGACCGTGGATGCCGGTCAGGGAGGTGCAGCATGAGCATCGTCATGTTAGACAAAGATTTGGCCAAACATGAGCGACGCACATCCACCATCATCTGGTTGTGCACCGCCGCGCTGGTGCTTTTTCTGATCTGGGCGCATTTCGCCATTCTTGATGAAGTCACGGTCGGCACCGGAAAAGTGACGCCGTCAACCCGTGCGCAGGTAATTGACAGTCTGGACGGCGGCATCGTGAAGCAGCTTAACGTGCATGAGGGCGATATCGTCGAAAAAGGCCAGATTCTGGCCACTCTGGATCCCACCCGTTTTCAGTCTAACTTTGGTGAAGTGCAGGCACGGGTGAGGACGCTGCGCGCTTCGTCTGAGCGACTGAGCGCAGAGCTGTCTGGTACACCACTCACCTTCAGCGCAGAGACGCTAAAAGAGCCGCAACTGGTGGCGCGTGAGAAGCAGTTGTACGAATCACGTCGCCGTAACCTGACAGAGACGATCAGCAACCTGCAACAGTCTTTACGGCTGGTTCAGGATGAGCTGCGTTTAACGGAACCGCTGGTGGCGAAGGGCGCCGCAGGGCAGGTGGAAGTCATTCGCCTGCGCCGTCAGGTCAGCGATCTGCGCGGTAAAATTGATGAGGCACGTAACGATTATCTGGTCCGTGCCCATGAAGAGCAGGTAAAAAACAATGCGGAACTGGATGCCCAGCTACAGGTTGCCGCAGGCAAAGAAGACCTGCTGACGCGTGCCACGCTCACTTCACCCGTTCGGGGTATCGTGAAGGATATCCAGGTCACCACGGTCGGTGGTGTGCTCGAACCGGGCGGTAAGATGATGGAAATCGTGCCGCTGGAAGATCAACTGCTAATCGAAACCCGTATCAATCCTCGTGATATCGCCTATATTCGGCCCGGCCTGCCAGCCGTGGTGAAAGTGACCGCCTATGACTCTTCCATCTACGGTGACCTGCCGGGCGTGGTGGAAACGGTCTCGCCAGATACCTTGCAGGATGAGGTTAAGCGCGATCAGTTTTATTACCGTGTTTATGTACGCACACAAAAAGCGGAGCTGACAAACCGGGCCGGACGACGCTTTCCCATTGTGCCGGGCATGGTAGCGAATGTAGAGATCAAGACAGGGCAGAAATCTGTCATGGATTATTTGCTTAAGCCGTTGAATAAGGTCAAAGAATCGATGCGTGAACGTTAATAAGGCGTGGAACCGGACCGGTAACCTAGCTGGTTTCGGTCCGTGATAAAATACAGGGGAAACTTTGTAAGAGGCGCGGGTTAATTTGGCGAGGGCGAAGCGGCATAAGTGACGAATAATTCAGCACTTAGCGGTGCTATTTTCCGCACAGCTGACCAGACACTGAACAGCAGGCAAAAAAAAGCCGGGCAATATGCCCGGCGCTTAATTAGCATTTAAGAAATCATTCGGGGGTGAATGAAGATAAGAAATAAATGATGATAGCGGGTGTAATTATAGGGATTATGGGAAAGATGTTTTATCATTGAGTGCTTAGGAATATTCCCACTAAAATCATAGGAATAACTATTATTAAGTAAGGGATTATCAATTTGTGCTTTATTTTTTATCACTCTGTGCGGCTAATTAGTTCCGTAATATTCATATCCTGAAATAAATTTTACAGTTAAAGAAACACTTTCTGAAATTTCGTATCATTTTAGCGATGGATTATTACGCTTGTTGAAATAACAATGGGCCTTCAACCGATTTATCATCGGTTAGCAGTGGCAAATATAAAAGGCACATAACAGAGGGTAATAAAATGAAGCGTCACATTCTCTCCCTGGCGATCCCTGCTTTACTCGCAGCGGCAGGATCGGCAAATGCGGCTGAAATCTATAATAAAGACGGCAATAAATTAGATTTATTTGGCAAGGTAGACGGCCTGCACTATTTCTCGGACAACGACAGTAGCAATGGCGATCAGTCGTATGTGCGTTTTGGCTTCAAGGGTGAAACCCAGGTTACCGATCAACTGAGCGGCTACGGCCAGTGGGAATACCAGGCCGCGCTCAACAATTCAGAAGCCCAGGGAACAGCTGACAGCTATACCCGTGTTGGCTTTGCCGGGTTAAAATTCGGCGATGCGGGCTCATTCGACTATGGCCGTAACTACGGTGTCGCTTACGACATTGGCGCGTGGACAGACGTGCTGCCTGAATTCGGTGGCGATACCTATGGCGCGGATAACTTTATGTTCCAGCGCGGTAACGGCATGGCAACCTACCGTAACAACGGCTTCTTCGGACTGGTCGATGGCTGGAACTTTGCGGTTCAGTATCAAGGCAAGAACGATAACCCCACTGAAACGTCAGGCGGTCGTGATGTGTTGGGTGAGAACGGCGACGGCTGGGGCCTGAGCACCACGTACGATCTGGGATCGGGCTTCGGCATCGGTGCCGCGACCTTCCAGTCCGATCGTACTAATAACCAAAATGGTAATGCGCCAGGCATTCTGGGACGCGGTGATAAAGCTGCAGCCTATACCGGTGGCCTGAAATACGACGCCAACAATATTTACCTGGCCGCGATGTACACGCGCGCCTATAACGCCATCAGCTTTGGCGACAGCACCAGCGGCAACCAGGCGAACACCGCTTACGGATACGCCGATAAAGCCGACAACTGGGAACTGGTGGCGCAGTACCAGTTTGATTTCGGTCTGCGTCCGTCTCTGGCGTACATCAACTCACGCGGTACTGATGTCCAGAACTGGGGCAAACAAAATCTGAAGAAATACGTCGACGTAGGGGCGACTTACTACTTCAACAAAAACATGTCGACCTATGTTGATTATAAAATCAACCTGCTGGACGATAATGACTTTACCAAAGCGGCCGGTATCAATACAGACGATGTGGTGGGCGTAGGACTGGTTTACCAGTTCTGATAAAAGCAGGGAGCGCTATGCGCTCCCTGCGTTATTCCTCACCCACCGAGGCTGGCGGATGGTTTTCGTCTGACGGCACAAGAACGTTGCCGTATCTCGCCCCTTCAAACGCCACACCTGACAAGGTAAACGCGGCGTAACTCAACCAGCGTTGTAACGCCGTCATTCCGATTTCTGGCTTTTCCATCCTCTCTCTCCCGGCAACGCAGATAGCATTACACGTGCAGGATTCATGCCAGTCCGACCGCTCTCATAGCCACGGACATCTCGCCCGTTTTGCTACAATGGCCGGCGATTCAGGGGAAGAGAATGACCTTTGATGGTGCAGACGTGATCAACGACGGCGCAGATAAGTCGTAACCATGTGGCGGTGACGGCGTTGTTGCCAGGTTTTATAACTGCCAATAACGAACAGGCCCAGCGCAACGGCAAGGATTATATAAATCATCTGTTGCTCCTTATGCTTACGCCCTCAGTATTGAGGAGAACGATTCAGTCTGTGCGACTCACTCAGCTTTATCAACCAGTTTTAATTTAATTTACTTAATGTTTATGCTTTGAAACAGGCATAAAACGCCCGTTATGGATGAATAATGATGAGAAGTAAGATTAATCTGCTGTTAGTGGCGGCGGTCCTGCTGGTAGCAGGATGTGATCATCCCGCATCAAAAACCAAAGACGGAATGGTGCTGGAAGGGAAAACGATGGGAACGGTGTGGCGGGTGAGCCTGGCGGGCGTGGATGAAACGCGTAAAGCCGATCTGCAGCAGCGCATTCAGCAACAACTGGATGCCGACGATGCCGAACTTTCAACCTGGAAGGCTACCTCCGTGCTCTCTCGCTTTAATCAGAGCCGCGCCACCACGCCGCAGCCGGTGAGTGAAAACATGGCTGATATTGTGACGATGGCTTTACGTATCGGTAAAAAAACAGCAGGTGCCATGGATATTACGGTGGGACCGCTGGTGAATTTATGGGGGTTTGGGCCGGATAAACAGCCCGTGCATATTCCCGATGATCAACAGATTGCTGCGGCCAGAGCGTTGACCGGCTTACAGCATTTGCGCGTCATACAGGGCAGCAACGGACAATGGCTGCAGAAAGATCTGCCAGGCTTGTATGTCGACCTCTCCACTATGGGCGAAGGATTTGCCACCGATCATCTGGCTCGCCTGATGGAGCAGGAAGGCATCAATAACTATCTGGTGTCGGTCGGGGGAGCCGTCTTATCCCGAGGAATGAATGCACAGAACCAGCCGTGGCGGGTTGCGATTCAAAAACCGACCGACAGAGAAAATGCGGTTCAGGCCAGAGTCGATCTGCAGGGCCATGGGATCAGTACGTCGGGGAGCTATCGCAACTATTATGAACTGGACGGTAAACGCCTCTCCCACATTATTGATCCGGCCACAGGCCGGCCTGTCGAGCACAAGCTGGTTTCGGCAACCGTGATTGCCACGACCGCGATGGAAGCCGACGGCTGGGATACCGGGCTTATGGTGCTAGGCACAGAAAAAGCCAAAGCGCTGGCTCTGAAAGAGAAGCTGGCGGTGTACCTGATTACGAAGGAAGGGGACAAATTTGTGAGCTGGATGTCGCCACAATTTACCGCTTTCATTATTCCATCTGACTGACAGAGAGAAACGCATGCTGGATCTGTTTAGTGACGCTTCACCCTGGCAGGAACCGCTGGCGGACGGCGCCGTGATATTGCGGCGACGTGCCCGCGATCAGGCCGACGCACTGTATGAGGCGATCATGACGATTGCGAAGAGCAATCCGTTTGAACACCGTATTACGCCGGGAGGACACCGCATGTCCGTCGCCATGACCAACTGCGGTGATTTTGGCTGGTCCACGGATGCGCGCGGCTACCGTTACAGTGAGCAGGACAGCACACATCAACGCCAGTGGCCTGCGATGCCGGAGACGTTCCGGCTACTGGCCCGTCAGGCGGCAGAAGAGGCGGGCTTTCCGGCGTTTAACCCAGATGCCTGCCTGATCAACCGCTATGAACCTGGGGCAAAACTGACTTTGCATCAGGATAAAGACGAGAAAGATCTGCGTCAGCCGATCGTTTCTGTGTCGCTGGGGTTGCCTGCTGTATTTCAGTTTGGTGGCTTTGAACGCAGCGATCAGGCGCAGCGGGTGCTACTTGAACACGGCGATGTGGTGGTCTGGGGCGGCCCGTCTCGCCTGCGTTACCATGGAATATTGCCGCTGAAAGCCGGTATTCATCCGCTGACTGGCGCGTTCCGCTATAACCTGACATTTCGCCGGGCGTTTTAACGTGCGCAAGTTAGTGCGAATAACTATTGCTATCATTTGCCATCACTTTACACTGCAGGCTCACTGGATTGCCGGGTAAGGTTTTATGGCGTTGTTACAGGTTGTTTTTAATCAGTATCGCTGGCCGTTTATTGGCGTGATTTTGCTCACCCTGCTGAGTGCGGCATTGGGATTAGGCATGATTGCGTTTATTAACAGCCAGATGATTGTTGCGGTGAATACCTCGCTAAGCGTGTTGCCGGCTTTTCTGGCTCAGGTCGCGCTGCTGATGGCAGTGACCCTGGCTTCACAGCTGTCGCTGACCTGGCTGGGGCATCAGTTTGTCTGGCGGCTGCGCGGCGAATTTATCAAACGTATTCTGGATACGCGCGTGGAGCGCATTGAGCAAACAGGCAGTGCGCAACTGCTGGCAGGATTAACCAGCGATATCCGGGCCATTACCCTTGCGTTTGTGCGTCTGCCGGAGCTGATTCAGGGCATCATTATCACGCTGGGGTCAGCGCTCTATCTTGCCTGGCTGTCGCCGAAAATGTTGCTGGTGACCAGCGGCTGGCTGGCTGTGACGCTGGTGGGCGGCTGGATGCTGGTTTCCCGGGTTTATCAGCACATGGCGAAACTGCGTGAAGTTGAAGACAACCTTTACCGTGACTACCAGACGGTGATTGAAGGACGTAAAGAGCTGCAGCTTAACCGCGCGCGTGCCCGACTGATTTATGACACGGTTTATCAGCAGGATGCCCGCGCTTACCGGCACCACATTGTGCGCGCCGATACTTTCCACCTCAGTGCCGTCAACTGGTCCAATATCATGACGCTGGGTGCTATCGGCATGGTCTTTTTCATGGCAAACAGTCTGGGCTGGGCGAATACGGCTGTCGCAGCAACGTTTTCCCTGACGCTGCTGTTTCTGCGCACGCCGCTGCTGTCGGCGGTAGGGGCCTTGCCGACATTGCTCAGCGCGCAGGTGGCCTTTCGCAAACTCGCGCTGTTTGAACTTGCACCTTATCAGCCTGATTTTCCTGTCCCCGCAGCAACAACTCCGTGGCAAACGCTTGAGTTGCGCGACCTCACCTTTCATTACGGTGAAAACGGGTTTCGGGTGGGGCCGGTCAACCTGACGCTTCGTCGTGGCGAACTGGTGTTTTTGATTGGCGGTAACGGCAGCGGTAAGTCGACGCTGGCGATGCTGCTGACAGGTCTGTATCAGCCCCAGTCCGGTTGTCTGGTGATCGACGGTCAGCCGGTCGATGCTGGCGACCGGGATGCCTGGCGGCAGCATTTTTCAGCCGTCTTTACCGATGTGCACCTGTTTGATCGCCTGATTGACAGTCAGGGCGAACCGGCTTCGCCTGCCCGCGTCCAGCTATGGCTTGAAAAGCTAAAAATGCAGGACAAGCTGAAGATTGAGGGGAATAAGATACTTAATCTGCAACTGTCGAAGGGGCAGAGCAAAAGGCTGGCGTTACTGTTGGCGGTGGCGGAACAACGCGACGTCTTGCTGCTGGATGAGTGGGCCGCCGATCAGGACCCGCATTTCCGCCGGGTGTTTTACCGCGAACTGCTGCCTGCGTTGCAGGCGGCGGGCAAAACCGTCTTTGCAATCAGCCATGATGATCACTACTTCATTCATGCCGATCGTCTGCTGGAGATGCGCGATGGCAGGCTGTATGAGTTAACCGACAGTGAGCGCGAGCGGGCCACGCAGGATGCGATAAAGCTTACCGATACCGGCTTGTAGACGCGTGGCAGCCGTTGCCGGCGCATCGACGATTAACGGAAATAAGACAAAAGATAAAGCCGCTCAAATCAGCGGCTTTTCAATGTTGGGTTGGCGTTTTCAGCTTCCACTCAGGCCTGACAGTGCCAGAGCCAACAACGGTGGGTTGGTCGCTTGAGATAATCAATCATTGGGTGGGATGGCAAAGTTTTTCAGGGACACGACAAAGTGGTGTTGGCCTTTACTGATGCGCGCACCGCGATCGCACCACTGACTTGCCAGACGGAAGAAATCGTCACAACCGATGTCGTATGCCAGCTCCACCTTACTGATGCCTGAATGCAGTAAGTCTTCTGCATCCTTCAGGTTCTTAGCTTTGATGACCATATCTGTATCCTCGATTTCAGGAAGAAACAGAATAAGTTATTTTTATTACAAAATTGTTTCAATTTCATGAATGGCTGTCATATTTGCCCGTTTTGTGAAGCCACAAACACTTTGCATGTCACGTTAACCCAATGACTTTTTTCCTGAATCTCCCTTTCAGGCCTTTTTCTGGCAAGCCAGAGGGAAACCGCCTCAGCGTGGCCCGACTCACTATCCGCTCACTGCCATGCTATCTGTTCTGCGTTTTCCGCTTTCACGGTTGGGGTTCACTTTCTGTTGCTTGCCGGACAGGCCCCTGCGACAGAAAACTGAGATCGCTGCCGGACGGGCGCTGATAAATACGTAATGAAAAAACGTTAGCGATGGCATAGATATATTCAAAGATTGCCGACTGCGTATTTTCATAGTCCACCCAGAGTACGGAGGAGGTAAAGCAGTAGATCTCAATCGGTAACCCTTCGGCTGACGGTTTCAGCGATCTCACCACGATATACATGTCTTTGTGGATATCCTCCCGCTGTGTCAGCCAGGCAGTAAGATAGTGACGAAAGACCATCAGGTTAGTCATGCCGTTTTCAACAAACCAACGGTCACCGACCGCGCTCAGTTCCCGACCATCCATCAGCTTTGACAGTTGTTCGCTGATGCCGCGGACCTGAACCATCGGCTCCAGCATGGCATGATCTACAAAGCGTATTGACGTTTGATCAAGGTAGAAACTCCGCATAATGCGTCGTGCCCCGGAGGAAAACATTGCCTGCCAGTTGGTGTACGTTTCGGTCAGAAAGGTTTTTGTGGGCACACGCGAAAGTGTATTGTCCCAGTTACGAATGGTGATGGTGTGCAGCGCGATATCAATGACCTCGCCACTGATATTATTCGCGGGCAGCTCAATCCAGTCGCCAAGCTGTAGCACGTCATTCGATGAGAGCTGAATATTCGCCACCAGTGATAACAAGGTGTGCTGAAAGACCAGCATCAGAACCGCTGCCACGGCACCCAGACTGGAGATGATAATGGCTGGCGACTTATTCGACATAATGGCCAGGATCATTATCGCAGAGATAATGTGGACCAGAATCTTACCGACCTGAATATAGCCCTTGATTGAATGATTTTTACGTTTTGATTTTTTGACATAGGAGATGTTCACAATCTCCAGTACTTCATTAAAAAACAGCGACAGATAAACCATAAATAAAATGCCGCAAATGGTTTTTATGGCGATTAACAGGTGCTCGGGCAGGTCCGGCATAAACTGTAACAGGAAGTAGACCGTGATGACCGGAATAAAATTGGATAGTTTTTCAGACAATCTGACATCTTTATCCAGCGGCACCTGATTCTTGTGACTGCTGAAGAACACTTTACGCACCACTCTGACCACAAAAAATTTGCATATCAGATGGGCTACCAGGCCCGCGACAATCAACACCAGGAGGTTAACAGCAATAGAAAGGGCGGGTTTATTCTCGATAAAGTGTTGTATGTCGTTAAAATAATTCATGTTAATCGTAAGCCTGGAAATGTTGCTGGTATTCAACCACAAACCTGTTGATGGCGATAAGCGTAGCGTGCGCCTGCTCTTCGCGCGACCGCGGTTAAATAAATGTTGTTTGTGCCTGAATGTAAGCCGCGCGGCACGGGCCGTCAGCCCGGGGGTGGTGACCCTGCTGTTGTTGACGTGCGCGGCTATCTGTTTCAGCGCGGGTCGTTAACCACGATGTTTTGTCGATGCATCGCATTGTCTCATGAAGGTGAGTGCGGGTAACGCGCGGAGGTCTCCATCGCAGCAAACCGCATTGCAGATAAAGACAGGGAAGAGACGAATCAGAGAAGGAATAATATCGTCGGCGTTTTTCTCCTTTGCACAGGGAAGGTGATTAGCGTCAGGTTTTATACTTGCAGAAAATTAAATTTTTGATGGTGACTGACGCGTATTAACCAGGCTGCTGTCGGTTTTATCCCAGGCGAGATGATGTCTGAATATATGCCCATATACGCTGAATACATGGAATATATGGTTATTATTTTGCTTATGAGAGCGTTATCGTAGGTTAAAAATACCTCTAAAACATATGCTTATCGCCACCTCTTTTCAGGAAGGTGGAAAATGAAAACGCACATAACGTCAACCATTCATGCCGATTACGCTGTTCAGTCAGACCGCTCGGGTCGTGTAGGCTTTATTGAGAAGGCCGGATTTGGGGCCGGTGATGCAGCCTGTAATATGCTGTTCAACCCGATAACCCTGTTCCTGTCATTTTTTTATACGGATATATTTGGTCTGGCTCCGGGCGTGGTGGCGACCATCTTTCTTGTTGTCCGTTTTGCAGATGCGATTTTTGATCCTTTTTATGGCGCCTGGATTGATAAAACCACCACACGCTGGGGGCGCTTTCGTCCGTGGATCATTGGCTTCGCCGTACCGTTTGCGATGAGTTGTATGGTGATGTTTTACACGCCCGATTTGCAGGGCAATGCAAAGATCCTGTATGCGTTTATTACCTATCTGATTTTGTCACTGCTGTATTCCGGTGTGAATATTCCGTACTGCTCGCTAGGCGGTGTTATCACCACCAATGCGCAGGAGCGGGTGTCCTGTCAGCAGTTTCGTTTTATGGGCGCTGGCTTTGCCAGCTTATTCTGTACTCTGACATTGTTACCGATGGTGGCTTTCTTCGGTAATGGCAACCGGCAAATGGGCTTCTTTTGGGTCATTACGATTTTTGCCGTGATTTCCCTGTTCCTGTTTGTCTTTTGCGTGGCTACGACACGGGAGCGCGTGATCCCCAAAAGCAACGCCGGGGATTCCATCTTTAACATTATCCGGCAAATCATGAAAAACGATCAGTGGGTCGTCTGTGTCTTTGCCATGTTCCTGGATTGTATTCCGTCGTTTGTGCGCGGGGCCGCGTGTATTTATTTTGCCAAATACGTGATGGGGCTAAACGATTATTATGCCACGCTATTTCTGAGCACCGGGATTGTCGCCGGGATTCTGGGTTCCTATATCACACCGTATTTCACCAACCGCTGGTGCAAAGTCACCGTTTACCAGGTATGCAAAGCTATCGCGCTGATGATGTCTGTCGGGTTCTTTTTTCTGCCCGCGCAGAGTGTGCTGGTGGTCTTTGTCTGGTTCTTTGTTCTGTCAGTGATTCATCAGATTGGCGCGCCCATTCTGTGGTCGTTTATTGGCGATGTGGATGACTATGGCGACTGGAAAACGGGTAAACGTCTGTCCGGCATCTGTGCCTCCGGTAACCTGTTTTCACTCAAAATTGCGCTGGCTGTCAGTGGCGCGATGGTGGGGGCAGTGCTGTCGGTTACCGGTTATCAGGCCAATGTCGCCATTCAAAAAGCTAGCGCGATTGCGGGCATTTATACGCTGATGGTCTGGATTCCGGTCGTGGGTTATCTGCTTTCTGTGTGGCTGGTCCGCACGCGCTACATACTGACCACGGCCAAAATGAAAACCATCGAAGACGACCTGTTATCGGCGCATGCTGAGTGAGCCTCTGCGCGTTCGCCACAGAGAAGACAGAAGGGGAGAAAATGATTAAGTACTTTTTTCAAAAACAAAACTACATCGGCCAGGTCAATGACGCGCTGTACGGCTCTTTTGTGGAACATCTTGGACGTGCGGTCTACAGCGGTATTTATGAACCCGGTCATGTCACGGCGGATCGGCACGGTTTTCGTCAGGATGTGGGGGCCCTGGTGCAGGATCTGGGGATTAACACCGTACGCTATCCTGGTGGCAACTTTGTCTCTGGTTACAACTGGCGAGACGGTATTGGGCCGCAAGCTGAGCGTCCGGTGCGGCTGGATTACGCATGGCTTACCAAAGAGAGCAATCAGTTTGGCATTGATGAGTTCGCGACCTGGTGTGAAAGCTATGGGCTGACACCCATGATTGCCGTAAATCTTGGCACCGGCACGCCGCAGGAGGCCGGTTACTTTATTGAGTACTGTAATGTGGCATCGGGGACCGCGCTGAGCGACTTGCGTATCCAGCATGGTCGGGCAGCGCCGTACAATTTTAAACTCTGGTGCCTGGGTAACGAGATGGACGGTGACTGGCAAACCGGGCAACTGAGTGCAGAAGATTACGTGAAAAAAGCCCGTGAAACGGCAAAAATCATGCGCTGGGTCGATCAGGATATCAGGCTGGTCGCCTGTGGCAGTTCAAACTCGTTACAGGCCAGTTATCCGGAATGGGATCGCATCGTTCTGGAAGGGCTTTATCATCAGATCGATTACCTTTCCTGCCACCACTATTTTGAAAACAGCACCGGCAATCCGCAGGACTTCCTGGCGTCTTTCCAGCGAATGGATGATTTTATTCATACCATCACGGCCACAGCCGACTATGTGAAAGCCAAACTGCGTAGCGATAAAAAAATGATGCTGTCGTTTGATGAATGGAATATCTGGTCCATCGAAGGCGAGCCCTGGCAGGATTACTTTACCGATCCCGCTAATCGCTATCAGGAAGCACCGCCGTTACTTGAACAGTCTTACACCTTCCTTGACGCGCTGACGTTTGGCGGGCTGATGTGCTCGTTACTCAATCACTGTGACCGCGTAAAAATGGCTTCTCTGGCCCAGTTAGTTAATGTGATTGCCCCCATCTTTACCCGTCCGGGAGGCGAGGCCATTCGCCAGACGATCTACTGGCCTTTCCAGATGGTGAGCCATTGCGGGCGAGGGCATGCCTTACGCTATTTTGCCAATGTTCCCACCCTGAATACGGTGCACGGCGAAACCCGGCAGATACAGAGCGCGGCGGTGTACAACGAAGAGAAACAGCAAATTGCCTTCTTCGCGCTCAATATGCACGAGCATGATGCAGCGGATGTGGCCTTTATGCTCAATGGCTTTGGTGAAGGGACGATAGCCGAACACAGCATACTGGCAGGTTATGCGCTGGACGCAAAAAACACTTTTGCTCAGCCCGACAACGTGGTGCCAACGTCACGCACGCTCACTGAGGCTGAACGTCGTCAGATGCAGGTGACGTTGCCGCCGCTGAGCTGGAACCGGGTGCTGATTGATCTGCGGGGTTGAATACAGGTCGGGCCGGCCAGGTTGGCGGGCCCAGAGACAGACATAAAAAAACCAACCGTAAAGGTTGGTTTTTTCGGGATAATTTGGTCGGCACGAGAGGATTTGAACCTCCGACCCCTGACACCCCATGACAGTGCGCTACCAGGCTGCGCTACGTGCCGAACTTTGGAGAGCTAGTCTACTGATTATCAGCACGAATGCAAGCGTTCCAACGCCTAACTGCCTTATTATTAATCAGTTAGCGATAAAACGCTTCTCTTCTGTAAGCACCTGCAACAACAGCGCCAGCTCGGGTTTATGATCCTTCAACGTATTGCCGTCTGCGTCGTAGGCGCGATAGCTACCGTTATTGTTGAGCACCAGCGTGACTTTCGGCGTGGTGATGACCAGCTTATTGTCTTCGCTACTGGTCACCCAGTCATGACGGCGCTGTGCCGCAAACAGATCTTCACCCTGCGCATAATTCACCGGATTCGTTCGCACATGCAGCAAGCGCTGCATCAGCGTCACCATCACGTCCTGATGATCGGAAAGGCGCGTCACCGTCTGTGCGGGCGTGTCCGGCCAGTGAATCACCAGCGGCACCTGCAGGTTTTGGCGATTTCCCTCGTTATCCGGATCGCCCTCCAGCGCAATACCGTGCTGTGCAGTAATCACGACCACAGTGTTTTTCAGCAAATCACGCTGCTGTAGCGTGGTGAGGATCGCCTGAATCTGTTCATTTAGTGCCGGTGCCTGGCGCAGATAGCTGCGCTGGCGGGTTTTGTCATTGTTGCCGCTGATATCCGGTCCGTTCAGGGCCAGCCAGGAGAACCATGGCGTGCCGTCAACTTTTTGCGTGCTCAGCCAGTTTTGCCATTGCGATACGGTGCTGGCATTGGGCTGATCGCCGCTGGCAGGCAGCGAGTAATCTGACAACAGCGCCTGACGGTACAACGGCTGGTTGAAGCCGTCAGAAGAGAACAAACCAAACTGATAGCCCTGCGTACTCAGCGCCGTCAGCAGGGCAGAAGGCGTACGTTGCGCCAGCACGCCGTTCATATAGCTGGGTGAAATACCGTAGAACAGGCCAAACAGCCCTCTTTCAGCGTTATCGCCTGCGCTGAAGTGCTGCGTGAAACGCACGTTCTGACGGGCAAACGCGCCTAGCGCGGGCAGCGCCGTGTCGGTGTTGGCGCTGTTCAGGCCATCCACCGTGATCACTAACAGGTTATCGCGCGTACCTTTATCCGCAAAGGTGATATCGCTCAGCGGATACTGCACGGCCGCCGCTTCGGGATCGCCTTGCTGTACCAGGCGGCGTTGATATTCCTGCGCATCCAGTAAGCCGTGGCGCTCCAGGAAACGTCGCGCGGTCATCGGGTAGGAGAGCGGCAGATTGGCGCGTTGCATAGTAATAGGGCGGTAGAAGTTGGCGTCCGCCCAGATATACATCAGGTGGCTGGCAAAGAAGGCGCAGATAAACAGGGCCGCCAGCGGTTTGCCAAAAGAGCGGCGGTTCAGGCTACGTAGCTTCTGCCAGCTCCAGGTGGCAAACAAAATCTCCACCAGAAAAATCAGCGGCACGCCGATAAACATCAACTGCCAGTCGCGCGCCATCTCACTTTGATCAGGATTGATCACCAGTTCCCATACCACCGGATTAAGGTGAAGATGGAAACGGTTAAATACCGCGCTGTCGACCATCAGCAGTGTCAGTCCTGCCGTGGCCACCACCGACGACAGGACCCGCATCAGACGTTGCGACATAACGACGAACGTCAGCGGAAAAATAATCAGTAAATAGGCGGCAAAGACAATAAAGCTGAAGTGGCCAATCCAACTGCTGTACGCATAGATACGTCCCGCCAGGGAGGCAGGCCAGTCGGCAACCAACAAATAGCGGCTACCCAAAATGAGCGCGAAAAAGATATTAAACAGAGCAAACCAGTGTCCCCAGCTAATCATCTGGGAGACTTTTTCGCGGTAGCGCTGTCGGTTGGTTACCATAGTTTTACGTCAGACCGGCAAATTAATGAGTACTGTCGTCTACCGACGCCTGTAGCGCATCAGCAAAAGAACGAGCCAGAGCGCGGCGTTGCGCAGGCGCAACATCGCTGTTAATCAGGTTGGTTACCATGTTCCCCAGAACCATCAGGGAGAGATCGGTGGGAGCCTGGTCTTTTTGCAAAACCTGCGCCATTTCCGCGAGGAGTTGTTCAACGCGTTGGTCGCTGTAACGGGATGATTGTGGCATAGCGAAAACTTATCTCGTCTCAAAAGGCGATATAGTACCGGAACAACGCACTTTTTTCCGCAAATTTATCGAAAGCATCCGGTCTGCGTTATGTAGAGAGTTGAAAGCTGCTGCTGGCGGTGTTTGAATACGCGCCTGTGCTACCAGGAGGAGTTTACCATGAGTCTGGATATCGACCAGATTGCCTTGCATCAGTTAATTAAACGTGATGAAAATCAGCTAGAGCTGGTGTTGCGTGATTCGTTACTGCCGGCCACCAGCACGGTCGAAGCAATGGCGGAAGAGTTGCACCGTGTTTACAGTGCGAAGAGTAAAGCTTACGGGCTGTTTAATGCGGAAAGCGAACTGGCCGAGGCGCTGCGTAACTGCCGCAAAGGACATGATGATTTCCTCGCCTTTAGCCGGGCGGCGACCGGACGCCTGCGTGATGAACTGGCAAAGTATCCCTTTGCAGAAGGCGGCGTGGTGCTGTTTATTCAGTATCGTTACCTGGCGGTAGAGTATTTACTGGTGGCGGTATTGAACAGCCAGTCCAGTATGCGCGTCAACGAACAAATGGATATCAGTAGCACACACTATCTGGATATCAATCATGCGGATATCGTGGCACGTATCGATCTCACCGAATGGGAAACCAATCCCGAATCCACCCGTTACCTGACTTTTCTGCGCGGCCGGGTCGGGCGCAAAGTGGCCGATTTCTTTATGGATTTCCTGGGCGCGGAAGTCGGCCTGGATACCAAAGCACAAAACCGTGGCCTGTTACAGGCGGTAGATGATTACTGTGACGAGTCGAATCTGGATAAAAATGAGCGGCAAAATTATCGCCAGCAGGTTTACAGCTACTGTAATGAGCAACTTCAGGCAGGCGAAGAGATTGCGCTGAAGGCGCTGTCTGGCGAACTGCCACCGCTGGGGGATAAAACGTTTGAAGCCTTTACCCAGGAGCAGGGCTATGAACTGGAAGAACATTTCCCGGCCGACCGCAGCACCTTACGTCAGTTAACCAAATTTGCCGGGAGCGGCGGGGGGCTGACGCTAAATTTTGATGCCATGCTGCTCGGCGAGCGCATTTTCTGGGACCCGGTGACGGATACCCTGACTATCAAGGGCACGCCGCCCAACCTGCGCGAACAGCTACAGCGCCGTACCAGCAGTAAGTAATGGCGAGCCGGACACGGCGTTCCGGCTGACCGCAGACAAAATAAAAGGGCCGGTTTCGCAACCGGCCCTTCTACTTTCAACTCACCCGGCAATTAAGCGCGAACGAAGTCGATGTGGTGCAGTTTTGGCTTGAACGGGTGACGCTGAACAGCCTGCACTTTAACTTTGGTTTCTTTACCATCAACAACCAGCGTCAGAACTTCTTCGTAGAAGCCTGGCTTCGCTTGCAGGTTCATTACCTGGTCGTGGTCAAGGTCGATAGAAACAGCCGCTTCTGAACCACCATAGATGATGGCCGGGAAACGGTTTGCTGCGCGCAGGCGGCGGCTCGCACCCTTACCCTGCTCTTTACGTTCTACTGCATTGATAGTGAACATTAATACGTCTCTTTATAATTTCTGCTACAGGCGACCCAGTAACAGAAGGGTTATTCAACACCGCTGATGCACATGCAAAAGCGGGCGGCATTATAGCCGTAATCCCCCACCGGGGCAAACCCTAATACGACCTAGCGGAGTTCATTGGCCCGGCGGAAACGGCCCTGATAGTCAAACAGCTTCTCGCGAATCTGCCAGAAGCGGCCTTTGGCGCGCGCCACAACAAAATCGGGATGACGCAGCAGCGGCTGTAAGGCCAGCACATCGGCGGCGGTTTGCCAGCCCAGCGGCACGCCGGGTGCGCGCTGGTGCGGGCGCATAAAGAGCTGTTCGAAGGCCTTGCGCTGTGCAGGGGTTTGCAGGCGAAAGCGCTCGCTGACGCTGGTGCCGTCTTCATCAAAGTAGGTGGCGTTGAGCCATTCGCCTTTTTCATCGCGGCCCTGTTCCAGGGTCATGCCACCGCAGCGCAGAACCCGGGCATCTTTCAGTTTCAGGGCGGCTTTGAGCATATCGTCAGGATCGACCAGAATCTTGTCGCATTCGCGGCAGCGACGCGCAGCAATGTCGTTCTCTGCGTTGCACTCCGGGCAGTTTTTAAAGCGGAAACGGTAGTCGCACTGTTCACGCTCGCCCTCGTCGTCCTCTAAAACGCCCTGGCATCGCCGGCCGAAGTGCTCAATCACCATGCCATCGCTTGTGGCTTTGCCCCAGAAGGTGTTGGCGAAACCGCAGGCAGGGCAAAACACCTGCACGGGCTGATTGTCGCTTTTCCCTTTTGGCGTCCCCACTTCGGGCGTAAACAAATCGTGGGGATTACCGGCATAGTCCAGAATCAGGCAGTCCTTCTTGCCGGGAGACAAGCGCAGACCACGCCCCACAATCTGTTGATACAGGCTGACCGATTCCGTGGGACGCAGGATGGCAATCAGGTCCACATGCGGCGCATCGAAGCCGGTCGTTAACACGGCGACGTTCACCAGAAATTTAAGCTGCTGGGCTTTAAAGGCGGCGATCAGGGCGTCGCGGTCTTTGGCATGGGTTTCCGCCGAGACCAGCGCGCTGTTTTCCGGCAGCAGGCTCAGAATTTCCCGTGCGTGTTCGACCGTGGAAGCAAAAATCATCACGCCCTGGCGATCGTCGGCAAATTCCACAACCTGACGAATGATCTGTGGGGTAATACGCTGCTGCTGTTTAAGTTCCCGGTTCAGATCGGCTTCGCTAAACAGGCCATTCGCTTGCGCGGTCAGGCGGCTGAAATCATACTGCACCACCGGCATATCCAGCCGTTCAGGGGGCACCAGAAACTGGTGCTTAATCATATAGCGCAGGGGCAGTTCATAGATGCAGTCGCGGAACAGGGCTTTTTCGTCGCCACGCACCATTCCGTGATAATGAAAACGGTAGATCCAGCCCTTGCCCAGACGGAACGGTGTGGCCGTTAAGCCCAGTAAACGCAGGTTGGGATTGTGCTGACGCAGATGCGTAAAAATCTGTTGATACTGGCTCTCTTTGTCGTCACCAATGCGGTGACACTCATCCACGATCACCAGCGAAAAGGCGCTGTCAAACAGGCTGAGGTTTCGCGCAACGGACTGCACGCTGCCAAACACGACTTTTCGCTGGCTCTCTTTGCGCTGTAAGCCTGCCGCAAAGATATCAGCCTCCAGGCCGTAAGCCTGATATTTGCTGTGATTTTGCGCCACCAGCTCTTTGACATGCGCCAGCACCAGCACCCGGCCGCGTGCCAGGCGTGCCAGTTCCGCGATCACCAGGCTTTTTCCTGCCCCGGTGGGCAGCACTATCACGGCAGGTTCATGATGACGCCGGAAGTGGGCGACGGTGGCATCAACCGCTTCCTGTTGATAGGGACGTAAAGTAAAAGACATGCTGCTCACTTTTGGAAAACTTGCTGCAATTATGCCACGAATCGTCTATAAACGCGCTGTCAGAGAGACGCCGTTCAGGCTATACTTCCCAGACTTTTTCAACGGTTAATAACGCCGTTTTAGTTTCCCTCCGCAGTAACAGGCAAAACACATTCATGCGACTCGACAAATTCATTTCTCAGCAACTGGAAATCAGCCGTGCTATCGCCGGACGCGAAATCCGTGGTCAACGTGTCACCGTTAATGGTGAGGTGGTGCGCGATACCGCGTTCAAACTCCAGCCCGATCACGAGGTCGAGTATGACGGCAACGTGCTTCAGATGCAGACCGGGCCGCGCTATTTCATGCTGAATAAACCGCAGGGCTATGTCTGCTCCACGGACGATCCCGATCATCCTACCATCGTCTATTTCATCGAAGAACCAATGGCATTCAAACTGCACGCCGCAGGCCGGTTGGATATCGATACGACCGGATTAGTGCTGCTGACGGACGACGGACAGTGGTCGCACCGTATCACTTCACCGCGTCACCATTGTGAGAAAACCTACCGTGTGACGCTTGAAGCGCCGGTAAGCGACGATACCGCTGCGCAGTTCAGCGCAGGTGTACAACTGCATAACGAAAAGAGCCTGACCAAACCCGCACAGCTTGAGATCATCACACCGACGGAAGTCCTGCTGACGATCAGCGAAGGGCGCTATCATCAGGTCAAACGCATGTTCGCCGCCGTGGGGAATCGGGTGGTGGAGTTACACCGTGAGCGCATTGGCGCCATCGTCCTGGACGAGGACCTGGAACCGGGAGAATACCGCCCGTTAACAGAAGAAGAGATAGCCAGCATTGGCTTGCCTGACGAACTGAAACAGAAATAGCGAGAAAGCCGGTGCGCAAGGAAAAAAATTCGCCAATGGGGTTGGTGATCATTCTCGGCCTGTTAGCGATGTTGATGCCATTGTCGATAGATATGTATCTGCCTGCCATGCCACAAATTGCGCGTCAGTTTGCGGTATCCGCAGGCAGCGTACAGATGACGCTCAATCTTTATATTCTGGGGTTCGCCATTGGGCAGTTGATCTACGGTCCGCTGGCCGACAGCTATGGTCGCAAACCGGTGATAACGCTGGGCACCCTGATATTTGCCTGTGCGGCGGCAGCCTGCGCGCTTTCTCAGTCAATAGAACAGCTTATCGCGATGCGTTTTTTGCACGGCCTGTCCGCTGCGGCTGCCAGTGTCGTGATTAATGCCCTGATGCGCGACAGCTACTCGAAAGAGGAGTTTTCGCGCATGATGTCCTTCGTGATGTTAATCACCACCATTGCGCCACTGCTGGCCCCCATTATCGGTGGCTGGCTGCTGTTGCTCTGGAGCTGGCACGCCATTTTCTGGACACTCTCGATAGCCGCGCTGATTACCACCGTTCTGGTCGCGACCCAGATTCGGGAAACGCTGAAGCCTGCGCAGCGCCAGCGTTTTCATCTGCGCACGACGCTAGGGAATTTTGTGGCTTTATTTCGCCATAAACGGGCGTTCAGCTATATGCTGTCGAGCGGGTTCTCCTTTGCGGGACTGTTTACCTTTCTCAATGCGGGCCCGTTTGTTTACATCGAGCTCAATCATATTTCGCCGCAAAGCTTTGGCTATTATTTTGGCCTGAATATCGTGTTTTTGTTCATCATGACCCTGATTAACAGCCGCGCGGTGCGCCGTTTTGGCCCTGTCACCCTGTTCCGTTTTGGGTTACTGGTGCAGTTTGCGATGGGCATCTGGTTGCTGGTGGTCAGCGCGTTTGATCTGGGGTTTTTGCCGCTGGTCTTCGGTATCGCCATGTTTATCGGCTGTGTGTCCATGGTGTCATCAAATGCCATGGCGGTAATTCTGGATGAATTTCCGCACATGGCCGGTACGGCGTCTTCACTGGCGGGCACGCTACGTTTCGGCGTAGGCGCACTGGCCGGTGCGCTGCTCTCCCTGTTCAGCTTTAACAGTGCCTGGCCTATGGTGGGCACCATTGCGCTCTGTGCAACGCTCTCCGTTGCGCTCTTTCTCTACGCGTCACGTCCGCATTCTGCCGCCCGCTAAGCAGGCGGCAGCCTTCGCTGTCGCCTGTCCTGACCTGCAAAGACAATAATGTTTCTTATTTGTGAAAAAAAATAGCAAATAAAGTAATCACATTGGGTCTAAAATGATTGTTAGTTATCATTAAACGCGGTACATATAGCCCAAAATGAGATTCAACTCGCAATTTGGCAGATAACGCGCATGACAGGTTCGGCGCGCGATGCTGATACCGTTGGTGGTGAATTGGCTGCATTCTCTGGAGATACTGATCACTATGTTGCAACTTTCGGTGGTGCATCGTTTACCCCAGCGGTTTCGCTGGTTGAGCGATCGTCATAGCGTGATTGAGACTGACGATACGGATTCAGAAGAGCACGATGTTATCGCGCTTCGTCTGATAAGCCATGATGGCGTGCCCGCCTGGGAGATTTTGCATGAACTGAAAGACATGCTGACCGCCATTCAGGTCGATGGCAAAATTGCCGAGTGCGAAGGGCAACCCTGTCTTTTTATCCGCCGTTGTGATGAAAGCGCCACTAACTGCTGTCTGAAAAACCAGGGCGTTGCGATTGCGGAGACCTTTATTGGTCGCTGAGCGCCACTGACCTGAGCAGCTCGCGAGTATAGGCTTGCTGTGGGGCGGCGAATAACGTTTCACAGTCACCTTGTTCCACCACCTCTCCCTGTCGCAGGACGATCAGCTGATGGCAGAGCGAGCGAACCACTTCCAGATCGTGGCTGATAAACACATAGCTGAGCTGACGTTGCTGTTGCAGTCCACGCAGCAGATCCAGAATCTGTTTTTGGACCGAGCGATCCAGCGATGATGTGGGTTCATCCAGCAACAGCAGTTCAGGCTCCAGAATCAGTGCGCGTGCAATAGCGATTCGCTGCCGCTGTCCGCCCGAAAACTCTGCCGGATAACGATGGCGGCTCTCCGTGTCCAGCCCGACTTCTGCCATCACCGCGATAACCCGCTCTTCCTGCTGTGCCGCACTCAACTGCGGAAAATGCACCGCCAGCCCTTCGGCGATAATTTGCAGGACGGTCATGCGCGGATTAAGCGCAGAGTCAGGATCCTGAAACACTACCTGAATACGGCGGCGAAGCGGCAACAGCTGTTTACGTGACAGTTGATGCAGCGGTTGATGATCAAACCAGACTTCGCCCTGAGCGGCTATCAGTCGCAGCAGGGCCAGCCCGGTGGTGCTTTTCCCCGAACCGGATTCGCCCACCAGCCCCAGGCTTTCCCCGCGTTTCAGGCGAAAACTGATCGAGTTGACGGCAATCTTTTCGCCCGTTTTACGCTTAAACAGCCCCTGATGCAGGGGGAAAGTGACGCGCAAATGCGCCACGTTCAGCATCACAGGAGATTCGGCCGCGAGCGGCACGGCGCGGCCTTCCGGGTTGGCCGCAAGGAGTTGCTGAGTGTAAGCGTGCTCCGGCTGACGAAGCAGAACCGCGCTGCGGTTGTGCTCCACCACCTGACCGGCGCGCATGACGCTCACGTTATCCGCCAGCTGACGAACGATGTTCAGGTTATGCGTAATAAACAGCATCCCCATATTCAGTTCCTGTTGCAGTTCACGCAGCAGGGTAAGGATTTGCGCCTGTACCGTGACATCCAGTGCGGTCGTCGGTTCATCGGCAATCAACAGCTTCGGTTGGGTGAGCAGCGCCATGGCGATCATGACGCGCTGGCGTTCACCGCCGGAGAGCTGGTGCGGAAAATCATTGAGTCGCGAGGCGGGCTGGCGAATACCGACGCGATCCAGACAGCGAATAATCTCTGCCCGTGCCGCTTCCCGCCGCAGCCCGCGATGCAAAGACAGAACTTCGTACAGCTGTTTTTCGATGCTGTGCAGCGGATTGAGAGAAACCATGGGTTCCTGAAAAATCATCGCCATTTGATTGCCACGCAGTCCGCGAAGGTGCTGCTCTGATGCCGTTAACAGGTTCTCACCGGCGAACAGAATCTCTCCCTGCGGATAGACGACGGCGGCCTCATGCAGGAGCCGCATGACTGACAGGGCCGTGACGCTTTTACCCGAGCCGGATTCGCCTACCAGCGCCAGCGTTTCTCCCGCCTCAACGCACAGTGAAACATCCTTCACGACCTGATGCAGCTGTTTGCCCTGACGAAAGGCGATGGAAAGGTGATTAACGGCAAGCAGCGGCGCGTCCATTCAGACTCCTTTACTGGGATCGAAGGCGTCGCGTACGGCTTCACCAATGAAAATCAGCAGCGACAGCAGTATCGCTAGCGTAAAAAAACCAGATAAACCCAGCCACGGTGCCTGCAAATTATTTTTTCCCTGCAGCAGCAATTCACCCAGCGAAGGCGAACCGATGGGCAAGCCAAAACCTAGAAAATCGAGGGACGTCAGCGTGGTAATCGAACCGCACAGAATAAAAGGCAGAAAGGTCAGCGTAGCGACCATCGCATTCGGCAGCATATGCCGCAGCATGATGCGTGCGTCGTTGACGCCCAGCGCCTGCGCCGCGCGAATATAGTCAAAGTTGCGGGTACGCAAAAATTCGGCTCGGACCACGCTGACCAGGCTCATCCAGCCAAACAGCACGGTCACCAGCAGCAGCCACCAGAAGCTGGGCTGAACCACGCTGGACAGCAGAATCAGTAAAAACAGCGAAGGCATACCGGACCAGACTTCTGTAAGTCGTTGTCCTATCAGATCTGTTCTGCCGCCAAAGTAGCCCTGTATTGCGCCAATGACGATACCGATGACGCTGGAAAACAGCGTAAGCAGCAGACCGAACAGAAGCGAAATACGCAGACCGTACAGCAACCGCGCCAGCACGTCGCCACCGTTGGCGTCAGTACCCAGCCAGTTTTGTCGCGAGGGAGGTGAAGGGAAAGGCACCTGTGACGCAAAATTGAGGGTATTGGCTCCAAAGCGAATGGGTGCCCAGAGCGCCCAACCCGCTTTTTCCAGCCGCTGTTGCAGCCAGGGATCCTGATAATCGGCTGCCGTCGCAAAGTCGCCGCCGAAGTCAGTTTCGCTGTAGTTAAAAAACAGGGGCGCGTACCAGCGGTGCTGATAGTGCACCAGCAGCGGCTTGTCGTTGGCAACCAGCTCGGCACACAGGGAAAGAACAAAGATAAACAGAAAAATCCACAGCGACCAGTAGCCGCGTCGATGATGCCGGAAGCGCTGCCAGCGTTGCTGGTTTAAACGCGAAATCTGCATTATCGCCTCTCAAAATCGATACGAGGATCAACCAGCGTGTAGGTCAAATCACTCAGGATATTCATCAGCAACCCAATCAGGGTGAAAATATACAGGGTACCAAACATCACCGGATAATCCCGCTGGACGGTGGCATCAAATCCCAGCAGACCTAAACCATTCAGCGAGAACATCACCTCAATCAGGACCGAGCTGGTAAAAAACATACTGATAAAGGTGGCGGGGAAGCTGGCTATCACCAGCAGCATCGCATTGCGGAACACGTGGTGGTACAGGATACGGCGCTCGGAAACCCCCTTAGCCCGGGCGGTGACGACGTAATGTTTGCGAATCTCATCAAGAAACGCATTTTTGGTCAGCATGGTTAAAGTAGCAAAACCGCCAATGACCGTAGCCAGCACCGGAAGCGCAATATGCCAGAGATAATCCCCCACCTTGCCATACCAGGGCAGGGTGGCAAACTGCGGCGAGGTCAGCCCGCGCAGGGGAAACCAGTCGAAATAGCTGCCGCCGGCAAACAGGACTATCAGCATAATACCGAACAGAAAAGCAGGCACCGAGTAGCCAATGATGATGAACGTGCTGCTCCAGATATCAAACGGGCTACCATTCCGCACGGCCTTTTTTATCCCTAACGGAATCGACACCAGATAGATAATCAGTGTGCTCCACAGGCCGAGGCTGATGGATACCGGTAAACTCTCTTTAATCAGTTGCAACACAGACGCACTGCGAAACAGGCTGTCACCAAAGTCAAAGCGCAGGTAGTTCCACAGCATCGAAAGATAGCGCTGCCCGATGGGTTTGTCGAAACCGTAACGCTTTTCAATTTCGGCGATCACTTCCGGGTCCAGACCACGTGCGCCGCGATACTGATTATCGCCAGGCGTTGAGCGGTTCAGGCCGGCCCGCGTTCCGCTGCTGTCAGCGCCGCCTGCGCCGGGCATGCCGCTGGTCTGGCCAAACTGAATGTTCGCCAGCGCCTGATCAACCGGGCCGCCGGGCGCGATCTGCACAATGAAAAAGTTGAGTGTGATAATGGCCCACAAGGTCGGAATGATCAGTAACAGTCTGCGAAAAAAGTACATTGCCACAGGATGTCCTCAGCGTCGGTTAGCGGGCAGGCGGCCGGCTTTACTGACGTCATACCACCAGTTATCCAGTCCCGTACTGTAATCAGGTTTCCTCGCAGGATGGGAAAATTTATTCCAAAAGGCAAGGCGCTGGTCGGCGCTGTACCACATCGGGATCATGTACGCATTCCACAGCAAAATGCGGTCCAGCGCCTGCCCCAGTGGCAGCAAGGCGTCGGCATCACCCTGATGGTCGACAATCGCTTTAACGAAGTGATCAACGACGGGATCCTGAACCCTGGCGCTGTTCCACGAGGACTGAATATAGTCCGACTGCCAGCTAGCCTGCAGGTTACGTGAGGGCGTTGGCATCGCGAGATACACCGTGCTGACCATATCATAGTCGCCGCTGCGCAGGCGACGCAGATACTGAGAGCTGTCAATCTGACGCAGCGTTAAGGTGATCCCCAGGCGGGAGAGGTTATGCTGGTAGGGAAGGGCCCATTCGCTGTTGGTGCCACCGGGCAACAGCAGCTCTGCCGTAAAGGGTTTTCCGCTCTTATCGTTCACCAGGCGTTGGTTTTTAACATGCCAGCCAGCCTGGTTCAGCAGGGACATGGTTTTAAGCAGGTTCGTGCGATCGTAACCGCTGCCATGGGTTGTCGGGGGTGCCCAGGCGTCGGTAAAGATGTCCGGCGGTAACTGCGCACGGAAAGGGGTGAGTAGCCGTTGCTGTGCGGCATCAGGTTGGCCCTTTGCAGCATAGTTTGTATTCTGGAAATAGCTGCTGGTACGTTTATAAGCATGATAGAACAGCGTTTTATTCATCCATTCAAAATCAAAGGCCAGCGCCATCGCCTGGCGTACCCGTCGATCCTGAAACAGGGGTTTTTGATTATTGAGCGCCAGCCAGCGCGTATCAATTGACGCGGTATTGGGCATAGATTCTTTCACAATCTGCTGATCGTCAAAGTGACGACCACGGTACTGCGTTGCCCATTTTTTCGCGGACGTCTCTTCTCGCAGGTCGAAAGCGCCGGCCTTAAACGCCTCAAACGCCACGTTGTCATCCAGGTAATAGTCGTAACGCATGACGTCAAAATTAAAGCGACCGCGGTTGACTGGCAAATCAGCTGCCCAGTAGTCCTTCACGCGACTGTACTCAATAAACTGGCCCAGCTTCCAGCGGCTGATGCGGTAAGGTCCGCTCGACAGAGGAGGCTGACTGAGCGGTTCGTTAAACTTTTTATTCTGCCAGAAGGTATGTGATATCACCGGCAGCGATAGTAAGCTCAGCATCAAATCTTTGTCGGGTGCCGGTAACGTAATACGCACCGTCAGACGGTTAACCGCCTCCATCGTCACGCCGCGATAATAGAGACGAAACTGGGGCACGCCTTCGGTCATGAATGTGTGAAACGTAAACGCGACATCCTCAGCGGTAATGGCAGAGCCATCGTGAAATCGCGCACGCGGGTTGAGGGTGATCTCCATCCAGCGAAAATCAGCGGGATGACGGGCGGATTCGGCAATCAGCGGATAGTAACTGCCGGGTTCATCATCCGACGTGGTAAATAAGCTGTCATACAGTGTGCCGGTGCCCGCCGCCGGATTGCCGCGCGATGCGTAGCGGTTGAAATTGTCGTAGGTGCCGGGCACAGCCTGAACCATTTTGCCGCCCTTCGGCGCGTCAGGGTTCACATAGTCGTAATGATGAAAGTCCACGGCATACTTCGGCGTGCCCAACTGAGCAAATGTGTAACTGACCTGCACCGGGCTGGCGTGCAGCGGGCTGGTCAACCAGCAGCACAGCAGCAAAACAACATAGCGGAACGGCATAAAGAGGGCGGTCTCCTGTACGTTTTGACGCCGCAGCGGTGTTACAGGCTGATGGACTGGCTGGTCTGGCGCAGAAAGAACGCCTTGACCTGTTCGGGCGGTAGCGGGCGGCTAAACAGATAGCCCTGCAAATGTGTCACGCCACGGTTGATCAGCCAGCTTGCCTGCTCATCCGTCTCAACGCCTTCCGCCACGCTCATCAGATTCAGTTTCTTTGACAGCTGTAAGACTGTATCCAGTACGGGCGAGGTAATCGTTTCGGTGCCAATACTTTGAACAAACCCACGGTCAATCTTCAGATAATCAAACGCATACTTTTCAAGATAGATTAATGCACTGTGCCCGGTACCGAAATCATCTACCGCAATTTTAATTCCGCGCTGATGAAGCCAGTTAAACAGTGCGGCCGCGTTACTGTTTTCCACCACAGCACGTTCAGTAATCTCAAAAACGTACTGAAAGTGATCGTGCGGCATGCTGTCTTGCCAGTACAGCACATCATCGCGAAAGCTGCAGGCACCCAGATGCAGCGGCGAAATATTCAGACTGATGCAGGTTCCTTTCGGCAGCGTGTGGCGCAGTAGATGTGCATCACGTGCAACCAGCTCAAAAAGGTGCCGGGTCAGGGGAATGATTTGGTTTTGCGCTTCGGCATAACTGATAAAAATGTCGGGTGAGATTGCTTCGCCTGAAGGGTGCGTCCAGCGAAGCAGCGCCTCAATGCCGTACGATTGCCTGTCTGCTGCTGTGATGATGGGCTGATATTCAACATGAAACTCGCCACGTCGAATGCCCATCGTGATTTCTTTACCGGGACGGCGCACCCGGGACAGTAACACCCAGCTCATCCCGCTGACAATTAACGCAAACAACAGGCTAATCAGCATGATCGTTTGGTAGTCGCTCGCCGATAAGGTTGAACCATAAAGTGCAAACTGAAACGGCAATCCGTCCATTGGCGTCTGCATAAGGGGTGAGGGGATCAGGTGATTCCGCACCAGCGTGGGCTGCCAGCTTGTCAGGGCAGTATTATGCGCAAGTAACGCGATACCGGTAATTTCGGGGTGAGATGATGCTTTGAGTTGATAAGGTGACAGGCTGACATTCAGCGTGACAAACAGGCCTGACTGCTGGGTACCGGGTTGTTTGATCCAGATCGCCAGCGCCGGTTTTGTTGGCTGCATTGGCGTTCCGGGCAGTAAACGAATATCCCGTTCACGTGTAGGATCGGTGCGCGGTGAGAGCGCGCTGAGCGGCTGAGAGAAACTGCCCGTCGCCGAGGAGCAAAAGGCATTACCGTCTTTAACCAGGATAATGGCGCGTATGTCACCCGCAAAGGCTGCACGCGCGGTTAATTCGTGATTAACGATGTAGCATTCAGACTTAACCAAGGGAAGCAGCGGAATGAGGGTATCTGAAATAAGGGCGTTCACGCTGTGCTGAAAATCGGTGCTGCTGTCGATGAGCAACTGCTTGTGTTGTTGCTTGCGATGGTGCTGGGTCTGAATAAGCAAAACAGACGTTAACAACAAGAAAAACAAACTACCAACAATCGCGCTCTTCCACGCGATGCGACGAGGATAAGTTGCCTGGCGTATCAGCGCCCGCGACAATGGCATGAAGTGCTTCCCCTGATCAAAATACAAAACTAAATGATGCACAATCGCACACATTTTCGCGTTTGAGAATATAACGAGTCAGTTAGTAATGTCTCGTTATTATTTTGATAAACAAGTATTTTTTACGTTGATTCGCTGGATTCAGAAAAAAAAACGCTGCATAGGCAGCGTTCTTTTTTCTCTGGCTGAGAGGACGTTCGTTCTACACTAGCTCGGATTTCGACTTAATACCCGACGTGCTTCGCGATAACGTTTTTTCCAGTAATCTTCATTAAGGCTGGAGATCATCACGCCGTTGCTGGTCGAGGCATGAACAAAGTTGTCGTTGCCAAGATAGATACCAACATGACGGCCGGTGGAACCTGCACGGAAGAGGACTAAGTCACCCGGGCGCAGTCTGCTGCGTGCGATTTCTTTCCCTGTTCCCTGCTGTTCGGAGGTCGAACGAGGAAGATCTAATCCAAATTGTTCACGAAAAGTACGCTGTACGAAAGCGGAACAATCAATGCCGCGTTTAGTATCACCGCCAAGACGGTAACGTACACCTTTCCAGCTCGCGTATTGATCCATGATGCGTGTCTTAACATCGACATTACGCACCATCTCTTCGAACTCATCCTGAGACGCTTGAAGTAAAAAACCATTCTGGTTGTTAACTTCATGATTCTCGATTTTTGCGTTATGGGTACTGCTACAAGCTGAGAGGAGTGTTGCCAGCGCCAGAGCGGGCGCTATCCGCCAGATATATCTCAGTATTGGTTGAGACTTGACCATTATTCGGGTTTTCCTTCGAAGTCCTTACGACAAGATTGTCGCCAGCCAGATGACAAAACGGAATGAGATTAATAAGCCAGCCAGAACAAGACAACGCTTTAATTATAAAAATGTGTAAATCACCACAATTTATCTGTTAAAGAATGCTTAATACCGCGACTTCTTTCTCACTGCGACCGAGATTAACCGATTCCCGAGGCCGTGGCGAGTGCTTTTAATCAAATTCTGATAGGTTTTTTTGATACTTATCAAACTTAAATGACTTGTTCACTTTATCAACAGGAATGCAAGTGTAATAACAGGATGAAAGGGGAAAACAGACGCTAATTCCAGGCATAGTGCGGGTTACGGGGAGGGCGGCGGCGCGGCTGGCTTTCATCAGACAGGATAAATCCAGTAATATCATCGGCTTCAGCGTGATTTTTTGTTAGCGTGCTAATTGTTACTTTAAGTTTTTTATAAGTAAGGGCGGTTTAAAATTTAATCATTAACCCGCCCTCGCTAATTAATTACCCTTGGGGTTTATTTTTGCCCGGTAATTTGTGATAAAACCAATTAACCAGATAATCACTTGCCGGTGTTAATAACCACCAGCTCAATCCCACCAGAACAACAGAAAGCGAACCCACCGTAATATCCGTAAACCAGTGCGCACCAGCCATCACGCGCGGCAAAGCGAATAAAACGACAATAACCACGCCGACTAAAAACGGGCGAAAGCCAAAATAACGCCACATAAATGCCGCAAAGATCATCAGCATCATGCCATGATCGCCGGGAAAACTGTCCTTTGACGCATCTTTAGCGGAAATGCCGGTCAGCTCACTGACACGATGCACGCCGTCAAAAAACAGCGTCGGGCTGGCGTGTTTGACCGGCAACAGATGGCCGGCCTGATTCAGAACGACCGCAGTCACAAGCATGGTAATGCCAATGGCCAGCATACGACGTCGACCGGTGGGCGTTTCGCGGTACCACAGCCACAGATAGAGCAAGCCCATTGCCAGCAAGGACACGGCATCAAAGCCGCGAAAATTAGTGATGGCAACCAGCAGAGCAAACGCCGGGTGAGCAACCATCTCATTATTGAAGGCGAAAAAAATCCCTTTATCAATTTCAAACCAAAACCCGTGATGAGGCGGTAAGTACCAAGAAAAAAACAGCATCATCCCCAGTGCATTAAGCAGGAGGATGGTGACAAGACGTGTTGCGTGCATAAATCTGCCCCAGTAAAAAAATAACCGCCGACCATAACCATGTCAGCTTAAACGAATCTTCAACAAGGCGGATTGTAAACTATTCCAGTCGGCAGGTGCGGAATGAATCATCTCAACACGGCTGTCTGGCGACGTTGTGTCCAGCAATTCATAATGAAAATCCTCCCCCTGACGATTGATACTGACTGAGCCTTCCTTTATGCGCAGGAAGCCTTTGACCCGATCTACAGGGGCAAGCCTCGCCCATTCAAGCAGAGGCTGAGCGTCAAACACCGTTTCATTGTCAAAAAGCCAGCCGCAGGCGACATAATCCTGGCCCTGATTGAGCGCCCGACGCCACGCGCTCTGACCGTCAAGACGCATTGCCGCAATACCACTGCCCGGGGGCGTTGAATGAGAGTGATGTGCAGGATGCGGAATGTCACGCGGCGCACCTCGCGGTTTGTCCAGTAAGGCTGGAGGGATACGGCCAAATTCCGTAGCCACAAACGGGCGATCGGCCTGATGCGCTTCCCGCCATTGTGCCAGGCGCTGCTTATCATGGTCACTCCAGCGATCGCGTTTATTGCCAATGATGATGTCGGCGGCGAGGAGTTGATCGCGAAAGTTTTCATTATTGAGGATACGTGGGTCGGCAAGCTGGCGCGCATCCAGCAGCGTCAGTGTCGCCTGAAGCGTGAGCCAGGGCTCATAGGCAGGCGAGGTCAGCATGGTCAGGAGCTGGCGGGGATGGCCGAGTCCAGTGGGTTCGATTAATAAACGGTCGGGTTTAGTCTGCTTTAACAGCCTGTTCAACCCAATTTGCATGGGCAGTCCGTTAACGCAACACATACAGCCGCCGGGAATCTCTTTTAGCGTGGCGCCGCGGTTGGCAAGTAATGCGCCATCAATACCAATCTCACCGAATTCATTGACCAGTACAGCCCAGTTTTCCCCGGCGGGCTTATGCGCTAACAGGTGAAGCAACGTAGTGGTCTTTCCACTGCCTAAAAATCCGGTAAGGAGGTTAACACGTGTCATGCCTGAGGCTCCTGCAAAGCATTATGCGAATATTGTTATAGTATAACAATATTCGCCTGCCGCACGCGCCAGTCTGGATCAGTCGGCGCGTCCCATATAGCGGCGCTCTGCCACATGGATGCGAATGCGCTCACCGTTACTGAGATATTCGGGCACCTGTACGACCAGGCCTGTACTCATCCCGGCAGGCTTTGTGCGTGCGCTGGCCGACGCGCCTTTAATTCCGGGCGAGGTGTCCACAATTTCCATGTCAACCGTCTGAGGCAGTTCAAGCGCCAGCACCTGTCCGTCCATGGTGAGCACCTGGATACCGGGAATGCCCCCTTCAGGGATAAACAGCAGTTCTTCTTCTATTTGCTCTTTTTTGAAGGCGTAAGGCGTGTAATCTTCATCGTCCATGAAGACGTATTCATCACCATCAATATAAGAGAAGGTGACGCTGCGGCGGCTTAGCGAAATGGCATCAATAATTTCATCGCCTTTGAAGCGTTCTTCTACTTTCATGCCGGTGCGCACATCGGTAAAGCGCATTTTATACAGCGTTGCCGCGCCCCGGGCGCTTGGGCTCTGGACATCAATGTCTTTCACCAGCAGCAGTTTGCCGTTATGGGTGACGGCCATTCCTTTTTTGATTTCGTTCGCTTTTGGCATTGCGGTTCTCGCTGTCAAAGTGATAGTGCGCGCAACGTTACTCGCGCGGACGTGAACAGGCAAGACAGCGCGAAAAATTTTGTGCCTGATGGCGACTAACAGGATAAAGCCATCTCAGTATACATCATGGATCATGACGTCATTGGCGTTGCAAAGGCGACATCACAGCATGCCCGGCGATCGGCGCCTGGCCTGTTTCTCTGTAAAGGTGATGTCAGGGTAAGGCACGTTCTGTTATCGTGCGCGCTTTAGCGGTTCGGGGAGGTAAAAGATGGAATGTCGTACAGACTGTGGCGCATGTTGTATTGCCCCGAGTATTTCCTCGCCCATTCCGGGAATGCCACTGGGCAAACCCGCCAATACCCGGTGCGTTCAACTTGCGGATAATAACCTCTGTAAAATTTTTGGCTCGCCTCTGCGTCCGAAAGTGTGTGCCGGACTGCAGCCATCGGTTGAGATGTGCGGTAGTAACCGTCATTATGCGATGGATTATCTGATTCATCTTGAGCAAAGCACCGCACCTTAGTCTCTACAGATGATCATCCACGTTTATGGCGTTATAACCCGGAAAGTTTGTTGTCCCCGGTTACACAGTGGCCGCCTGAATTCATAAACGCACTCCACGTCCATAAACTTAATGGTTCTGGCAGTAACCCCACTATTTTCCCGTCCGGTAAACACCGCGATAAGCAGCTCAGGGCGAGAGTTCTTCCAGCGATTTTCCTTTTGTTTCAACAGCAAACAGCAGTGTTACCACACCGCCAATGAGTGCAATAACAGCAAACATGATGAAAACAAATCTGATGCCGAAACCGGACACGATAAATCCTACCATCAGGGGACCCAGTGACGATCCGGCGCGCAGCCAGGCGCTGGAAAAGGCGGTGCCAACCGCCCGTAGTCGGGTTGGATACAGTTCCGCCGAATAGAGATACAGCGAGAAAGCGATAGTTTGCAATATTGCATAGGTGATACTGCCAAAGATTAGTACCTGCAAAGGGGCTGTTGCGCCCGATACCCAGAGCGCGGCTAACGGAATAATCGCCAGCATGAACGCCCAACTATACCAGCGCTTTCTTCCTACTTTATCGATATTGAACGCACAGACAACAGAAGCGATGACGCCGCACGCAGAAGTGATCCATCCATAGGCCAGGCTGGTTTCCAGCGGCAGATGGAATAAGGTTCGGTACAGGGTTGGAAACCACGTAATCATCCCGTTGTTAATGGTGTAAACCGTAAGCCACAGGCCCCAGAGCATAAAGGTACGCGACTTATAGATTCCCGAAAAAAGCGCTTTGACACCACCTGATGATACGGCAGCAGGGACAACGGGTGTTATGACGGGTTCAGGCAACACCATGCCGCGGCGAAGGGCTTCTGCTTCAAACGAACTCACCACGTTTTCGGCTTCCTGGTGACGTCCTTTCACCACTAACCAGCGCGGTGATTCTGGCATCAGCCAACGTAATGGCGCAGCCAGTGCCGAGGGAATCAGGCCAATAAGAAACATGACTTTCCAGCCATAAACCGGTACCAGGAAAAAACCGATCAACCCGGCACACATCATACCGACAGGAAAAATTACTTCGTACAGCAAAAAGAAGCGACCGCGCTTTTTGGCTCCGACAAATTCATTGATATAGGCACTGGCGACAGGCACTTCCGCACCAATACCCAGCCCCTGTAAAAAGCGAATAATCAGTATTGACCAACCATTCCAGGCAAACAGGCAGGCGGCATCCATGATAACGAACAGGATAATGGTGATTCGTAATACGCCGATTCTGCCTATCTTCTCCGCCAGGGTGCCGAAAAATAATGCGCCAAACAGCTGCCCGACGTAGCTTGCCGCAATGATCAGTCCGACAAATGTTGGCGTCAGTCCCCATTCCTGGGTCAATTGCGGCAGGGCAAATGCAATAGCAATAATCGTGTAAGCGTCGAAAAACGTTGATAATCCAACAACGATACGGATGAGCTTTAAGCGTCGCGTAATAGGTAAGCGCTCGAGTCGTGCCAGTAACGCAGTAGAGTGCGCCGCAGAATGACTCTCGCTAGCCGTACGTGACGCGATAACCTGAATAGTCATAGTTATACCCTGTAACATGGGGCATAAACGTAAGAAAGCGAAAGGACAGACATCAAATTTCAGGCCCTTTACTTACGGTTATTGCACATCTTTAAAGAGAGAAAATAAGCTGTGATAACGTTAATGCAATCGTTTTCACATGGGTTTATCCTTTGTCCTGTATGCGTTTGCGTCAATTCAGCGGTGCAATTAATTGCGAGTGACTTCACACTCCAGAGGCATGTCATTAAAAAAGCGTGAACGGACGCATAATATCAGGCAGCGTTTGGTTGAGATTTCCTCCAAATGCATAACGTAAGCTTTACCGGTGCGGGGCTAGCCGGGAACGCAATCAAAAGCCAGTCGCATAATGTGAATCATGATTACGCTGAGGTGCGCTTGCGGCAAGCGAACAGGCTATTTCGTCCCGACAGGCAGCAGCTACAGTTTGTAGACAGTTATTTGCTACTCAGATTATTACTTGGAGTCAATTGTGGATCAGGAAAGCCAGGAAAAGGACCCGTCAGATAAGCGACTTATCACGATGCGCGATGTTGCTAATGCGGCAGGCGTCAGCATTTCGACCGTATCACGGATTTTGGATGAAAGGCTGCCACAGTCAAAAAGCGCCTCAGCTGAAAAAGTTCGCCAGGTTGCACGTGAGCTGGGTTACAGGCGAGATTACGTTGCATCAAGTTTACGCAGAGGGGACACCGGGACGCTGGGTGTGCTGGTTCCCCGAATGACCGATGCCGTCACCGCGATGCTCTACGAGGAAATCGCCACCGCAGCCGCACGACGCGGCTATTTTGCGATTGTCGCGACCTGTGGTGATGACTCCAGTCAGGAAAGCGCCGCGGTAGAATCTTTGCTGGACCGACGCGTAGATGGCTTGATTCTCTCGACCTGCCGTTTGGGTGACCCGCTTCCTCTTACGTTACGTGAGCGTGATATTCCCCATGTGCTGGTATTACGCACCGATGAAATCAGCCCTTCTTCCGTAGGCGATGATGAAATGGGAGGGTACCTGGCCACGCGCCATCTCATTGATTTGGGTCATAAAAAAATAGGCATGATTGGGGGGCCTGACTTTGCTTCTAATGCCTTGAATCGTCGCAAAGGCTTTGAACGCGCGATGAACGAGGCAGGCTTAACGGTGCGACCTGAATGGTGCCGTTCGTCAGACTTTAATATCCAGTCTGGCGAAGACGTGGGAAAAGCCATATTGAACAGTCGCTCACGGCCCAGTGCCATTTTTGCTGTGAACGATGAGATTGCTATCGGCGTCATGGCCGCCGCACACCAACTGAATATTACGATAGGTAAGGCATTGTCACTTGTCGGCTACAACGATATCCCTTTGGTAAGCCGGTTGCCTGTGGCATTAACCTCTGTAAGAACGCCGCTGGAACATATTGCCAGTAATGCAGTTGATATGCTGATAAATGGCAAAAATGCGTCGACCCTCCGCACTGTTATTCCCACACTTATACCGCGTAAATCGACGGCTTCGCCCGATACCTGAGATAGCCTGTATCAGGTATCGTCATGACAATAAATCCTGAAAGCGAATCCGAGATCCAGATCGCAGCAGTTATTCTCCTCGCTGTTTTTTTGTGATAATTGCTGCATTTTTACCCGCATGAATATTGACGGCGCACCGGGGACGGTTCAGATTTACCCTTGAGTGAAAACGATTGCACAAACGATTTCATGCGATCTTAATTTCTATGTTACAGATTTAATTATCTAAATATTAAGGAGTTTAAGATGATCAATATCGATCTCAGGGGATTAACACCGGCGCCCGTTACGCCTTTTACACGTGAAGGCCATATTGATTTTCCAGCCATCCAGCGCCTTGGAAGCTGGCTGGGCAGTATCGACGGTGTGAAAGGGCTTGTCGTATTGGGCCATGCGGGTGAGGGGACTTTCCTGACTCAGGATGAGCAGGCCGCTGTAATTCGAGCTTTTGTTAAATCTGTTGAGGGCAAAATACCGGTGATTGCGGGCATCACGGGGGAGGGCACAGAGGTTGCAGCACGGGAAGCAAAACGGGCTGTCGAAGCGGGTGCAACTGCCGGATTGCTTTATCCTTCACATGGCTGGTTGCGCTTTGGATACCAGGAGGGCGCGCCTCAGGATCGTTATCGCGTAGTCTATGAGGAGAGTGGATTACCGCTCATTCTCTTCCAGTATCCTGATGTCACTAAAGCCACCTATAACCTGAAGACGTTACTTGATATCGCTGCGCAACCCGGCGTGTTTGCAATGAAGAACGGGGTGCGTAACATGCGGCGCTGGGATACTGAGATCCCAGTGATCAGACGGGAACGCCCTGATCTGCAAGTATTAACCTGCCACGATGAATATCTGCTTCATACCATCTTTGACGTCGACGGCTTTTTAGTCGGATACGGCAATATCGCGCCTGAGCCGCTAATTGAGATGATTAATGCAGGTAAAGCACAGGACTATAAAAAGGCACGTGCGATTCACGATCGCCTCATGCCGGTGACTAAGGCGGTGTACCATCGCGGTTCACATATGGAAGGAACTGTTGCGCTTAAACATGCACTGGTCGCGCGTGGGATTCTGGAACATGCGACGGTTCGCTCACCTTTACTGCCCTTAGGCGAAGGGGCGGCAGAAGAAATTCATGCTGCAATGCGTTCGGCTGAACTGGGTAAGGTTAACGGCTGACTGGCGCGCAAACAGGCGGTGCTCATCCTTCGGGCGCTGCCTGGCTTAACACCGAAGGCTCTCAGCGGTTACGTATCTCGCAACAACGCTTTCAATGAAATGCTCCCTCAGTCAGCAGGGAACGCGCACTTTTACGGGCAATAACAGCGTTGTTCAACCCTCACAGGAAACCCTCGACTTAATCTGACGGGTGTCCTGGTAAAATCTGTTTCCACAACGTCTTCCCGTTTGTCGCGAAAGCATATTCGTGAAGACCTGCAGGGCAGGTGAGCAGGTAAGGGGCGCACGTAAAAAAGGAAAGACTACATGCTCTTACTCCAGTTTATTACCGTACTTTTTTTCCTGTTTTTAGGGATGCGAATCGGTGGCATTGGCGTAGGGTTCGCAGGCGGAGCCGGTGTCGTTGTGCTGTGCGCATTAGGGGCGACGCCCGGAGAGCTGCCAATGCTGGTTATGGTGTTTATCATGGTCGTCATCGTTGCGATATCGGCCATGCAGCAAGCCGGAGGCATTGATTATCTGGTGCAGCTTACCGAGCGAGTTCTTCGTCGTTATCCTCGTCTGCTGGTCGTGACGGCACCTCTGTCAACCTGGCTATTGACGATGATGGCCAGCACAGGCCAGGTTTCCTTTGCCTGTATGCCCGTTATTGTGGGTGTGGCGAAAGATCATCACCTTCGACCAACGCGAGCACTGGCTCTGTCGGTGGTGGCGTCATTGCTGGGGATCGTCGCCTCGCCCATTTCAGCGGCGGTGATTTTTTTCTCGGGTATTCTGGAACAAACCCAACTGGGATGGGGTTATATTGACCTGATTACCGTTATGATTCCTGCCACCTTCATGGCACTCATGTGCACGTCACTTTTCTACCTGTGCTGGGATCGCCTACGTAACAGCGATAAACTGGACACCCGGACTCTCTGTAATAAAAAAATATCCCATCATGAATCGTCCCCTTTTGCTAAACGTTCAGTCCTGATCTTTGTTACCGGGCTTATTGTCATCCTGTGTTATGCCATTTTTAGCAGCCCCAGGGTGGGGATCATTTCAGAGCCAGTTTTAAATAGCGGCGAGGCCCGAATTACCGTAATGCTCGCTGTCGCCATGGCCATTGTGATGTTATGCCGGGTCAATGTGCACACCATTCCTGATTCCTCCGTCTTTAAAACCGGCATGACTTCCTGTATTTGCATACTGGGTGTGGCCTGGCTGGGCACGACTTTTATGAACAGCAATCGCATCTTTATACAGGACATCGTGGCCAGCTATTTTACGGACTCTGTTGTGCTACTGGCACTCATCATTATGCTCGTCTCCTGTTTTCTCTATTCTCAGGCCGCCTCAACCAAAATTTTGTTTCCAATGGCGCTAAGCATGGGTATTGCACCGGCAGCGCTCATCGCCTGCTTTCCGGCCACTGCTTCGCTGTTTATCCTGCCCAATTACCCCACGCTATTGGCTGCTGTCACGCTGGACGACACCGGATCGACACAGCTAGGACGCCGGATAATTGATCATCCTTTTTTTGTTCCCGGATTACTGGCAACGTTATTATCGATGCTGTTTTCCCTTTGGCTGGCTGTTCTTATTCATCCCTGAATGCCAACGTAAGGGTGTTAGCAACAGTCTGTGCAGATTTGCCAGCGCTTAAACGGGCAGGACGCGCTGGCGCATCGTTTCCGTTGTTCGTCAATCGCACTTCTCTCTCTGAAAAGCTGACGTTGCTGAAATTCCCTACTGTAAATCGACCTGATGTCGTCCAGACTTCAGCACGCTTTTTTAAGATTCTCCTGCGACCTCACTGAATTGTGCGTAATGTCAAAGATCTGTTACGTCGTTAACGCATTTTCTTGCCTGCGGCACGTCACTCCATCACAATTCTTGAAACGTTTCAGCGTTGCTCTGGCAACCTTCGTTGCCGCTAACAGCATTTTTAAACACCAGTTAGCTGAAACGATTCAATCAGCAAGCGAGGAGAATTATGTTCCAGCTCGAATTGCAGGCCATCCATACCGGAGCCAGCGCCCAAAATAAAGAAGATGCGATTCGTCAGGTTGCGGCGGCACTTACTGCTGCAGGTAATGTGGCGGAAGGTTATGTCAACGGTATGCTGGCACGTGAGCAGCAGACCTCTACCTTTCTGGGGAGTGGTATTGCCATTCCTCATGGCACCACCGACACGCGCGATCTGGTGCTGAAAACCGGCGTGCAGGTCTTTCAGTTTCCGCAGGGCATTGCCTGGGGCGACGATCAGACCGCCTATGTCGCGATTGGTATTGCGGCCAAATCCGATGAACACCTGGCCTTGTTACGTCAGCTTACGCATGTGCTGAGTGATGACTCTGTTGCCGAACAGCTTAAAACGGCCTCAGCGGAAGATCTGCGTGCGCTGCTGATGGGTGAGAAGCAGCCCGCGGCGTTCAGCTTTGACACCTCCCTGATTACCCTCGACGTCAATGCACGTGATTTGATGACGTTGCAGGCCTTAAATGCCGGGCGTTTACAGGCGGCGGGCGTGGTTGATGCCAGCTATGTCGCGGATGTGGTGTCCCGCCATCCTCTGAGTCTGGGACAGGGCATCTGGCTCAGTGACAGCGGTAAAGGCAATCTGCAAAGCGGCGTAGCCGTCAGCCGCGCAGCGAGCGCGTTTGAGCACCAGGGCGAACCGGTCAACATGCTGATAAGCGTGGCAGCCGTTGATGAGCGTCCTCTGGACGTGCTGGGCTACCTCAGCGCGTTGCTGCAGAGTAATAAGGCCGATCGTTTATTAAAAGCGGATGCGGCAGGTGTCTATGCCCTGCTGACCAGCGAAGTCGACGAGCAGGCGGACCAACTGACTGCAGAATTCACGATCCGCAACGAGCATGGCTTACATGCGCGTCCGGGTACGGCACTGGTGAGCGTTATCAAGCAGTTTAACAGTGAGATCACGATTACGAACCTCGACGGCAGCGGCAAACCGGCGAACGGACGCAGCCTGATGAAAGTGGTCGCGCTGGGCGTGAAAAAAGGCCATCGCCTGCGTTTCACTGCCAGTGGTGATGATGCACAGCAGGCATTAGACGCCATCGAAGAAGCAATCAACAGCGGATTAGGTGAGGGGGCAGCATGACCAGACGTGTGGCAACTATCACGTTGAATCCTGCGTACGACCTGGTCGGCTATACGCCTGAAATTGAGCGCGGTGAAGTGAACCTGGTGAAAACCACCGGATTGCATGCTGCCGGTAAAGGCATCAATGTTGCCAAAGTGCTGAAAGATCTGGGGATTGATGTCACCGTAGGGGGCTTTCTGGGGAAAGATAACCAGGATGGTTTCCAACAGCTGTTCAGTGAACTGGGGATTGCTAACCGCTTTCAGGTGGTCAATGGCCGTACCCGCATCAACGTCAAGCTCACCGAGCAAAACGGGGACGTCACCGATCTCAACTTTTCCGGCTTCAGGGTGACCGCGCAGGACTGGGATCGTTTTACCAGCGATTCATTAACCTGGCTGGGTCAGTTCGACATGGTTTGCGTCAGCGGCAGCCTGCCGGAAGGTGTCGATCCTGACGCCTTTACCCGCTGGATGACTGAACTGCGCACCCATTGCCCTTGCATTATCTTCGACAGCAGCCGTGAAGCGCTGGTCGCAGGCCTGAAGGCCGCACCATGGCTCGTCAAACCCAACCGTCGCGAGCTGGAAATCTGGGCGGGACGTAAACTCCCTACGTTGCAGGATGTGATTAATGCAGCGCACGAGTTGCGTGAGCAGGGCATTGCACATGTGGTGATTTCTCTGGGTGCAGAAGGCGCACTTTGGGTCAATGCCTCAGGTGAATGGATTGCTAAACCGCCGGTGTGCGAGGTTGTCAGCACCGTTGGGGCAGGTGACTCCATGGTAGGTGGCCTGATTTATGGCCTGTTAATGCGTGAATCCAGTGAACATACGTTACGTCTGGCTACTGCGGTAGCCGCGATGGCCGTGAGCCAGAGCAACGTTGGCGTTACCGATCGTACCCAGTTGGCCGCAATGATGGCGCGCGTCGACTTACAACCCGTTAACTAACAGCAGGAGAGCGATAGTGAAAACGCTGCTGATAAAAGATCCTTCAACAGGACTGGCCTCTGCCTACATGGCAAAACAACGTCTGGCTGCTGCGGCTGCGCAGGCGGGTTTGACGCTAACAGAAAACCCGGCGGAAGCCGAACTGGTGATTGTCACCGGTCAACATGTGCCTGACGATGCTGCGCTGAACGGAAAATCCGTCTGGCTGGGGGATGTTCAACAGGCGGTCAGTGAGCCAGAACAGTTCCTGAACCGTGCGAAAGCCGAAGCGAAACCCTGGCAGGCCCGCGCAGCCGCTCCGGCTGCAACCCCTGCAACAGCGTCAGCTAACGGACCAAAACGCGTGGTTGCCGTAACGGCCTGTCCAACGGGCGTAGCACATACGTTTATGGCGGCTGAAGCTATTCAGGCTGAAGCGACCAAACGCGGCTGGTGGGTAAAAGTTGAAACCCGTGGCTCTGTTGGTGCAGGTAACGCGATTACGCCAGAAGAAGTGGCGGCGGCCGATCTGGTGATCGTGGCGGCGGATATCGAAGTGGACCTGGCGAAGTTTGCGGGTAAGCCGATGTACCGTACCTCAACCGGCCTGGCGCTGAAGAAGACCGCTCAGGAACTGGATAAAGCCGTTGCTGAAGCGAAGCCGTTTAAACCGTCCGGCGCGCAAAACAGCAATCAGGAAGAGAAAAAAGAGGGCGGTGCAGGCGCTTACCGTCATCTGTTAACAGGCGTGTCTTACATGCTGCCGATGGTGGTGGCTGGTGGTCTGAGTATCGCGCTGTCGTTTGCGTTTGGTATTACGGCGTTTAAAGAGCCGGGTACGCTGGCGGCTGCGCTGATGCAAATCGGTGGCGGTAGCGCGTTTGCCCTGATGGTGCCGGTACTGGCGGGTTTTATCGCGTTCTCTATCGCGGACCGTCCGGGCCTGACGCCGGGCCTGATTGGCGGGATGATCGCCACCAGCATCAACGCGGGCTTCCTTGGCGGCATCATCGCGGGCTTTATTGCGGGGTATGCAGCCAAACTCATTAGCGGCAAAGTGAAGCTGCCACAAAGTATGGAAGCGTTAAAACCTATCCTGATTATTCCGCTGTTTGCCAGCCTGATCACCGGCTTGCTGATGATCTATGTGGTCGGTAAACCCGTCGCGGGCATCATGAGCGGTTTGACCAGCTGGCTGGCTCACATGGGAACGGCTAACGCTATCCTGCTGGGTGCTATTCTCGGCGGTATGATGTGTACCGACATGGGTGGCCCTGTTAACAAAGTTGCCTACGCTTTCGGTGTCGGTCTGCTGAGTTCACAAACCTATGCACCGATGGCCGCCATTATGGCTGCGGGTATGGTGCCACCGCTGGCAATGGGGCTGGCGACGCTGGTTGCCCGTCGTAAATTCAATAAAGGTCAGCAGGAAGGAGGTAAAGCCGCGCTGGTTCTGGGCCTGTGCTTTATCTCAGAAGGTGCGATTCCGTTTGCTGCTCGTGACCCCATGCGCGTCCTGCCATGCTGTATCGTCGGCGGTGCGGTGACCGGTGCCACTTCTATGGCGATTGGTGCCAAACTGATGGCACCGCACGGCGGCCTCTTCGTGCTGTTGATTCCAGGTGCAATTACCCCGGTACTGGGTTACCTGCTGTCGATTGTTATCGGCACAGCCATTGCCGGATTAGGGTATGCGGTGCTGAAACGCCCGGAAGAAGAACTGGCGAAAGCCTGATCTTAAAAGGAAAAAGGAGCCGCCAGGCTCCTTTTTTTAACGTTGCTCTGATTTGAGCCAGGCTATTTCATCTTTCCAGATATCCGGATTGATGGTCTCCAGAATCAGCGGAATACCATCGAAGCGCGAATCCTTCATTATCCAGCTAAACACGGTTTTACCGATATTGCCTTCTCCCAGGCTGTGGTGACGGTCAACCCGGCTGCCCAGCGTACTTTTGGCATCATTCAGGTGCATGCCACGCAGATAATTAAATCCGACTATGCGATCAAACTCGGCAAAGGTTTCAGTACAGGCTGCTTCGCTGCACAGGTCATATCCGCCGGCGAAAGCATGGCAGGTATCAATACAAACACCTACGCGAGATTTATCTTCAACGTGTTCGATAATGGTCGCGAGATGCTCAAAGCGAAAGCCCAGATTACTGCCCTGTCCGGCAGTGTTTTCAATCACGGCGGTGACGTTGCGGGTCTGATCCAGTGCGATATTGATGGACTCAGCGATACGTTTTAAACAGGTCAGCTCGTCAATCTGCTGTAAATGGCTACCCGGATGAAAATTTAACAGTGTCAGGCCCAGTTGCTCTGCACGCTGCATTTCATCCACGAAGGCATCGCGGGATTTCTGCAGGGCTTCCATAACCGGATGCCCCAGATTAATCAGATAGCTGTCATGAGGCAGAATCTGATCTGATGAAAAGTGGTATTTCTCGCAGGCAGCGCGAAAGGCAGCAATAGTCTCATCCGAGAGCGGGGCGGCTTTCCACTGGCGCTGATTTTTGGTGAACAGCGCAAACGCCGTGGCTTCCAGTTCATGCGCGCGGATCACTGCCTGATCCACACCACCCGATGCGCTGACGTGCGCGCCAATATACTTCATGCCGTTCTCCTGAAGGGTTCAACTCAGTCTGAACGGCATGATACACGATGACACTGGGGCAAAACGCAGCGCGGCGGAAATTTTTACACCCGGATTAGGCAGGCAAACAGCAGCGCGACAGGATAATATCTGCTGCCCCGCAGAACAGAGCGGCGTCAGAAAGGACAGGCTGCCAGCATGGCGAGCTGGCAAGCGTCTGCAACAGAATGATGCGGGGACTAAAAAGGTTGGGCAAACCTGTCAGTGGCGGAGTTGCGCGATATCTTTTTCGCTCAGGCCGGTCATTTTGATGACGGTAGGGCGGTCAAAGCCGTTAGTTAACATGACCCGGGCAATCTTCAGCGCTTCTTCCTTTCTGCCTTTCTCAAGACCACGCTGTTCGCCCAAACGGATACCTTTCTCAATCCCTTTTTGTTCCAGCTGTTCTGCAATGGTCATCAGTGCGTCTCCGTGTTGCGGCACCCGCTGTGCCAGCTTATGGATTAAGGCGTGCGCATCCGACACCTCGCCCGCCTGCACCATGTAGTTTACCAGCGAGATAACCTGTGATGAAGAGAGATATTCATTTGTGAGAATAGCCACCAGCCTGTCAAGCATCACGGTCAGATTACGCTGATGGATGTGCTTCTGAAGTAACGTTAAGGCGGCCATACGGCGGTGGTGCAGGATCTCGTCGTCAGGGATACGCGTTACGTCAACCAAAGGGAAAGCCGCCGTGTAAAGTTTGCCCGCCTGATCCGGTAACGCAAAGCCATCCAGCCAGCAGAGAGAATAGGGATAGGGGCTACGTTTACCGGTGTAGAACAAGACGGGAATGACTAACGGCAGCGTTTGATGTCCGGCTTGCAGATGGCGATGCATGGCGGCCACCGCATAGCGCATTAACCTGAAGGCCATGTGTTTATCCGGACCAGACTGGTGTTCAATAAGGACGTGGATATAGCCTTCGCCGGACGCGGTTTTCACGCTGTACAGCACATCGCTATAGTACTGCCGCAGGTCGTCCTCGACAAAAGAACCCGATTCCAGCTTAAGCGTGGTCAGATCGCACAGGGCGCGCAACGCTTGTGGCAGGTGGATTGCCATAAAATCCCGCGCCACGTCCGGCTCGGTCAGAAACTGTCGGAACAGCGCGTCGTGAGGTGTCGGTGTTGGGGACGTTCTCTTCATCAGTTCCGGCTCGTAAAAATCACCGGTCTACAATAGAGCTACGGGAGGATCTTACCTAATAACAATGGTTTAATTTACGGCGCTTCTCGCAATGTTGGGGTGAGATGAACACCTTCAGTACGCGAGCAAACGGGCTAACCGGCCTGCATGCGGCCGGTTTAATAAAGACATGAACGTGCCTTACGCGATAAAACGCTGAACCAGCAGGTTAATCGTGCCGCCGCCCAGCACCAGCCAGCCAAAGACCAGTGCCCCCAACAGGACAGGTTTATAGCCCGCTGCACGCAGGGCAGTGAAACGGGTGGTCAGACCTAGTGCCGCCATTGCCATGGTCAGCAATATTCCTCCCAGCGTGTTGAACATATTCACCCATCCGGCCGGCAGCCAGTGCAGCGAGTTGAACAAGGCGACAACGACAAACATCAGGGCAAACCATGGAAACGTCACCGGCTTTGCGCTCTGCTGTTCTGCCTGCTCACGTCGCAGGACGCCGCTCAGCAACAGTAAAAACGGCGCCAGCAGCATGACGCGCAGCATTTTCGCGATAACGGCGCTGCTTTCGGTTTCGGGCGCAATGCTGTGTCCGGCAGCAACGACCTGCGCCACCTCATGAATGGTTGAACCGGTAAAAATGCCAAACTGCGTCAGCGTGACACGGGGAAAAAAGTCATGCACCAGTGGCCACAAAACGGGATAAATAAAAATCGCCAGGGTACCAAACAGCACCACCGTAGCGACGGCAACGGCCACTTTTGACGGCGCCGCTTTGACCACCGGTTCCGTGGCCAGCACCGCCGCGGCGCCACAGATGCTGCTGCCTGCACCAATTAACCATACAGTTTCGCGGTCAAGCTTCAGCAGACGTCGGCCCAGCAGGCAGGTCACAAAGAACGTACTGCTCAGGGTCAGCACATCAATCAGCAGGCCGCTTAATCCCACGTCGGTGATTTGCTGCAAGGTGATGCGAAAGCCAAACAGAATCACACCGAGCCTGAGCAGTTTTTGTTTTGCCAGCTGTACGCCCGCGTCACACTGGCCGGCAAGAGGAGAGTAAACGCTGTTACCGACGATGATGCCCAGCATAATCGCCAGAGTTAATGATCCCAGACCCAGACGAGCGATGCCTGGCACCTGGGCCACAGCGGCAGTCACGCTGGCGATCAGGCCGCATAACAACAGGCCGGGTAGCCACTGCTGAACGAAAGGATTTTTTGAAAGGGTGATGTCTGCCATGATTACGCTCCTGGTTGAGCGCTCATCATCATGCGGGGCTTGTTAAAAGTGAAATTGATTATATATTTATAATCTACCGCTATAAGTGATAAGGCAGGAACTATGCTGTTTGCACGACTGAAACGCTTAATCACGCTCATCAAACGCGATGTGCTGACGCTCGCCTTTGCCTGTCGCGATCCTCAAACACCGCTGTGGTGTAAAGGCCTGGCCGCCGGGTTGCTGGCGTACGGCATAAGTCCGATCGATTTGATTCCGGATGTTATCCCGGTTGTGGGACTAGTAGACGATGCCGTCATTATCCCTGCCGGTGTCATGTTACTGCTGAAAATGCTGCCGCGCGAGGTTCGGGCCCGCAGCGTCGCGCGTGCGCAGCAACAGCGTGCACGCGGTAAAAAAGTATTGGGTGTACTGGGTGTGATTTTTCTGCTGTGGATCGCCCTGATCGTTTACCTTGTCGCGCGCTAAGTGATTCCGGAGTTTTCATGCATATTACCCTGCGACAAATTGAAGTGTTTACCGAGGTGCTTAAAAGCGGCTCTACCACCCAGGCTTCTCAGGTGCTGGCGCTCTCCCAGTCTGCTGTCAGTGCCGCCCTGGCTGACCTGGAAAACCAGTTAGGTGTGCAGCTTTTCGATCGGGTAGGAAAGCGGCTAGTGCTCAACGAACATGGCCGGTTACTTTATCCCCGTGCCGTTGGCCTGCTCGAACAGGCCACAGAAATCGAACAGTTATTCAAAGAAGATAACGGGGCTATTCGTATTTATGCCAGCAGCACCATCGGGAATTATCTGCTGCCGGGGATGATTGCCGGTTACCGCCGTGATTTCCCCACGTTGCCTTTAGAGCTGAGCGTGGGAAACAGTCAGGACGTGATCACAGCCGTTTCCGATTTTCGCGTCGATGTGGGATTAATTGAGGGGCCGTGCCATATGACGGAACTGGTCAGCGAGCCCTGGCTGGAAGATGAGCTGGTGGTCTTTGCCGCACCGGACGCCGCCATTTTGCAGCAGCCCGTCACGCTGACCTCGCTGGCTGAGGCCACCTGGATTCTCCGCGAGCGCGGCTCAGGTACGCGCGAGATTGTCGATTATCTGCTGTTGTCCCATTTGCCGACATTTCAGTTGGGCATGGAGCTGGGCAACTCCGAAGCGATAAAGCATGCCGTGCGGCACGGGATGGGCATCAGTTGCTTATCACGTCGTGTGATTGCCGAGCAGTTGAGCGCCGGGACGCTGATTGAGCTGAAAACGCCTTTGCCGAATCTGACGCGCACGCTTTATCGCATCCACCATCGACAAAAACACATCTCAAAGGCCCTGTCGCGGTTTTTATCGTACTGCCGGGAAACGTAAACGCCCGATGAATGGTGGTTTAATCAGCGGTTCAACCCCTTGAATTTCAGGGAAACAGGCGGCGCCGCTAATAATTTCGCGCCAATCATGAAGGTAACTAATAACAGCGTAGCATTCGCTATACAGCGTGGCCTTTGCTGCTACAATCGCGCCTTATTTTTACCCAGCGTAATGTTTACACATGCATAATGATACAAATACAACACAACAACCTGCGTTACGACGCGATCTAAAAGCACGCCATCTCACCATGATCGCCATTGGCGGATCAATCGGTACAGGTCTGTTTGTGGCATCCGGTGCCACCATCTCTCAAGCTGGCCCCGGCGGGGCATTACTCTCATATGCCTTAATTGGCTTAATGGTCTATTTCCTGATGACCAGCCTCGGCGAACTGGCCGCCTTTATGCCGGTTTCGGGCTCCTTCGCCACCTACGGTGCCAAATACGTGGAAGAGGGCTTTGGTTTCGCCCTGGGCTGGAATTACTGGTACAACTGGGCGGTCACCATTGCTGTCGACCTGGTGGCATCGCAACTGGTTATGAATTACTGGTTCCCCGACACGCCGGGCTGGATCTGGAGCGCACTGTTCCTGAGCCTGATGTTCCTGATCAATTACATTTCAGTCAAAGGCTTTGGCGAGACCGAATACTGGTTTTCCTTGATCAAAGTCGCCACCGTCGTGATCTTTATCGTGGTGGGCGTGTTGATGATTGTGGGCATTATGCGTGGCGCGGAAAATGCAGGCTGGCATAACTGGCAGGTAGGCGATGCGCCGTTTGCCGGAGGCTTCGCGGCGATGATCGGTGTTGCAATGATTGTCGGCTTTTCTTTCCAGGGGACTGAACTCATCGGCATAGCGGCGGGTGAATCTGAAGATCCGGCGAAAAACATTCCGCGCGCCGTGCGTCAGGTGTTCTGGCGCATCCTGCTGTTTTATGTGCTGGCCATTCTGATTATCAGTCTGATTCTGCCCTATACCGATCCGCAACTGCTGCACAATGATATTAAAGATATCAGCGTGAGTCCGTTTACCCTGGTGTTCCAGAATGCCGGCCTGCTGTCTGCGGCGGCGGTCATGAACGCGGTGATTTTAACGGCGGTACTGTCGGCGGGTAACTCCGGGATGTATGCCTCAACGCGCATGTTGTATAACCTGGCGTGTGAAGGTAAAGCGCCGCGCATTTTTGCCCGGCTGTCAAAAGGCGGCGTACCGCGTAATGCGTTATGGGCCACCACCGTCGTCGCGGGTTTGTGCTTTTTAACCTCAAAATTTGGTAATCAGGAAGTCTATCTCTGGCTGCTGAATACCTCCGGTATGACAGGCTTTATCGCCTGGTTAGGGATTGCCATCAGTCACTATCGTTTCCGTCGCGGTTATGTGGCTCAGGGGCGCGATCTGAGCGACTTGCCGTACCGCTCAGGCTTCTTCCCACTGGGGCCCATTTTTGCCTTTGTACTCTGTCTGATTATTACGCTCGGTCAGAATTACCAGGCCTTCCTGCAGGACACCATTGACTGGTACAGCGTTGCAGCGACCTATATTGGCCTGCCTTTGTTCCTGCTGATCTGGCTGGGTTACAGGCTGGTGCGGGGCGGACGCATTGTGAAATACAGTGAGATGGAATTTCCCCGCTCATAACGGGTTAAAAGCGCACGGTAAACGCCGTGCGCTTTTACGTTACGTCATCACTATTAACATTCCATGAATTGATAATTATTATCACCTGCACTATTGTGGCTGCGTTTTTAATTTTGGAGCCATTACTGGATTGAACCATGACAACGGAATCCTCGTTGATTGGTGCTGAAGCAGGCCATCAGCCCATACTGAAAAATTATCATCAGGTTTTGCGCCGCCGCCTGTTCTGGATAGGGGCGTTGCTGGTGGCGATCCTTGCGTCACTGGTTCTGGACTTTACGCTCGGCCCGGCCGGACTTTCGCTATCGACGTTGTGGCACACGCTGCTCTCACCCGAGAGCGTTGATGCAGGCACGCGCGTCATTGTCTGGGATATCCGCCTGCCTTATGCGCTCATGGCCATCGTGGTCGGCCTTGCACTGGGCCTTGCCGGTGCAGAAATGCAAACCATCCTTAATAACCCGCTTGCCAGTCCGTTTACGCTGGGCGTTTCCTCGGCGGCGGCGTTCGGCGCCGCACTGGCCATTATTTTAGGCGTAGGGATTCCGGGGATCTCCGGTCAGTGGTTTATCTCAGCCAATGCGTTTATCTTTGCTCTGCTGGCCGCCTTAATGCTGGACGGCATTACGCGCTGGACGCAGGTCTCGTCATCTGGCGTGGTGTTATTTGGTATTGCCCTGGTGTTTACCTTTAATGCGCTGGTGTCGATGATGCAGTTTATCGCCAGTGAAGATACGTTACAGGGGCTGGTGTTCTGGACCATGGGCAGCCTGGCGCGTGCGTCCTGGGAAAAACTGGGCGTACTGAGCGCGGCTTTTGTGCTGTTGGTGCCGTTTTCCCTGCTCAGTAGCTGGAAACTGACCGCACTGCGCCTGGGGGAAGACCGGGCCGTGAGTTTTGGTATCGACGTGCGCCGTCTGCGCCTGGCGACTTTGCTGCGTATTAGTGTGCTATCCGCCTTAGCGGTCGCCTTTGTCGGCCCGATTGGTTTTATTGGCCTGGTCGCACCGCACATCGCCCGTATGATGTTCGGCGAAGATCATCGCTTCTATCTACCGGCCAGTGCGCTGACCGGTGCCCTTGTGCTGTCGCTGGCTTCAGTGGCTTCCAAAAACCTGATTCCCGGAGCCATTATCCCGGTCGGGATTGTGACCTCGCTCATTGGGGTGCCGTTTTTCCTGAGTATCATTTTGCGTCACCGAGGGCATGTGTAATGGAACAGGGATTACGCCTGCGCGGCTTCACCACCGGTTATCCTAAACGTCAGGTCATTGATAACCTTCACGTCGAGCCGTTACCGCGTGGCGAAATCACGGTCCTGCTGGGACCGAACGGCTGCGGTAAATCCACCTTACTGCGTGCGCTGGCCGGGCTGAATAAAGGGCAGGGCGAACTGTGGTTAAACGGCGAAGATCTGATGACTCAGCCGTTTGCCCGCCGGGCCAGACAGGTTGTGTACCTGCCGCAATCGTTGCCTGCGGGGGTGCATCTGCATGTGCTGGAGTCCATTATTGTCGCGCAGCGTGCGTCATCGGGCCTGCACAGTCCCGCCAGTGAAGCCGATGTCATGAAACTGCTGGATCAACTGGGCATTGCCCATCTGGCAATGCGGTATCTGGATCAGCTCTCGGGTGGACAAAAGCAGCTTGTTGGCCTGGCCCAGTCGTTGATTCGCCGGCCTGCGCTGTTACTGCTGGATGAACCGCTGAGTGCGCTGGATTTAAACTACCAGTTTCACGTTATGGATTTAGTGCGGCGTGAGACGGCGCTGCGCAATATGGTGACGGTGGTCGTGGTCCACGATATCAATATCGCTTTACGTCACGCGCAGCATGCGCTGATGCTCAAAGCGGGACAGTTAATCGCAGAAGGCGCACCGGATAGCGTGATCACGCCCACTACGCTGGCGCAGGTTTATGGCGTGCAGGGCCGCATTGAGCACTGTTCCCGCGGAATGCCGCAGGTCATGATTGACGGATTAGTCCGGGAAGGGCTGATGTAAAAAAACGGGGATGGCGCACGCCATCCCCGGTTGTGTTATCCCACCAACAAGTGCTGCGCATGAAAGCGCAGATGATCTTCCACGAAGCTGGCGATAAAGAAGTAACTGTGATCGTAGCCTGGCTGAATACGCAGAGTTAACGGGAAATCCATCTCCTGCGCCACTGCCTCTAATCGCTCCGGCTGAAGCTGATCCGCCAAAAACTGATCGCTGTCGCCCTGATCGATCAATAACGGCAGGCGATGCTGAACCTCGCGCATCAGCTGACAGCTGTCGTATGCCCGCCAGGCCTGGCGATCCTCTCCCAGATAAGCGGTGAACGCCTTTTGTCCCCAGGGCACATCGGCGGGATTCACAATCGGCGCAAAGGCGGAGGCGGAGGCAAAGCGGTTTGCCAGGCGTAACGCCAGCATCAGCGCGCCGTGTCCGCCCATAGAGTGCCCCATGATCGACTGACGTTCACTGACCTTAAAGTTATCGGCAATCAGCGCAGGCAGCTCCTCACTAAGGTAGTCGAACATCCGATAGTGGCTCGCCCAGGGCTGCTGCGTCGCATTGAGATAAAAGCCCGCGCCCTGGCCCAGATCATAGCCCTCGTCATTGGCCACCGCCTCACCGCGCGGGCTGGTATCGGGCATGATCAGCACCAGCCCCAGTTCAGCGGCGACGCGCTGCGCACCCGCTTTGGTGGTAAAGTTTTCATCATTGCAGGTCAGGCCTGCCAGAAACCACACCACCGGTGGGGGCGAATCCCCGCGCGGACGGGGCAAATAGATGCTGAACGTCATCGGGCAGTTCAGCACCTGGGAGGGATGACGCCAGCGCTGCTGCCAGCCGCCAAAAATACGGTGTTCTTCCAGTAACTCAAGAGAAGATGTCATAGCGCCCCAGATTACTTATTGAAGTGAACGACGGAGCGGATCGACTTCCCTTCGTGCATCAAATCAAAGGCGTCGTTTATCTCTTCCAGCGGCATGGTATGCGTAATGAAGTCGTTCAACGCAAATTTACCATCGAGGTAATCCTGCACAATCCCAGGCAGCTGCGAGCGACCTTTCACGCCACCAAACGCAGAGCCACGCCAGACGCGCCCTGTGACTAACTGGAACGGACGCGTAGAGATTTCCTGGCCTGCACCGGCGACGCCAATGATCACCGACTCGCCCCAGCCTTTATGGCAGCACTCCAGGGCAGAACGCATCACGTTGACGTTACCGATACATTCAAAGGAGAAATCCACGCCGCCGTCGGTGAGTTCAACAATCACGTCCTGGATAGGTTTATCGTAATCCTTAGGGTTGATCAGATCGGTCGCACCAAGTTTACGGGCCAGGTCGAATTTGCTGGTATTGATATCAATACCAATGATGCGGCCGGCCTTCGCCATTTTCGCGCCGATAATCGCTGACAAACCAATGCCGCCCAGACCAAAGATGGCAACGGTATCGCCTTCTTTAACTTTAGCGGTGTTCATCACCGCGCCCATACCGGTGGTTACGCCGCAGCCCAGCAGGCACACTTCTTCCAGTGGCGCTTCTTTACTGATTTTCGCCAGAGAGATTTCCGGGACGACGGTGTATTCGGAGAAGGTTGACGTGCCCATATAGTGAAAAATGGGTTTACCGTCTTTAAAGAAACGCGTCGTGCCGTCAGGCATCAGGCCTTTACCTTGTGTGGTGCGGATGGCCTGGCACAGATTGGTTTTGCCTGACAGACAGAACTTACATTTACCACATTCCGGCGTGTAAAGCGGGATAACATGATCGCCCACTTCCACGCTGGTGACGCCTTCGCCGACCGCTTCAACGATACCGCCGCCTTCGTGACCCAGAATCGCCGGGAACACGCCTTCCGGATCGCTACCTGACAGCGTATAAGCATCCGTATGACAAACGCCAGTGGCAACGATACGGACCAGCACTTCCCCTTTTTGCGGCGGCATTAAATCCACTTCTTCAATTTTCAGTGGTTCGCCAGCGGCCCAGGCGACAGCGGCACGGGTTTTGATCATGTTCATGCAATCCCTCTTCCAGTCAGATTGTGACGCGTTATGGCGTCTGGATGGTCGTGATTCATTAAAAATAGCGCGGAAATCTTATTCCGCCGCCTGTAAAGGATGCATCAGCTCATCGTTGAGCGGACGATCGTGAAACTGTTCGATAATAAGGTACTTGAGTGCCTCAACATTGGGCGTAAAGGCGTCCCGTCGCCACATCAGCCAGGTCGCAGTATCACGATACTTCGCCGGCAGGCTGTGTACCTGAACCCGTGCGCGCTCTGGCATCTGTTTCAGGACCGACGCCGGAATCATCGCCACGCCTGCACCGCCTGCGACACAGGCCAGCATGGCATGATAAGACTGAATCTCCATGACGCTGTTTGGCGCGGCCTGGCTGTCGCGATACCAGGCTTCCAGTTTCACCCGGTAAGAGCAGCTGTTGCGGAACGCAAACAACGTATCTTCCTGAGTATCGCGTGCGCTCGTCACCGGGATGTGGTCAAGGTCAGTGATGAGCACCATCTCTTCACGGAACGCAATACAGCCATTCAGATCGTCATGCTGAACCGGCCCGTCGACCAACGCCGCGGCCAGTGTTCCTTCGCGAACCCGATCGATAATTTCACCGGAGGTGCCGGTGATCAGCGATAAGGCGACCGCCGGAAAACGCTGATGATAGGCAGCCAGCAGACCAGGCAGGCGCGTTGCCGCCGTACTTTCCATCGAGCCCAGCGCAAAATTCCCGCCAGGCTTACCGGTGCGCGCCATACTTAAGGCTTCATCGCTCAGGGCCAGAATGCGCTGCGCATAGTTAAGAAAGTTATGGCCCATCGGGGATAAGCGAATACGCTGTTTTTCCCGAATGAACAGATCGGCACCCAGTTCCTCTTCCAACTGGCGCAGGCGCGTGGTGAGGTTAGAAGGCACCCGATGCAGTTGTTCCGCAGCACGGGCAAGAGAACCGCTCTCTGCCACGGAACAGAACATACGTAGCTGGACTAAATCCATGTGTTCTCTTCCTGTAAGCAAGTTGGTTAATATTATTCACTTTTCGTGATTCTAAGCATCGTTCATGCTGTACGCAAGTTTCAATTTAAAAAAACTGAGGTGCCCAATGGCATTTCGCGTCGCGATAAGTGCGTTTTTGACCTTGTTTGTCGTCATGGGCATCGGCCGTTTTGCGTTTACGCCCCAGGTGCCTTTACTGATTCAGGCTGATCAGTTAACCCTGACCAGTGCCAGTGTGGTCGCAGCATTAAACTATCTGGGTTACCTGTGCGGTTCCTTTGACGCGATGCGCGCGCAGCAGCGTGTGGAGTGGCGCCTGCATCTGGGGGTTTGGGGCGCGGTGGTGTTAACCGCGTTGTCAGCCTGTGCCGGGGGCCCCTGGCTGCACGGGATCATTCGCTTTGTGATTGGCTGGGCCAGCGGCTGGGCCATGGTGCTGGTGGCCGCGTGGAGCAATGAGCAACTGCATCACTACGGTCGTCCTGGTCTGTCGGCGGCGGTCTTTGCCGGTCCCGGCGCTGGCATTTTCATCAGCGGCCTGCTGGCGGTCATCTTACACAGTTTACAGGTCTCTGTGACGCTGGCGTGGGGCATTTACGCTGTGCTGGCCGCCGTGCTGGTGGCGGCCATCTGCCGCAACCTGCCGCGTACGGGGGCGCTGCACCGGGCAGGGCAGGTACCAGCGCCGCTGACGCTGACGCCCAACCTGCGGCGGCTGGTCCTGAGCTACAGCCTGGCGGGGTTTGGCTATATTTTGCCTGCCACCTTTTTGTCGCAAATGGCGGCAGCCCGTTTTCCGGGCAGTGCGCTGGCGCAGCTGGTCTGGCCGGTATTTGGCGGGGCGGCGATGCTGGGCATCGTCATCGGTATTGTGACGCGTCGAATGGGGCAGGCGCATGCCCGCCTGGCCATCACGCTCTGGGCCCAGGCGCTGGGCGTGCTGGCGGCCGCCTTGTTGCCGGGGTTCGGTGGTTTGTTACTCGGTGCGCTGCTGGTGGGCGGGGGCTTTTTGAGTGTCGTGCAGTTGTCGCTGCTTTGCGCGCGTGAACTGGCTCCGCAGCATACGCGCTATATGGCGGGCTTACTGACCACCGGCTATGCGATTGGGCAACTGGCTGGCCCCTTACTTTCCTCGCTTTCAACCCTGTTTCTGCACCACCTTGAGCCTGCGTTATGGGTAGCAGGCGCCAGCCTGGTCTGGGCGGGCCTGTTAGTGTGGCGGCGGGCCGCGTGAAAAGCTTTCATCTCCAATCAGATTGATTGCTGGATTCCCTGCACAGAAAGTTTCACAATACGCGCTCAGTAATATGACCCGCAGGTAACAGACTGCGGGCGCAACACCTGCCGGAGAAGAGTAAGATGAGTACCTTAAGTCAGGAAGCTGCACTGGTTCACGAAGCGCTGCTGGCGCGTGGGCTGGAAACGCCGCTGCGTGCACCTACGCGTGAAATGGACGATGAAACGCGCAAAAGCCTGATTGCAGGCCATATGACGGAAATCATGCAGTTGCTGAATCTGGATCTTGAAGATGACAGCCTGATGGAAACCCCGCACCGCATCGCTAAAATGTATGTCGATGAGGTCTTTTCCGGTCTCGATTACGCCAATTTCCCCAAAATCACCCTTATCGAAAACAAGATGAAGGTGGACGAGATGGTCACGGTACGCGACATTACGCTGACCAGCACCTGTGAACATCACTTTGTGATTATCGATGGTAAAGCCACCGTCGCCTATATTCCCAAAGACAAAGTGATTGGTTTATCCAAAATTAACCGCATCGTGCAGTTTTTTGCCCAGCGACCTCAGGTGCAGGAGCGTCTGACCCAGCAGGTGCTGCTGGCGCTGCAAACATTGTTAGGCACCAATAACGTTGCTGTTTCCATTGATGCCGTCCACTACTGTGTAAAAGCACGCGGTGTGAAGGATGCCACCAGTGCCACCACGACCACTTCCCTGGGCGGTCTGTTTAAATCCAGCCAGAATACCCGTCAGGAATTTCTGCGCGCGGTGCGTCACAGTTAATATCGACAGGTGGGCGCAGATGCGCCTGCCGGGTCCGTCAGGAGCCGCTATGCAACGCTACCTTGCGCTGGATTTTATTCGCGGCTGTGCCATTCTCGGCATCCTGTTGCTGAATATTATTGGTTTTGGCTTACCTTCTGCGGCCTATCTCAATCCTGCCTGGCAGGGCAGCGTCACCTTGTCTGATGCGTGGACATGGGCGCTGTCCGATATCTTCGCGCAGCTTAAATTTCTGACGCTCTTTGCGCTGCTGTTTGGCGCGGGGTTGCAACTGCAGCTGCCGCGCGGAAGTCGCTGGCTGTCCGCCCGTCTGTCATTACTGGTGCTGCTGGGGTTTCTTCACAGCATTTTTATCTGGGAAGGCGATATCCTGCTGGATTACGGCATTATCGGCCTGATCGTCTGGCGGATGCTGCGCGATGCGCCGTCCACGCGTGGGCTAATCAATACCGGGATTTTACTTTATCTGGTGGGCTGTGCGCTGTTGCTGATCTTTGCCCTGATTAGCAGCGCCGAGCCGTCACGCTCGTGGTTGCCCGGCGCCGCAGACATTCAGTATGAACAGTTCTGGAAGGTCAACGGCGGGCTGGCGGCGGTACGCATCCGCCTGGATAACCTCTCCTCCAGTTTAATGGCACTAGTGGCGCAGTATGGCTGGCAACTGGCCGGACTGATGCTGCTGGGCGCGGCCTTGTTACGTAGCGGCTGGCTGAAAGGAACGTTTCCCGTGTCCCATTACCGGCGCGTTGCGCGGATGTTACTGCCGATTGGGCTGGGGATAGCGACGGCAGGTGTGGCCGCGCAATGGTTTGTGGACTGGGATGCACGCTGGAGTGCGTTCTATTTACAACTGCCGCGTGATCTTGCCAGCCCGTTAATCAGTATCGGCTATGCCGCACTGTGCTTTGGATTTTGGCCAGCCATTCAGCGCTGGCGGATGAGTTATGCTATCCAGTGCGTGGGCCGTATGGCGCTCAGTAACTATCTGCTGCAGTCCCTGATCGGCACTACGCTGTTCTACCGCTTCGGGCTTTTTATGCACTTTACGCGCTGGCAACTGGTCATGATGGTGCCAGGCATATGGTGTATTAACCTGCTGTTTTCCGTGCTGTGGCTACGCTATTTCCCGCAGGGGCCGGTGGAATGGATCTGGCGTCGTCTGACACGCTTTCTTGCCACGCCGCACCCCACGTCATCCTCAGAAAGATAATGACGGTCATCACAAAGGTTGCAGAATTGTATGTAACCGTTTTCATTGATGTGACGCAATTCACGCTGTCCCATGCACTTCCCTGACAGAATAGCGCCGGTGCCATAACCGGCGTAATGCCTTTTCTCTGGAAGTGCTGCATGATAACCATTCGAGATGTTGCGCGTCAGGCGGGCGTGTCCGTAGCGACTGTCTCGCGCGTACTAAATAACAGCAGCGCGGTCACCGCTGAAACACGTGACGTCGTGTTACAGGCGGTTGACGCTCTGGGCTATCGCCCAAATGCCAATGCTCAGGCGCTGGCAACCCAGGTGAGCGATACGATCGGCGTCGTCGTCATGGATGTCTCCGATCCCTTTTTTGGCGCGCTGGTCAAAGCGGTGGATACCGTGGCACAGCGCGTCCAGAAACATGTACTGATCAGCAACTCCTGGCATCAGGAAGAAAAAGAGCGTCACGCTATCGAAGTGTTGATACGGCAACGGTGCAATGCGCTGGTGGTCCATGCGAAAACGCTTTCAGACGCAGAGCTGGCGGGCTTTATGAGTCAGGTGCCAGGTATGGTGGTTATCAACCGCAGTATACCGGGTTATGAGGCCCGTTGCGTCAGTCTGGATAATGTGACCGGGGCCTTAATGGCCTCACGCATGCTGCTGCAACAGGGGCATTCCCGCATCGGCTATCTCTGTTCCAGTCATCCCATTGAAGATGTGGATCAACGGCGTGAAGGCTGGTTACAGGCGATGGCAGAGCAGGGAATCCGCCCACAGGAAAGCTGGATAGCCAGCGCAGAGCCGGATATGCAAGGGGGCGAAGCCGCAATGGTGGAACTGCTGGGACGCAATCTGAATCTCAGCGCCATTTTCGCCTATAACGATGGTATGGCGGCCGGTGCCCTTACCGCTCTGAAAGACAATGGCATTCAGGTGCCGCACCATTTTTCTGTCGTCGGCTTCGATGATATTCCGGTTTCGCGGTACACCGATCCTCAACTTACCACAGTCCGTTATCCTATTGTTTCTATGGCAAAACTTGCCACTGAACTGGCCCTGCAGGGCGCGGCAGGCTGTCTTGACACTACGGCGAAACATATCTTTATGCCCACCCTCGTTCGCCGCCATTCCGTCGCGCAAAAGCAAAGTGTGGAGTCCGTCACTAATTCGGGCGATTCCGCGATGTAACCGTTTTCAATCTGTGATTGTATTCACAGTTAATTAACATTGCTATCACTATGATGGCAACGTCTTACAGTACTGAAACATTATGTAACGCCACTCTCCCGTTGAGGGCACCGACAGCATCGTTGGTTCAGGCTTATAACACACGCTTTACGGACGCATTGACCTACATGGAAGTCGAGTTTGGCACGGCACAGCAGTGGCTCAGTCTGATTTAGAGCGCATCTTGCCTCGCCGGATAATTCTTACCCGATGTTCTTCCGCGGCTTGACGCAGCAGAACATAAAAAGACCCTACAGAAAAACCGGAGATACCATGAATAAGAAGGTTTTCACGCTCACAGCACTGGTTGCCAGCATGATGTTTGGTGCAGTAGCCCACGCCGCTGATACCCGTATCGGCGTGACTATTTATAAGTACGACGACAACTTTATGTCGATGGTACGTAAAGACATCGAGAAAGAAGCCAAAACGCTGGGCGGCATCCAGCTGCTGATGAATGACTCGCAGAACGATCAGTCAAAACAAAACGATCAAATTGACGTGCTGATGGCAAAAGGCGTGAAAGCGTTAGCCATCAACCTGGTCGATCCGGCTGCAGCGGCCGTCGTGGTACAGAAAGCCCGTGCGAACGATATCCCGGTTGTGTTCTTCAACAAAGAACCTAACGCCAAAGTACTGGCCAGCTACGATAAAGCCTACTACGTCGGTACCGATTCGAAAGAGTCTGGCGTGATTCAGGGCAAACTGATTGAGAAGCACTGGAAAGCGACCCCGGCCTGGGATCTGAACAAAGACGGTGTGATCCAGTATGTGCTGCTGAAAGGCGAACCAGGCCATCCTGATGCTGAAGCGCGTACCAAATATGTTATCGATACGCTGAACAAAGATGGTGTGAAAACCCAGCAGTTAGCGATGGATACGGCAATGTGGGATACCGCACAGGCTAAAGACAAAATGGACGCCTGGCTGTCAGGCCCTAACGCCAAGAAAATCGAAGTGGTAATCGCGAACAACGATGCGATGGCGATGGGGGCTGTTGAAGCGCTGAAGGCACACAACATGTCTTCTATCCCGGTATTTGGTGTGGATGCCTTACCTGAGGCGCTGGCGCTGGTTAAATCTGGCGCGATGGCCGGTACGGTGCTGAACGATGCGGAAAACCAGGCGAAAGCCACCATCGATATGGCGAAGAACCTTGCCGATGGTAAACCGGCCACCGAAGGCACCAACTTCAAGATGGTCGATAAGATCGTACGCGTACCCTACGTACCGGTTGATCAGGAAAACCTGTCTCAGTTCCAGAAATAATTATGTGCAAACGGGCGCGGCGGCTGCTGCGCCTTTTTTATGTCATCACCGTTTTTTAGCCAGGTAAATTATGGCCAGTGATAATACGACCGCGCAGCGCGAATATCTGCTGGAAATGACCAACGTCAGTAAATCATTTCCCGGCGTTAAAGCTCTCGACAACGTAAATTTAAAAGTGCGGCCTCACTCCGTTCATGCACTGATGGGTGAAAACGGCGCTGGTAAATCAACGTTGTTAAAATGTTTATTTGGTATCTACAAAAAAGATACCGGAAGTATTCTTTTTCAAGGGCAGGAAATAGATTTTAAAAGTTCCAAAGAGGCGCTGGAAAATGGCGTGTCAATGGTGCACCAGGAATTAAACCTGGTATTACAGCGTACCGTGATGGACAACATGTGGCTTGGGCGTTATCCACGCAAAGGCTTCTTTGTCGATCAGGAAAAAATGTACCGTGATACCAAAGCGATTTTTGACGAGCTGGATATTAACATCGATCCCCGTGACAAAGTCGCGCATCTCTCCGTCTCGCAAATGCAGATGATTGAGATTGCCAAAGCGTTTTCTTATGACGCCAAAATCGTGATCATGGATGAACCGACATCCTCGTTGACGGAAAAAGAAGTTAATCATCTGTTCACGATTATCCGTAAGCTGAAAGATCGCGGCTGCGGCATTGTTTATATTTCACACAAAATGGAAGAGATCTTCCAGTTGTGTGATGAAATTACGGTTCTGCGTGATGGTCAGTGGATTGCAACCCAGCCGCTCGAAGGGCTGGACATGGATAAGATCATCGCCATGATGGTGGGGCGTTCATTAAGCCAGCGCTTCCCGGATCGCGTAAATGTGCCGGGCGAGACCATTCTTGAGGTGCGCAATTTAACCTCTCTGCGTCAGCCTTCTATTCGTGATATTTCGTTTGATTTGCGTAAAGGGGAGATACTCGGTATTGCCGGGTTGGTCGGTGCAAAACGTACGGATATCGTCGAAACGCTGTTTGGCATTCGCGAAAAATCGGGCGGCACAATTAAACTGCACGGTAAAACGATTAATAATCACACGGCGAACGAAGCCATCAATCATGGCTTTGCTCTTGTGACGGAAGAACGTCGCTCTACCGGTATTTATGCGTTTCTGGATATTGGTTTTAATTCTCTCATCTCCAATATTAAAAAATATAAGAACAACATTGGTCTGCTGGATAATAAGCGTATGAAGAGTGATACCCAATGGGTTATCGACTCCATGCGGGTAAAAACGCCAGGCCACCACACCCAAATTGGTTCGCTTTCAGGTGGTAACCAACAGAAGGTGATTATTGGACGCTGGTTGCTGACGCAGCCCGAAATATTGATGCTCGATGAACCCACTCGCGGTATTGATGTGGGGGCCAAATTCGAGATTTACCAGCTGATGGCTGAGCTGGCAAAAAAAGAAAAGGGCATCATTATTATCTCTTCCGAAATGCCAGAGCTGTTAGGCATCACCGATCGTATTCTGGTCATGAGTAACGGTCTGGTCGCTGGCATTGTTGATACAAAAACGACTACGCAGAACGAAATATTGCGTTTAGCGTCATTACACCTTTAATGAAGTAAGGGCTGTTAACATGAAAGCGACTACAAAAAAGAATGCGCTAACCTGGCTGAAAGAGGGTGGCATTTATGTCGTGCTACTGGTACTGCTGGCGATTATTATTTTCCAGGATCCGACATTCTTAAGTTTAATGAATCTGAGTAACATTCTGACCCAATCCTCGGTGCGTATTATCATTGCGCTGGGCGTTGCGGGACTGATTGTGACTCAGGGGACAGACCTGTCAGCCGGTCGTCAGGTTGGCCTCGCCGCTATCGTGGCCGCTTCGCTGCTGCAGGCTATGGATAACCCAAACAAAGTGTTCCCACATCTGGAAACCGTACCGATTCCTGTGGTGATCCTGATTGTTTGTGCGATTGGTGCCGTTATCGGCCTGGTGAACGGCGTGATCATTGCTTATCTGAAAGTGACGCCGTTTATCACTACGTTGGGTACCATGATTATCGTTTACGGTATCAACTCGCTGTATTACGACTTCGTAGGCGCATCACCAATTGCAGGCTTCTATGACGGCTTCTCAACCTTTACGCAAGGCTTCCTGCGTTTCGGGGATTTTAAGCTGTCCTACATCACCTTCTATGCGGTGATTGCGATCGTGTTCGTCTGGATTCTGTGGAACAAAACGCGTTTCGGTAAAAACATTTTTGCCATCGGCGGTAACCCGGAAGCGGCAAAAGTCTCCGGCGTAAACGTCAACCTGAACCTGATTCTGATTTATGCCCTTTCAGGCGTGTTCTATGCTTTCGGCGGCATGCTGGAAGCGGGCCGTATCGGCTCGGCAACGAACAACCTTGGCTTTATGTACGAGCTGGATGCTATCGCGGCCTGCGTCGTCGGTGGTGTGTCTTTTGCCGGTGGTGTGGGGACGGTGGCCGGTGTCGTGACCGGTGTGTTGATCTTCACCGTCATCAACTACGGCTTGACCTACATCGGCATTAACCCGTACTGGCAGTACATCATCAAGGGCGGCATCATTATTTTTGCTGTGGCGCTCGACTCGTTGAAGTACGCACGTAAAAAATAACGGCAGAAGTCATCATGTAAGCTAAGCGGCCTGCGGGCCGCTTTTTTTATGGCACGGAAGCCGCCAGCGTGCGCCCGGAAGCAGGAAAGAACGCGGATTCACGGCGAGCCAGCAGGATGCCCGCTATGAGAATGCGTGTTCGAATTGACTTTAATCAGGAACAGAAAGCTGTCCTGTGGACGCAAAATCCTGAGTCAGCAGGTCAGCAGGTCAGCCGGTCAGTAAGGTAAAAAAGCAGCAAATCCGCCGCGCTGGACTGACTGTCATCCTTGGTAACGATGCGTGATAAGCCCTGACGCCATCGCAAAGTCCCGCGCTAAGCCTTGTTTCGCCATAGCAAGGATGCTACGCGTCGGCGATGCACTCCTGTCAGAAAGGCGGAGCCTGCCGCGCCGGCGTTATCATCCGTTCTCACAGTCTATCTTCACGCCAGGGTCAGCGGGCTGTCAGCCAGACAAAGGCGGCTTACTGATGGCGCTTTTGTTCCAGTTCCAGCAGTTGCTCAGGGGTGACAGCAGGATAGCTTTGCGCATCCTCCGGCACATCATGTACGGCGGGAATGGGCACCAGAGGCCCGAGAAAGCGCGGTTCACGCTTGAGGAGGTACAAATCTACCAGCGCGCCAAGACGTGCACCGACCTCACGCATGCGCACCGTCAGCATATTTTTCGGCGAGGGCACAGCGTAGCACTGAGCCTGAATGCCAAGGTGCAGGGCGATAAACAGTGCCCGCTCACAGTGGAAGCGCTGGGTGATGATAATAAAATCGTTGGTATCGAATACCTTGCGCGTGCGGACAATGGAGTCCAGCGTCCGAAAGCCCGCGTAATCCAGTACGATATCCGCCGGGTCGACGCCACCTTTAATTAAATCGCGCCGCATGGTCATGGGTTCGTTATAGCTCTGCTGCGCATTGTCTCCGCTCAGCAGTAAATAGTTAATCTTGCCGCTGTTATAGGCGTTAAGCGCGCCCTGCATCCGGTAGAGGTAGTACTGATTAATCACCCCGGTGCGGTAATATTTTGCCGTGCCCAGCACAACACCGACCTGACGATGGGGCAGTGAGGCCAGATTGTCGTAAATATAGGGGGCGGTTTTCCAGCTTATCCAGCGATCCAGGCCAAGCGCCGTCGCCACCATCGTTAAGATGATGAAAAGCAGAGCAATGAAAACGCGTTTCAACATGCGCCTGAGCACTCGAGATGAGAGGTTTTGGTGGGACAAGGCTACTTGAGCAACCCTCGCGAAGCAAGTTTACCCCGTCTGGCTGGTGCTATTTTAAGCAGCGCTGGATCAGAGGATGATCCAGCGCAGACCTTTTTAGATCGAGGTACGGCGGTAATGACGGTATTGCGGCAGCCAGAAGTTGTTCGAAATAGACTGTGACAGCACGTCTTCCGAGGTCACCACGGCAACGCCCGCCAGTTGCGCGGCTTTGCCCACTTCCATTGCGATCACTTTCGACACGCCCTGAATATCTTTGATTTCAGGCAGTACCGGCCCTTCACCATCGTTGACCAGCGGCGAGCAGTCTGCCAGTGCGCGGCTGGCTGTCATCAGCATGGTATCGGTTACGCGTGATGCGCCCGAGGCAATCACCCCTAAACCGATGCCCGGGAAGATATAGGAGTTGTTACACTGCGCGATCGGATAGGTTTTACCGTTCCATGAAACCGGTGAGAACGGGCTCCCGGTCGCGACCAGTGCAGCACCATCGGTCCAGGCGATAATATCCGCTGGCGTGGCTTCAACGCGCGAGGTGGGGTTAGAGAGCGGCATCACAATAGGACGTTTGCAGTGCTTGTGCATCTCGCGGATGATCTCTTCGGTGAACAGTCCGGGCTGGCCTGAAACCCCAATCAGAATATCGGGTTTGGCGTTGCGCACTACGTCCAGCAGCGAAATCGCATCACTGGCCGTATCCCAGTCTTTTAGGTTGTCGCTTTTCTGCACCAGCTTGCTCTGGAAATCGAGCAGGTTAGGCAACTTATCAGTGAGCAGGCCAAAGCGGTCGACCATCATTACGCGGCTACGCGCCTCTTCATCGCTCAGACCTTCCGACTTCATCTGCGCAATGATTTGCTCTGCGATACCGCAGCCGGCTGAACCTGCCCCCAGGAACACCACTTTTTGTTCGCACAAACGGCTTCCGGCAGCACGACTGGCGGCAATCAGAGTGCCCACGGTGACAGCAGCGGTGCCCTGAATATCATCGTTGAAGCAGCACACTTCATCGCGATAGCGCTCCAGCAGCGGCATTGCGTTTTTCTGCGCAAAGTCTTCAAACTGCAGCAGCACTTTCGGCCAGCGGCGTTTCACGGCCTGGATAAATTCATTAACGAATTCATCGTACTCCTCACCGGTGATACGTGGGTGACGCCAGCCCATATAAAGCGGATCGTTCAGCAGTTGCTGGTTATTGGTACCGACATCCAGCACCACCGGTAAGGTGTAAGCCGGACTGATGCCGCCGCACGCGGTATACAGCGACAGTTTACCAATCGGAATACCCATGCCGCCGATGCCCTGGTCACCCAGGCCCAGAATACGCTCACCGTCGGTCACCACGATGACTTTAACGTTCTGTTTGGTGGCGTTTTGCAGCATGTCTTCGATGTGTTCACGGTTGGGATATGAGATGAACACACCGCGGGCGCGGCGATAAATTTCAGAGAAGTGTTCGCAGGCTGCGCCGACGGTTGGCGTATAAATAATTGGCATCATCTCTTCAAGATGATTGTCCAGCAGACGGTAGAACAGGGTTTCGTTAGTGTCCTGAATATTGCGCAGGTAGACGTGCTTGTCGTTATTATTTTTGAAGTCCTGAAACTGACGCCATGCGCGTTTCGCCTGCTCTTCAATGGTTTCGACCGCTTCGGGCAGTAAGCCGTTGAGATTGAATTCGTTACGCTCTTCGATGCTGAAGGCGCTGCCCTTATTCAGCAGGGGAAATTCCAGCAGAATAGGGCCAGCGTAGGGAATATAGAGCGGGCGTTTACTTTCGTATTCGAGTTCCATGCAGTAATGCTCCGGTTGCGAGTGTTCCTGGCGCAATAAGAGGGTAGAGGACGCCAGTTTATTTTGATAAAGAAGGCCTGGCGTCAGATCCTATGAAATTTCTCGCGGATGTACAGCTTTTGTAAATAAAAGATTTAGAAACTGTTTAAAACCGTGCCCCGCATTACGCTTTACGCCAGCTCGATAACGTTAAGGTTGTCGCAGCCCAGCGCGCGCAGTGTTGCCTGCGTCGCTGAATACTGATCTAACGCAGGCTGTCGGGGCTGGGCCAGCGCCGCTGCCTGAATCGCCTCGCAGGATTCGCCGGCCATATTCAGCAAAATCAGTGCGGCCTGAAGCGGAGGCAGGCTGGGATTGAAGGCCGCATTTTCCGCATAGCGACCGCTAAAAATACGGCCTGAGGCGGTTTGCACTGCAACGCCACTGAACGCGCGGCTGTAAGGGGCATGACTCTTGTTGGCCGCGTCAATGGCCGCCTGCGACAGCGCATCGCCCGTGACAACAAAGCCATGATCCACCTTATCCATCAGCCGTTCGGTGATGTGCAGGTCGCCGGGACCGAAAGCGTCAGGCAGATAGTGCGCTAACGTCTGCACCGGGCGCTGGGGCAGGCTGATACGAATCGCCGTGCCGCTGTTAAGCTCATTCATGAACTGGCGGCAATGCCCGCACGGCGTGTAGTTGACGGTGATGGTCTCCAGGCGCGCTTCGCCGCGCAGCCAGGCGTGCGTAACGGCGCTTTGTTCTGCATGCACGGTTTGCTGCATGGTGGCACCGGCAAACTCCATATTGGCACCGAAATACCAGTTACCGCTTATCCCGCGTGCAATGGCACCGACGTTAAAATGGGACAGCGAGGCGACCGCGCAGGCCGCCGCGACCGGAAGCAGCGCCAGGGCGAGGGCGTCCGCATCCAGTTGGGTTTGCTGTTGCAGGAGGGTGACCTGATCGGCCCGCAGCATCGCGTCAAATCCCGGCTCGCTCAGCACCGGACGAAGCGCGGTTTGCAGGGGAGCCGGCAGTAATTCAAAGGCAGAGTGGAAACGTGGATGCATGGAAGCCTCATTCAATCTTCAGGCAATGTGCCAGACATCGGTTTATATGTGATCTCTGTCGCTCTGACAATGCAACGTGTCTTAGAGTTTTCAACTTTGCGAGATCTCTCCCAAAGTTTTAGCCAAACCAGTGCAGTAGCAGCGGAAAAACAAAGGGTGCCAGTAACGACGTTACGATGCCGCAGATCACCAGTGCCAGCGAACTAAATGCCCCTTCCTGGAAGTCCAGTTCCGCCGCCCGGGCGGTTCCCAGCGCGTGGGACGCATTACCAATCGCCAGACCGCGTGCCGCTTTACTTTTCACGCCCAACAGATTCAGCACCATATGGCCAAATACCGCACCGAGCACACCGGCTATCAGTACACAAATCGCACTGATAGCGGGAATGCCGTGCAGAGAGCCGGATACCGCCATCGCGATCGGTGTGGTGACGGATTTAGGTAAAATCGTGGCGGCGATTTCCGGCGTTGCCCCCATCCACAGGGCGATCGCCGTGCCGGAGGTCATTGCCGTCAGGCTGCCGATCAGGCATACGCCGATAATGGATTTCCAGCGGGCGCGAATCTGATGCATCTGCTCATACAGCGGCAGCGCCAGTGCGACCACGGCGGGCTGTAGCAGGGCATTAAGCACCTGGCTTCCGGCAAAGTAACGTGTATAGGGCAGTTGCAGTAACAGCAGGATGGGAATGATGATCGCCATCGAAACCAGCAAGGGGTTCAGCAGGGCAATCTTCAGCGCGGCAGCCAGTCTGCGCGCCAGGAAAAATGCGCCCAGCGTCAGGGGCAATGACCACCAGATATCACTCATCCTTCACCTCTTTCCTCGGCGCGTGCGAATGCAGCTTGTGGGCACTTAACCCCACGATGCTCAGGACAGCGAAGGTACTGACAAGACACGAGACCACGATAGGGCCAAACTGCGCGGTCAGCAGATCGGTGTAATTCATGACGCCCACACTGATGGGAACGAACAGCAGCGCCATATAGCGAATGATAAGATGACAACCGGGCTTAACCCAGTGGACCGGCACGATTTGAGACGCGAGCAGGGTAAACAAAATCAGCATGCCAATAATGCTGCCGGGCAGCGTAATGGGCAGCAACCTTGCTACGCCGTTTCCGGCATATAAACAGAGATAGAGAAGGGTAAAAGCGCGCAGATAACGCCAACTTATCGCTAGCACGGTGTGCATGACAGGCTCCTGTTTCCAACGAGCGTAATCCTACGCACTGACGATCTGGCGTGCCAGCTGTCAGCGTAAGGCAGAACGGCCCTTCCTGCCATCAGATGCAGGAAGGGCGAACGCCTTATTTAACGGGCATACCCGGCACTGCGCCACTGTCGACAGACAACACGAACAGGTCTTTGCCGCCCGGCCCCGCAGACAGCACCATGCCTTCCGAGACGCCAAAGCGCATTTTACGTGGTGCCAGGTTCGCCACGATAATGGTCATTTTGCCGACGAGTACGGCCGGGTCAGGATAGGCTGCACGGATACCAGAGAAAATCTGGCGCTTCTCGCCGCCCAGATCCAACTCCAGACGCAGCAGTTTGTCTGAGCCGTCCACCAGTTCCGCTTTCTCAATCAGTGCCACGCGCATATCAACTTTGGCAAAGTCATCAATCGTGATGGTATCGCCAATCGGCGCATCCGCCAGTGGGCCGCTGACCGTCGGTTTACTGGCTTCAGCCGCGTCGGCTTTCGACGCTTCAATCAGGCCCTCGACTTTCGCCATCTCAATGCGACCATACAGGGCTTTAAACGGCGCAACCTGATGGTCGAGCAGCGGCTGCTGAATAGCGTCCCAGCTGAGTTCAGTGTTCAGGAAAGCTTCGGCTCGCTCGCTCAGCGACGGCAGCACAGGCTTCAGCCAGGTCATCAGCACACGGAACAGGTTAATGCCCATGGAGCAAATAGCCTGCAGATCGGCATCACGGCCTTCCTGCTTCGCCACCACCCACGGTGCCTGCTCGTCAACATAACGGTTGGCCAGATCGGCCAGCGCCATAATTTCACGAATCGCCCGGCCAAATTCACGGCTTGCCCAGGCCTCGCCAATTTTTTCGGATGCGTCCAGGAAGGTTTGATAAAGCGCCGGATCGGCCAGTTCTGCGGACAGCTTGCCGTCAAAGCGTTTGGTGATAAAACCGGCATTACGTGACGCCAGGTTGACCACTTTGTTCACAATGTCGGCGTTGACGCGCTGAACAAAATCTTCCAGATTCAGGTCGATGTCATCAATACGCGAAGAAAGCTTGGCCGCATAGTAATAGCGCAGGCTGTCGGCATCCAGATGCTGTAACCAGGTACTGGCTTTGATAAAGGTTCCGCGCGACTTCGACATTTTTGCGCCATTTACGGTCACATAGCCATGCACAAACAGGTTGTTGGGTTTGCGGAAGCCGCTGCCTTCCAGCATGGCAGGCCAGAACAGGCTGTGGAAGTAGACGATGTCTTTACCAATGAAGTGGTACAGCTCTGTGGTGGAACCCTGCTGCCAGAATTCGTCAAAACTGATGTCGCCGCGTTTGTCACACAGGTTCTTAAACGCGCCCATATAGCCGATCGGCGCATCCAGCCAGACGTAGAAGTATTTGCCCGGCGCGCCAGGAATTTCGAAGCCAAAGTACGGCGCATCACGGGAGATATCCCACTGTTGCAGACCGGATTCGAACCACTCCTGCATTTTATTGGCGACCTGCTCCTGCAGTGCGCCAGAACGCGTCCAGGCGCGCAGCATTTCGCTGAATGACGGCAGGTCAAAGAAGAAGTGCTCGGAATCACGCAGCACAGGGGTTGCACCGGACACCACAGATTTCGGATCGATCAGTTCGGTCGGGCTGTAGGTCGCGCTGCACACCTCGCAATTGTCGCCGTACTGGTCAGGCGTTTTACATTTCGGGCAGGTGCCTTTCACGAAACGGTCAGGCAGGAACATGCCTTTTTCCGGATCGTACAGCTGAGAAATTGTGCGGTTCTTAATGAAACCGTTCTCTTTCAGGCGACCATAGATGAGTCCGGCCAGCTCACGGTTCTCGTCGCCGTGCGTTGAGTGATAGTTATCATAGCTGATATTAAAACCGGCAAAATCTGTTTCGTGCTCGTGTTTCATTTCAGCAATCATCTGTTCCGGCGCAATGCCCAACTGCTGAGCCTTCAGCATGATCGGCGTGCCGTGGGCGTCATCGGCGCAGATGAAGTAAACCTGATTGCCACGCATTCGCTGATAACGCACCCAAATGTCCGCCTGGATATGCTCGAGCATGTGGCCGAGATGAATTGAGCCGTTAGCGTAAGGCAGGGCGCAGGTTACCAGAATTTTTTTTGCGACTTGAGTCATAGTTTGCGTAGCTTTCAGTTAAGTAAAAAACGGGCTTAGATGGTAACCGATGGGCACAGCCGCGTAAACATAAGGGATTTCCCGCCGCGCGGCCCGTGAAACGATCGGCATCTGATAGTATTGTTACTACATCGTTGAAAAACAGCATAAGCACAGCAGAAAAGGAGTGGGGATGACAGCGCAATCCCGGGAACCACATACACCAGAAGCCTTACGCGCCGTTGTGGCCGGCGTTCTGAACAGCTTTGAGCATCCGACGCTGCAACGTAACCTTATTACCCTGAAGGCGCTGCATCATGTGGCGCTGCTGGATGGGACGTTGCATATTGAACTGCGGATGCCTTTTGCCTGGCACAGCGCGTTTGAGACCTTAAAAGCAGACACCAGCGCTGAGCTACTGCGTCTGAGCGGCGCGCAGGCCATCGACTGGCGGTTAAGTCACGAGATTGCTACGTTGAAACGCGTGAAAAATCACCCTGGTGTTAACGGCGTGAAGAACATTATCGCGGTCAGCTCCGGTAAAGGCGGCGTGGGCAAATCGAGTACCGCAGTTAATATGGCGCTGGCGTTACTGGCTGAAGGCGCACGTGTGGGCATTCTGGATGCCGATATTTATGGCCCGTCCGTGCCCAACATGCTGGGCTGTGAAAAAGAGCGCCCGACCTCGCCTGACGGCACCCATATGGCGCCGATCATGTCCCATGGTCTGGCAACCAATTCCATCGGCTATCTGGTGACCGACGATAACGCGATGGTGTGGCGCGGCCCTATGGCCAGCAAAGCGCTGATGCAGTTACTTACCGAAACCCAGTGGCCCGACCTGGATTATATGGTGCTGGATATGCCGCCAGGAACCGGAGATATCCAGTTAACGCTCGCGCAGAGTGTGCCCGTCACCGGTGCGCTGGTGGTCACTACGCCACAGGACATCGCGCTCATCGATGCACGCAAAGGCATGGTCATGTTCGAAAAGGTTAACGTCCCGGTGCTGGGCGTGGTGGAGAACATGAGTATCCACGTCTGCAGCCAGTGCGGTCACCATGAGCCGATTTTTGGTACCGGCGGAGCGCAACGGCTGGTGGACGACTATGGCACGCGGCTGCTGGCACAGCTTCCCCTGCATATTCATTTGCGTGAAGATCTGGATGATGGCGAGCCAACGGTTATTCGTCGGCCGGACAGTGAATTTACGATGCTGTACCGTCAGCTCGCCGGACGTGTGGCCGCCCAGCTTTACTGGCAGGGCGAGGTGATTCCCGGCGATATCGCCTTCCGCGCGCTTTAACCCTTCTGCGCGTCGCTCTCATAGTGCGACGCCGGGGGATAATGCATTAACAGATAGCCGCCTTGATCGCTTTCACCCTGGGAAATCACTTTCCAGCCATGTTGCAGGTAAAACGTCTGGGCGGCCTTGTTCATTTGCAGACACTTCAGCGCGCCGGTTGATGTAAAGCGTGACTGGACGGCCTCAAGCAGTGCACTGCCCACGCCGCGCCCCTGATAATCAGGATCCACATACAGGCTGTGTAAGAAATTATCGTTTTCCATCAGACCCGCGAATCCTGCCCGATGCCCGTCCAGCTCAGCCACTAAAACGGTTTCGCCGAGTATCACCTGATCGAAGTCTTCCAGTTGCCAGTCATCGTTGGCGATCCAGTCCCAGTTATGCCGACGGGCCGCCAGAAACAACGTCCGCAGGAAAGGACGGTCGGCCTCTGTAAATAATCGAATATGCACATCAAGCTCCGTTAAACATCTTTTAACAACCCTGGCAGGGATTCTCAAAAAAGTAAAAGCAGAACAAATGTCATCACTTTCCTTGTACACTGCCCGACGGTGCCTTATGGGAAAACAGCAAACGGCCTTCAGTTAACGCACAGGGGTTATTGCCTGGAAGCACGCAATATATCTTTTTGCGGGTAAATGAAGGTAAGAAAAGCGGTTTTTTCCCTTAACGATCAACGCTATCGGCGTTTGATAGCTTTCGTTTATTTTATTGATAACGAGGGCTTATTAGATGTTGGCCCGGAAAATTTGTAAGCTGCATCACATATTTTAAAGGAGGCCATCACATGTCCATTATCAACACCAAAATTAAGCCGTTCAAAAACAGTGCATTTAAAGACGGCCAGTTTATCGAAGTAACCGAGAAAGACGTTGAAGGTAAATGGAGTGTTTTCTTCTTTTATCCGGCTGACTTCACCTTTGTTTGCCCAACCGAACTGGGCGACGTCGCGGATCACTATGAAGAGTTCCAGAAACTGGGCGTGGACATCTACTCAGTGTCTACTGATACCCACTTTACCCACAAAGCCTGGCACGGCTCTTCTGACACCATCGCAAAAATCAAATATGCGATGATCGGTGACCCAACTGGCGCGCTGACCCGCAACTTCGACATCATGCGCGAAGATGAAGGTCTGGCTGACCGTGGTACATTCATCGTTGACCCACAGGGTGTTATCCAGGCTGTAGAAATCACCGCTGAAGGTATTGGCCGTGATGCGTCTGACCTGCTGCGCAAAGTGAAAGCGGCGCAGTACGTGGCTTCTCACCCTGGTGAAGTGTGCCCGGCCAAATGGAAAGAAGGTGATGCGACTCTGGCGCCTTCGCTGGACCTGGTTGGCAAAATCTAATTTCCGCATCGCAACGTCGATCATTTTCTCATCGGGTGCTTCGGCACCCGATTTTTTGACCAGGAACTCACTATGCTTGATACCAATTTAAAAACGCAGCTCAAAGCTTATCTTGAGAAACTCACCAAGCCTGTGGAGTTGATTGCAACGCTGGATGATGGCGCAAAATCAACCGAGATTCGCAATCTGTTGGTCGATATCGCGAGCCTGTCTGACAAGGTCAGCTTTCGTGAAGAGAACGATCGTCAGGTGCGTAAACCCTCATTTTTAATCACTAACCCTGGTGCGGATCACGGCCCACGTTTTGCGGGTTCGCCGCTGGGTCATGAATTTACCTCACTGGTGCTGGCGCTGTTACAGACCGGTGGGCACCCGTCCAAAGAAGCACAAAATCTGCTTGATCAGATTGCGGCGCTGGATGGAGATTTCCATTTCGAAACCTATTATTCGCTGTCCTGCCACAACTGTCCGGATGTGGTACAGGCTCTGAATCTGATGGCGGTCCTGAACCCGCGCATCAGCCACACCGCGATTGACGGTGGCTTGTTCCAGAACGAAATTCAGGAACGGAATGTCATGGGCGTGCCGGCGGTTTTCCTGAACGGCAAAGAGTTTGGTCAGGGCCGCATGAGCCTGGCGGAGATCGTCAGTAAAGTCGACACCAATGCTGACAAGCGCGCAGCAGAAGCGCTGAATAAACGCGAAGCCTATGATGTGCTGATTATTGGCAGCGGTCCCGCTGGCGCAGCGGCCGCCATCTATTCTGCCCGTAAAGGCATCCGCACCGCCCTGATGGGTGAGCGTTTCGGCGGACAGGTACTGGATACCGTTGATATCGAAAACTATATTTCCGTGCAGAAAACGGAAGGGGCCAAACTGGCTGGCGCACTGCGTGCCCACGTTGACGATTACAGTGTTGATGTGATTGACAGTCAGAGCGCGATTAAACTGATTCCGTCTGCGGCGAAAGGCGGCCTGCATGCCATTGAAACGGCGTCAGGTGCCGTACTGAAATCCCGTAGCATCATCCTGGCGACCGGCGCGCGCTGGCGCAACATGGGCGTACCGGGGGAAGAGCAGTACCGTACTAAAGGTGTGACCTATTGCCCGCACTGTGACGGTCCGCTGTTCAAAGGTAAACGCACTGCCGTCATCGGTGGCGGTAACTCCGGCGTGGAAGCGGCTATCGATCTGGCTGGTATCGTTGAACACGTCACATTGCTGGAATTTGCCAGTGAAATGCGCGCAGACAAAGTGCTGCAGGACAAACTGCGCAGCCTGAAAAACGTGGATGTGATCCTGAATGCACAAACCACCGAAGTGAAAGGCGACGGCAGCAAAGTTACCGGCCTGCAATATCTGGATCGCACCAACCAGACAACCCATGAACTGGCGCTGTCAGGCATTTTTGTTCAGATTGGCCTGCTCCCTAACACCACCTGGCTGGAAGGGGCGGTTGAGCGCAACAAGATGGGTGAAATCATCATCGATGCAAAATGCGAAACCAGCCTGAAAGGCGTTTTCGCAGCAGGCGACTGCACCACGGTGCCTTACAAGCAAATCATCATTGCCAGCGGTGAAGGGGCAAAAGCCTCGCTGAGCGCTTTTGATTACCTGATTCGCACCCAACCTGCACACTAAGTTTTTCGGTGCAAAAGCCAGCCCTGTAACCTGTGTTACAGGGCTTTTTAGTATCCGGCCAGCGTCATTAACATCATCCACAACGGCGTGGTTATCGCGGCAAAAAGGGTGGAAAGCAGCATACTGGCGGCCGTGGGGCCGGTAATCACGTTAAATTTCTGCGACATCAGGTAAACATTCACACCGACCGCCATCGACCCCAGCAGCACTACCACTTTACTTTCCAGCGCAGGCAGACCCGTCAGCCAGGCGATCGCCCAGACACACAGCGGCTGCAGAATCAGTTTCAACGCACAAATCGTGTAACTCTCTTTCAAGCCTTCCCGCACCCGGTAGTGCGCCAGGCTCATGCCGAGAGTGACCAACGATAAGGGTGCGGCGATGGACGCCAGCATGCGCAGCGGTTCAGCGGCGATGGCGGGAAGCGGCCGCTGCAACAGGCTCCAGGCGGTGCCTGATAAGATGCCAATAATTAACGGATTCCTGAGCACGCTAATCAAGGTGCGCTTAAAGCCCTGAAGGGAAAAACTGCCCTGTTTCGACCATTCCACCGAGACGGTGAGTAATGTCCAGAGGATCAGACTGTTAAACACCAGCACCAGCGCAACCGATGGCAAGGCACCGGGGCCCAGCAGGACGGTAGCGACCGGAATGCCCAGCATAACGTTATTTGAAAAGACCCCGCCCAGGGCAAAGACCGAGCCGGCCACGCCATCCAGATGAAACAGACGCGAGGCAAGGATTCGGCCCACGATAAACACCAGCAGACAACTGCCAAAGAATGCCAGAAGCAGGCGCACATCGACCGCGGGACTGTTGTAAAAGTCACTCATGATGCGAAACAGCATGCAGGGCAGGGCAACGTTAAAGACAAACCGGTTCATGCCTTCGCTGATGCTCAGCGGCCATTTGCCCCATTTCGTCAGGCAATAACCCAGGAAAATAAGAATAAACAGCGGGGCTGACAGGTAAATCTGGTGTCCTAATGTATCCAGCAGGAAGGGCATAAGCGTAAGCAGTCCAGTGACTCAGTAAGGGCAAGACTACCAAATTGCGTCGGCCGCGTAACCTGGCAAAACGTGTACCCGACCCGCGAATTTACCCCAGCCAGCGGCGCGCCTGGTCATCACTGATATCGCGATAATACACCCGATGGATAACCGCATCGCAACGCTGACAACGGGCAGAAAGATAAGTGGAATAATAGTGTCGGCCAGAAGGAGAAAGGGCACCCTGACGGGTAATGGTGATGTCAGTCCATCGGTGACGATGAGGGATAAGCGCTAAAAATCGCATCATGCTTCCTGTCAAGTATGAAGTGTTCTGGTAATTTTTAACTACGTGATATGAAGATTTATTGTTGCGATGTTGTAGTCAGGTGTTTGTTATTGCTGGGCATTCTGATAATGGTGAAGGATATAATTTACTTGCGTAAATACCTTTACTGCTCTGACGTGCAAATTTTAAGCCCGCAGCATTAAGCCTTTTTTCGTGCGGTGGGGAGTTGATCCGGATCATGTAAAAGTCTCGCCCGCCAGGTTGAAAAAAGAATAAGCACCTTGCTTAAATTTAGGGGCTTACTTATTCTTCTCTGCGTAACACGACTCGGGGTGCCCTTCTTTGTGAAGGCTGAGAAAAACCCGTATTACCTGATCTGGATAATGCCAGCGTAGGTTGCCAAGATTCTGATTAGTATTCATGTGGTTACATTTCTTTTTGTCCGTGTGTAATGCACCTAAGGTACAAAAAGAGCGTAACCATGAGGTACAAAACCCTACCATACACGTTTCAACGAAACGGTAATTACTATCTACAGATCCGGCTTTCAAATGGCAGGATGTATAAAAGATCACTCCTTACTGATAGCTATCACCAAGCCTCTGCTTTGATGATTAACATCACTCCGCACATCCCATTTGTTAAATCATTAGCAACTCCGACTCCGATGTTTGATGCGTTTATCTCAAACCTGATCGTGTCAGAACGTAGGAC
>NZ_JAVAYG010000016.1:0-54431 GCF_041954745.1 Pantoea sp. CS_6
AAAACGCATGCAAAACCATTTACCTTTTGCATGGCTTTTACAAGAAAAAAGCAGAATTTTAGGGGGGTAAATAGTCTACAGAGCGTATAGTTCTGCACAACGGTGGGTGTAATTCAGTTTTTTTGCGGACGTCACTTCTTACAACTATAACCGTGCGAGCCTTATACTTTTACTCACATTTAATTACCTGCCACTCCCTCCCCCGACTGCCGAATATCGGCTGTTTAATTCTCCCCCTGTTATGCCGACCTCAACCTAAGCCCTGTAATGCTCTCTGCCGTGTTGCTCTTCACTTCCCCACTTACTCCTCGCTCTCGAGTCTTGCGTTCTTTAAGCCCCTCTAAGTGGCGAGATTCTCCCCCGCCCGGACCTTGCCTACTTTTCGAGAATGGTACGATTGGCACCATTTAATCCCGCTGCGCGCTCTCGTAGCCCCGCCACGCCTGCGCACTTAACATAGTGGTTTTCATGCACCTGCATGAATGGCTCCGCGCCGCGCTGCTGCTGGCGTTTTTTGCCGTTTTCAGGTGCCGAAGACTCATGCGATTTCATGCAGCACAGACATGCACTCATGCAACAGACATAAAAAAGCCCGGCATATGCCGGGCATTAGATATTTCTGGCCGTCTTCATTCTTTCAGGGTTGTGCGTGCCGGTCCCTGCGGGAACAGGCTGAACCGTAGCGGCCAAGCGTCTGCGGCTGACGTACCGTGCCGCTCTTCACCTCTGCCTCAGTGGCAACAGGCCTGCCGGGCTTCATGATGATTCTCTCGACGCTCTCCAGTGCGGTGAATGTGCAGGAGCAGTCAAGGTTCCGGCACTGGTACCAGGTGCGCTTCACGGACGGTGCTTCATAAGAACTGGTCCGGGTATGAGCCACCTGACCGCATTCGGGACATTTCAGGGCCATTTCGTTTTTCCTGTGTGGTCGTTTTCGGTCAGTCAATTGTGCCGGGGCTGGCACAGGCGGTGCCACCGGATGACATTGTGTGACGGCTCAGACAAAGGGCCCTTCTTCTGGCCAGCCAGGAAAAGGTCTCACGAAACCCACTACTCAGCTTTTAGTTTTATATAAATCCTTCACCTTTCTTCACCGGAAAGAAAAAGATAATTAATACAGTAAATTAAGGGGTGAACAGTTGAAAAAGCATCCTTCACCCACTGTTCACCATCCTTCATCCTCTCAAAAAGCCTGCCGGACACTTATCCGCGTTATTTCCTTTTAATTTTTCACTTTCAATAGCCAGAAACTAAGGCCTGATTTTACCTCGTCTTTATATGTTTTTATTCGTTCCTATTCGTTTTATATGAGCAGTAAATGACCATTTTGTAAGGGTGGTGACACAATCCCGCCCTGTTGATTCCCACAAAAATATGCCCAGAATACAGAGCTGCCCGATGCCGGACGTATCCGCCCGGCTCCGTATGGAATCAACGAGAGGTAGCCCATGCACACTGCTTTAACCGCACCACCCTCCGCCCCGGCGGCTCCGTCAGCCCCTTACGTGCCGCCGTTTCAGGAGCGATTTATGCGCCTGCCGGAGGTCATTCACGTCTGCGGCCTGTCCCGCTCGACGATTTACGACCTCATCAGCCGCGACGCCTTTCCCGCGCAGATTTCGCTGGGCGGTAAGAACGTCGCGTGGGCGGCCAGCGAGGTGAACGCCTGGATGAACGAACGCATCGCCGCCCGCGGTCAGGGGCGTGCGGCATGACCTTCACCCACCGCTGAGACTGTCCGTCATGCTGCATTTCTTCGCTTTCCCCGGCTTGCGCGCCGGGGGCCTTCCCTGGTACAGTGTTTCTGCTGTCGCAAAATCGACAGCCGGGCGTAGGAACCCGAGCGAAACAAAGGCGACACCAGACGCGCCATGCGTCTTTTTTTGTGTCTGTGCCCATGTGCACCCATTTTTCGGGCGGCGGTTTTGTTTCCGCTGCGCCGTCTGCGTAATGGTGGCCCGGGCGGGGCAGCCTTCGGGCTGGCCGGTTTCCTTTGTTGCCGGTATTCCTACCCCCGTCCGGGCTACCACCCCTGAGCGTAGGAACTCTGGTGGTAGCTGTAAAAAGCTAACGAAGGAGTTTGCCCCTGTGACTACCGTCCATAATTCCTCGCATTCAGAATTTGTCTTTGTGTTTGCCGCCGTGCGCCGCTGTGAGCGTCATGCCCGCGTGCAGATGCTGCGCACCACTGCCGCCACCGGACGCGCCGCCCGCCGGCTGCCGGCCCGCGATTACGTGCTGGCCTTTGCCGCCCGCCTGCCGGTCACGGAGGTGCGCGCATGAATCACGCCACCATTACCCTTGACGACCTTGCCCGCCTGGAGCACCTGCGCAACGCCGGACGTCTGGCCTGTGAGGCGGCGGCCCTGCGCGACTGCTGCACCCCGCCGGAGCCTGCCGACAGCGAACAGCTGGCCTCGCTGCTGTTTCTCATCACCGGCCAGCTGGATGACGTGGTGACCCGCTGCCGCGACGGCTGGATGAACGGGGAGGTGAGCGCATGAACGCCCGCACCCTGTCCCCTGAGCTGCGCGCCGCGCTGTCCCGCCGCGCCGTGGCCTGCGCCTGGCTCACCCTGTGCCGCGAGCAGCAGCGCCACTGCGGCCTGACGCTGGCCCGCCTGGAGCGCGCCATTGAGACCGAACTGGAGGGGTTCTACCTGCGCCAGCACGGCCGGGCGCGCGGGCTGGAGATAGCCTGCGCGCTGCTCGACGACCTGCTGACCGCCGGGCCGCTGAAGGCCGCCCCGTGCCTGAGCTTTTTAGGCCAGGTGGTGATGGACGAACTCTGCGGGCGCATCCACGACGCGCCGCCGCTGCACTGAGGGAAAACACAATGAAAATGACCGTATCCGACGCGGCCAGCGCCGCGCGGGGCCAGTGGCCCCGCATCCTGCCCGCGCTGGGCGTGAAGGTGGTGAAGAACCGGCACACGGCGTGCCCGGTGTGCGGCGGCAAAGACCGCTTCCGCTTTGACGATAAAGAAGGACGCGGGACGTGGTTCTGCAACCAGTGCGGGGCCGGTGACGGCATGGACCTGGTGCAGAAGGCGCTGGGCGTCAGCCTGACCGGGGCCGCCGCGCGCGTGAACGACCTGACCGGCAATCTGCCGCCGGTCACGGAAGCCGCTGCGCCAGAGCCGGACGACGAGGCCGCCCGCATGGCCGCCGCCGCGCTGGCGCAGCAGCTGGTCAGCAGCGCGAAGGCGGTCACCGGCAACGCCTACCTGTCCCGAAAGGGGCTGCCGGAGCATTCCTGCCTGACGCTCACGAAGCCGCACAAGGTGGCGCTGACGTCCTACCGCACCGGCGACCTGCTTGTACCGCTGCACGACGCGGACGGCGCGCTGGTCAACGTCCAGCTGATTAACGCCGCCGGTGACAAGCGCACGCTTAAGGGCGGTCAGGTGAAAGGCGCCTGTCACGTCCTGAGCGGTAAAGGCACGCCGAAACGCATCTGGCTCACCGAGGGCTACGCCACCGGGCTGACGGTGCACGCGCTGACCGGGGATGCGGTGTGGGTTGCCCTGTCGTCCGCTAACCTCCTTTCCCTGGCCGGCCTCGTCCGTGAAAAGCACCCGACGCTGCCGCTGGTGATTGCCGCCGACCGCGACCTGAACGGCGACGGCCAGCGTAAGGCGAAACACGCCGCCGCAGCCTGCAACGCCAGTGTGGCCCTGCCGCCGGTGTTCGGCGACTGGAACGACGCCCTTACCGCGCACGGGGAGGACGCCACCCGGCAGGCGCTGCGCGAGGCTTCAACCCCGCCCGCCGCCAGCCCGTTCGACACCATGAGCGAGGCCGAGTTTACGGCGATGAGCGCCAGCGAGAAGGCGGAGCGCGTCGCGGAGCACTACGGGCGTAATCTGGCCGTGGACGCCAGCGGCGAAATCCTCTGCCGCTATGAGGCCGGGGCGTGGAAGGTGATTTCCGGCAACCAGTTCGGGCGCAACGTGGCGAAGCTGTTCCAGCGCCTGCGCGCGCCGTTTTCGGCGGGCAAGGTGGCGGGCGTGGTGGACACGCTCAAGCTGATGCTGCCCCAGCAGGCCGCGCCGCAGCGCCAGCTCATCGGATTCCGCAACGGCGTGCTCGACACCCGCAGCGGCACCTTCAGCCCGCACCGGCGTGAGAACTGGCTTCGCACCGTGAGCGACGTGGACTACACCCGCCCCGTGCCCGGCGAAACGCTGGAGAGTCACGCGCCGCACTTCTGGCAGTGGCTCGACCGCGCTGCCGGGCGCAGCGCAGAGAAGCGGGACGTGATTCTGGCCGCGCTGTTCATGGTGCTGGCGAACCGCTACGACTGGCAGCTGTTTCTGGAGGTCACCGGCCCCGGCGGCAGCGGCAAGAGCATCATGGCGGAAATCGCCACCATGCTGGCGGGAACGGACAACGCCGTGTCGGCCACCATCGAGACGCTGGAGTCGTCGCGCGAGCGCGCCTCGGTCATCGGCTATTCGCTCATCCGCCTGCCCGACCAGGAGAAGTGGAGCGGCGACGGCGCGGGCATCAAGGCGATTACCGGCGGCGATGCGGTGTCCGTTGACCCCAAGTACCGCGACGCCTACTCGACCCACATCCCGGCGGTAATTCTGGCCGTGAACAACAACCCCATGCGCTTCACCGACCGCAGCGGGGGCGTGTCGCGCCGCCGCGTCATTCTGCACTTTGCGGAAATCATCCCGGCAGACGAGCGCGACCCGCAGCTGAAGGAGAAGATACAGGCGGAGCTCGCCGTTATCGTGCGCCAGCTGATGCAGCGCTTCAGCAACCCGCAGGACGCCCGCGCGCTGCTCCAGCAGCAGCAGAACTCCGGCGAGGCGATGCGCATCAAGCGCGACGCCGACCCGATGGTGGACTTCTGCGGCTACCTGTTTGCCACCGCCGAGCCGAACGGCCTGCACATGGGCAACGCCAGCATCCGGCCCCTGCAGCCGAAGCGCTACCTGTACCACGCCTATCTGGCGTACATGGAGGCCAACGGCTACCGCAACCCGCTCAGCATGAAGACTTTCAGCCAGGCGCTGGAGAGCATCCTGCGCGAGTACGGCAAAAGCTACCTGAAGCGGCGCACAAAACTCGGGATGCAGACCAACCTCGGGCTGACGGACGAAAGCAGCGCCGACTGGCTGCCGAAATGCGATGACGTGTACGCAGTATGACAACCTGAACCGGCGGAAGCCGGTTTTTTTACGTCCGCCGCGCACCCGTAGTGAACGATATGCCCAGACCTTCTCTGTTCACCACAAAGTCAGCGACTGATAAAAAATGAGCGTTGAGCAGTGCAAACAAAAATAACGGGCTTACTGTACTTCAGCTCATTGCAATTTAAGTAAGTTATCCGGGAACAGGAGAAACAACTGCACACTGACAACTCTCGCCAAAGCAGATATAAAACTACATTTAGTCCGCTATGTGCCAAAAGCGGACATTGTAATAAATGATAAGGTTTGAAACGCCAGAGTATTTATTGAATCTTACAGCGACTCAACCACCTCAAATTCTTCTGTGATTAGTTCCATATCGTCAGAAAAATGTCCTACACTCGAGAAAAACCTCTTATGCTCTTGCTGCCAGTATTCAAGACTTAAATCGCCTTCACCTTCTTTGCGGGCAAACTCCTCAGTAACATCACAATAACGAACCAGTTTCATTGAAACCAGTCTGGTTACGCAGACCGGGACGTTCTCTCCATCAAGGATGATGTTATAGCTACCAATTTTCGGGGCAGGCTCTTCCTGCTGGTAAGATATAAGAGAGCAGCAGGAGGCCGTTTTGATCCCTTTTTTAATCAGGTCAGCCAGATTGCTTGCCAGCTCTGGGCTGTCACCAAACTGCCAGGCAACTGCTCCTGGATACTTTGCTTTTAATACCTCAACTGTAGCCATTAACAGCCCTTTTATCGTCTATGAAAAATGTCATAAAGAGTTTTAACATATACTTTCCGGGCATTTAAAGAGATGCTATCACTCGGGTGCAGGGGCTCTCATTTGGCTCATAGCTGAAACCGGTCTGTTCGTAAGTCCGCTCAGTGCCAAAAGCGGACGTTGCTTGCATCATGGAATGTTAGTTTACCGGGAGCAGGTCAGCGCCTCTATGCAGCTAACCCCGCATCTAATGATTTTCTGCATATCGCCATTTTCAAATTTGAAGTCTGATTTATGAAACTGCGTAGTAAGAGATTTGACTGAATGGCCGGATGGCGCGAGTGCAGAACAGCGCCCCAGGGGGAAGGTGTAACGCGCCGTCCGGCACGAGAGGAATTATGAAGGCCATCTGCAATAGAAACAACTTTAAAGAGGAACGCGTTGCAGGTTGCATAACGGATGTTATGAGCGTAGCTCATATGGGCAATTGGGGGGTAATGCCAAATATTTCAACAGGCGTTTAATTAGTCCACCGGGCCTTTAAGTGCAAAAGTATAACTTTATCATGGTGTTAAATGAGATAAGCCATCCCTGAAGATGGCTTATCAAATGCAAATACAGACGCAGTTTTGTAAAAATGTTGCCGCATTAAATGGCACACAACCAAAGTATTTGAACCAATTATACAGCGTTTGTGCGGAATACGCTGACAGCATCCCTCAGGCTTGCGGCCCGGCTTGCAAGTTCATCAGCAGATGATGCAGACTCTTCAACCAGTACGGCATTCTGCTGCGTAACCTGATCCATCTGTGTCACCGCAATATTTATCTGAGATATGCCCGCACTTTGTTCTTCAGAAGAAGATGAAATCTCTCTGACTAATTGAGATGTTTGCTCAATAGCTTCCACGCTTTGCTTAACTTTTTCACCGGCATCCCGGGCCATCGAAATTCCCTGTTCGGCATGCTCAACTGACTGCTCAATCAGTCCTTTGATCTCCTTCGCCGCTCCAGCCGATCGCTGTGCCAGTGCCCTGACTTCAGATGCAACAACAGCAAAGCCCTTGCCGTGCTCACCTGCCCGGGCAGCTTCAACGGCTGCATTTAAAGCAAGAATATTCGTCTGAAACGCTATCCCGTCAATAACGGAGATGATTTCTTTAATCTGCCCCGCACTGTTGCTTATTTTTTCCATTGAATCCAGTACTGACTCCATCGCCTCACCGCCTCTTAAGGCCGCACTGGTAGCGGAGTTGGCCATTTCAGCAGCATGGCGCGTGTTATCTGCATTATTGCCGATAATTGACGATAACTGCTCCATACTGGCCGCAGTCTCAGCCAGAGAGGCTGCCTGTTGTTCAGTTCGCGCAGAAAGATCACCATTTCCGCGAGCAATTTCTTCAGATGAGGTAGCAATAGTGACAGCGTTGCTTTTGATGTTTTCAACCGTAAGTGTAAGTCGCTGACTCATTTGCAGTAATGCCTTGAGCAGCCCGGCAGTTTCATTACGTCCTGTCACCGTAAATGTTGACGTAAGGTCACCACCTGCGACTTCAAGCGCAAGCTTTGAGGCTGCACTGACAGGTCTGGTAACGGAGCGAATAATAACCAGAGCAAAAATTACTGCCAGCAGGACGATAAAAACAAGAACGGTCAGTAGTGCATATTGTGCATACCGGTGTTCCTTAATCTGCCCATTCAGCATTTCATTCAGTTCATTACCCCCGCCAATGGCGTAGTCGCTGAATTTGTTTATAGCGTGCGTAAAGAGCGCTGCATAGTCCTTCGGGTTTTGATTCGTCATGCTCCGGTTAATAAAAATCGCCTCAGCGGTTTTGAGAGCACTGCTTGCCTCCTGAACGGCTGCATCTGCATCTGCACTGAACTTTTGCTTAAGTCTGTTATCAGATAAAAATAGTTTTTCAGAATCCTGAACAAATAAATTCAGGTTATACGAACCATTACTGATTAAAGACTCCATACGGACAGAGTCTGCTTCACTTATGCTTTCATTTCGGGCAAGAAGGGAAGTGCCGAATGCACGTATTTTCCCAAGGCTTTCGGTCAGCTCAGGCAATGATGAAAAATTACTCGTAATTAAACGGTACGTGCTGATATCTGAATCGAGAGAAAGGCCGTAAAAATCCAGCACATCACGGTTCGCGTTCAAAAGGTTGCGGATGAGGAGGGCATGCGCATCAAGACTGGCTGTCAGAGTCAGTTGTGAAGAATCTATTCTCTGCTGTAACTGGCTCCACTGTGTGCGCACATCATTAATTTTGCTGATTATGGCAGCGCTGCCTTCTGTCTTGGCCATATCTTTAGTAATAATGTCAGTGATGTTTTCAATTTCATCCCTGACCTGAACGCGGGACGGTGTTGCTGGATTTTTAGTTGCAATGGCAAGGGCGGTTTCTGCACGATGGCGCTGTATCAAATTGAGTAGGGCTAAAATCCTATTTTCTACGGGTACACCTGTTACCTCCCTTTGCTTGTCCTGAATGTATTTATTACCTTCGGAAACAAAAAGCATGGTAGGAACTGAGAACAGGACAAGGGAAAACAGGCCCAGAATGGCAAATTTAGCGGTAAGACTTATATTGTTAAGAATCTTATTCATTTATAATTCCTGGTGAATTAATTCGTTATAGTGACAATTACAAAAGATACATTTGCAAAGCACCTTAACTTTTTTATCGGTTATTCCTTCATTAACTTTATACCGCATTGTTGATTTACTGCTTTACGGAATAAACTTTAAGTAACGTTAAACAAAGCACTTAAGCTAAATAATCATTTTTTCTCGGGATGAAGTTCTGTTCGCAGCGGCATTAGCCATTGCTGGATTTTCATCTGAGAATTTTTACTGAGATTTGAATGAGTCGGCTGAACTAAATGCGGTTCGCGCACATGTATTATTAATATGTCGCCGAAGGACGTTGTCTCGGGGGTGTAAGGTGAAGCAAAACTATCTGACCTGGCAGGCGCTTTGATCGCTGCGAGTGACCTGCTCCCCGTTGATTCACTCATAACGCTGTTAGCAATGTCCGCTTCTCGCTCAAAGCGGGCCTGAAAAAAGCGTCCGGTTCGTGCCATTAACAGACATTTTGTAACTTTGGATATGCATCATCGGACATCTTACCTTCATCGTATAAGGCAGATTTTTTAATTCTGTGAGGTAATATGAGTCAGGCCGACAAGAAATTTTTAAGAAGAATGAGTGGCTATTTTTTTCGCACTGTTCCCATAGAAAAGTTAGCTTATGTCCTTGATCTCCCAAAACCAGAAAGTAGCGGGCGGTATCATCGCCCTGGACAGCCTATACTCTATATGAGTCCCGTAAAAGAGTGGTCAATAAGGGCTGTGTCCGGGTATATGCGGACTGACGGAATTCGACGCGTAGTTGTTCCACTCTATATCGACGAAGCATTTGTCTTGGATCAGAATGATGAACTGGCTTGTAGTGTGTTGGGAATTGATCCAGAGCTTTCAAAAAAGCCATGGATACCTGCATTACAGGTAAATGGTGAACCACCTTCATGGAAAAATTCTGATCTTGCTCGTAGTTACGGTGCTGATGGACTTATTGATTGCTCAAGATTAATACCGGGCGGCTGGCATCTTAATCTGTTTCGATGGAATGAACCTGGTGCTCCAACTGTACACATTTGCGGAGAACCCATGGAATTCAGACTATCTGTGGAAGGGAAAAAATGGGACCTTTGACAAAAGAATCAGCCGTATGAACCACCCCATTACATCATTATGAATGTTAACTCTCTAAGATATGAATAAGCTATCAAACTAAGGAATAAAGTCGCGTAAGTAGTATTTGCAGCGATTCTAGTAATTATTAGACTTAAAAATTCTTCTCTTTGCCAACTTCTGCTCCTCGCTCAAAGCGGACCTTTAGCTCGGTCAGCTTGTCCGCTTCGTGCCAAAAGCGGACATTGCTAACATCTGAATGTATTGATATGCGTGGTACTGGTTACCTGGTCTGGTCTCCTGCACCCCCTCCGTCGAACCGGAGAGGGTTCCGTACTTACTCTGAATCTGCTTAATGATTCGCAGTGCCTTGATCAGAAATGTGTCCAGCCGTCGTCCGTTTTTTCAGGTTTATTAATGACCGCCGCCGGAAGACGTGCCGGAGCGACAGGGGATAAAACCGAAGGGCCGCTCTGACCGCCCAGGCTGAATACTGACACGGCCTGCAGCAGCAGGCTGGCCTGCTCTTTCAGGCTGGCAGCAGCTGACGCAGATTCCTCAACGAGTGACGCATTCTGTTGCGTGGTGCTGTCCATTTCAGTCACTGCTATTCCTACCTGCTCAATACCACGAGCCTGCTCAGCACTGGCTGAAGTGATTTCCTCGACCGTATCCGTCAGTCTGCCGACCGCAGACAGAATGCCTTTCATGGTTTCTGAGGCGTTTAACACCAGTTCATTACCTTCACCGACACTGCGTGCGTTGGTCTCTATGAGCTGACGTATCTCGCCGGCAGCTGTTGCACTCCGCTGCGCCAGTGACCTGACTTCACTCGCCACTACCGCAAATCCTCTGCCGTGCTCACCCGCGCGGGCTGCTTCCACCGCCGCATTCAGCGCAAGAATGTTGGTCTGGAATGCAATCCCGTCAATCACGGCGGTGATTTCGGCAATGCGTCCTGAGCTTTCGCTGATGGATTTCATGGTGCCGGTGATGGCACCGGTGGCCTCACTGCCTTTGTTCGCTACGTCCCGAACGCTGACAGCAAGCTGACCTGCCTGACGCGCATTGTCAGCATTGTTTTTAACCGTCATCCCGAGTTGCGTCATGGTTGCTGCCGTCTGCTCAAGTGCGCTGGCCTGCTCCTCCGTACGCTGTGAAAGGTCAGCGTTGCCCTGTGCAATCTGCGTGCTCGCAGATGCCACGCTTTCCGCGTTATTTCTGACCAGGCTCACTGTATTAATCAGCGAATCCTGCATATCACGGATGGCCAGAAGCAGGCGGCCTGTTTCGTCTTTGTGCTCAGCATGTACCGTTCCACTCAGGTCACCACGTGACACACGTCCCGCGGCCTCAACGGCCTCAAGAAGCGGGCGGGTAATGCTGCGGGTAATGAACCTGGCGGAAACTGCAGCCAGAAGAAGAGCAACCACCCCTGCGGCGGTGAGCATCATAATCGCACCTGAACGGTCTTCACGCGCTTTTTCTGATGCTGATTTCATGCGGCCTTCCTGAAAGTTCTGCATTTCTTTCAGCGAAGCCATGTAGTCGCCCTGCGTCTGGTAACGCGGTCCGAAAAGGAGCTGCGTAGCCTCATCGCTTTTCCCCTGCTGAGCGAGGGCAACAACGTCATCAATGAAAGGCAGGAACAGTTCAGCGCTGGTTTTAAGCCGGCTAAAGATGTCTTTCCCTTGTGGTGAGTTAACCTGTTTCCCGATGAGCTCAATAAGGCCGTTTACTTCAGTTCTTTCTTTACGGTAATCACTGATGGCCTTCTCCCGTTTAGACTCATCTTTCAGGAGAATGGCATTTCGTGCCAGCCGGCTCATGTCTGAAGTGTAATAGCGTAATGAGGATGAGGAAGAGGCTTTGCTGTAAAGACTGCCCGATATTTCATCATTGATCTGGCCGAGTGAGTTCAGCTTAATGATGCCAATCAGCACCATAAAGATGACAAGAAGCGCCATAAAGCCAAACGCGGCTCCGAGACGGATTCCGATTCTGATGTTGTTCATATTTTTCCCAGGACGTAAATCAGCCGCCGCCCGTCAGGCGGAGCGAAAGCGGATGCGAGAATTATCCCCTCAAAACGGGGGCGTTACAGACGTAAGGCACTGAAACGAGCTGAGTCTGCAGTGATGTTATCGGCCGCGAGCGGGAAAATTTTAACGGGTTATCGTTACAGTAGGGTATGAAACGCTGCGTTCAGCACACTTCAAACGACAGCGGTATGCTTTCGGACCCGCAGTGACAAAGCCTGCAACTGCTGATTTATCCTGAACGTACGAAGCAAAAGCGGCCACAGGACTGAAAGGGCTGGCCACAGACGATTCGGTCCGTATCCGGAGCGTCTGTGGCCAGTGACAGTAAAGTTTCAGGCTTGCTCAGAACAGTAGCTTGACGAGGTAAAAGCCGGCTGCCGTCATAAGCACCGAGCCGGTCACATGAACAAACACTGACGCCATTGCCCAGCCGAAGTTCCCCGCCTGGAGCAGGGTGAATATCTCAACTGAGAATGTAGAAAACGTCGTCAGCCCACCGCAAAGGCCGGTAACGATGAGAAGCTTCCAGGCCGGATCGAGGTGCGGATGGCGAAGAAAATACGCCACCGCTGCCCCAATGATAAACGCGCCCAGCAGATTAACGACGAGCGTGCCAGGCGGAAGTGACGGGAAAAAGCTGTTCAGCTTTATGCCAAAAAACCAGCGAATAACGCACCCCACGGCACCGCCGACCATGATTGCTAACAGCTGACTCACTTCGTGACTCCTTTTCTCAGACAAGTGTAATTTTTGAAATAATATTTATTTTCGTATCCATCCGGTATACCAGTGGCACAGCAGTTGGAACATGCAGATTTTCTGTGGCCACGGCATCCAGATTTTCAAGCAGAAACATTAGCGCTCTGAGCAGGTTCGCATGCGAAACAATCAGCACTGTTTTCCCTTCATCAAGCCGGGGAAGAATGTTGCCCGTCCAGTAAGGCACCAGCCTCATCAGCGCCCCGCACAGACTCTCCGACATGGGCAGCACTTAATTCCGGATATTTTGGTAACGCGGATCGCGCTGAAGCACTTCGGGTGCATACTAATCTGCGGGCGGAATGCCTGAAAAACTGCGACGCCAGAAGCGGACCGTTTTACCACCAAAGATGAGTTCAGCCGCATCTTTGTTAAGCCCCTGCAGCGCACCATAATGTCGTTCATTAAGTCTCCAGCTTGCCTCTGGCTTTAACCATGTACGGTCTGCCTGTACCTGGACGCGCCGGACTGTCTGCACTGACCGTGAAAGCACTGAGGAATGAATGCTGTCGGGCTGCAGACCAGCCTCCATGAGTTTTTTTCCTGCCGCATCCGCTTCACGCATCCCCCTTTCAGTCAGGGGCACGTCTGTCCAGCCTGTGAAACGGTTCTCCCGGTTCCACAGGCTTTCACCGTGCCTCAGCAGAATGAGTGTAGAAGCACAGCGTATATCACCATACCGTTCAGCTGCGGCGAACAAATGCATCGATACCCGCATAGCGGGCCCCACTACCCAGTTCCTGCTCGATGCGCATCAGCTGATTGTACTTTTCGATGCGCTCTCCCCGGCAGGGTGCCCCGGTTTTCAGATGACCGGCACGCAGGGCCACCGTCATATCCGCGATGAAGGTATCCATGGTTTCACCACTGCGGTGGGATATAAATGCTCCCCATCCGTTTTCGTGACACAGAGATACGGCATCGAACGTCTCGCTCAGCGTGCCAATCTGATTGAGCTTAATGAGCGCTGCACTGGCAAGGTCTTCCCGGATGCCGCGCTCGATGTATTTTACGTTGGTGACAAAAATGTCGTCGCCGACCAGCTCAACGCGGTCGCCGAGGGCCTGATGCAGGTGTTTCCACCCACTCCAGTCGTCCTCCGCCAGGCCGTCTTCCAGCAGGATGACCGGAAAGTCGTCCAGCAGTGTGCGGTAATAATCCGTCATCTCCTCAGCGCTCAGCGAGGCTGATTCCGTACGGAGATGGTAGCGGCCGTCACGGTAAAACTCACTTGAGGCCGGATCCATGCAGATACTGATGTCTTCTCCAGGACGATACCCCGCCATCTCAATGGCCCGGACGATGTATTCAAGTGGTTCGCGGTTTGAGCTTACTGGTGGCGCAAACCCACCTTCATCCCCGACCCCTGCTGACAGGTTCTTTGACAGCAGCAGCTGGCGAAGCGCCTGATAGACCTCGCTGCCCTGACGAACGGCCTCGGTCAGTGAGGCCGCACCGTGCAGGGCTATCATAAACTCCTGAAAGTCGGCCCCCTGGCCGCGGGCGTGCACGCCACCGTTAATGATGTTCATGCAGGGGACAGGCAGCAGGTTTGCACGAAGTCCACCCAGATAGCGGTACAGCGGCTGACAGGAAACGTCTGAGGCCAGCCGGGCCACGGCAAGGGACACGCCGAGTAAGGCATTGGCCCCCAGCCGGCCTTTATTATCAGTGCCGTCGAGAGCCCTCATTGCGTCATCAACAGTTCGCTGTTCACGGATGTCCATGCCCGAAATCACCGGTGATATGTCCTGATGCACAGCATTGACCGCATGAAGTACGCCCTTTCCACCATAACGGTGCGCATCACCGTCCCGTCGCTCATGCGCTTCGCGCGAGCCGGTGCTGGCACCTGAAGGCACCGATGCCCTTGCACGGCTGCCGTCTGCGGTGAATGCCTCAACCTCGACAGTAGGGTTCCCGCGTGAATCCAGGATTTCCCGGGCAGTGACTTTATCAAGAACAAAACTTTTCATGTTTATCTCCTTACTGAGGCAGGTGCGTGACAAGCACGTCGGTGTTCAGGTGGTTGACATACTCCAGAGACCCCGAAGTCAGCTGGCCCATAAAGCGGTTGCGGTGACCAGCAATCACGAGGTCTATGCCGAGCTCAGCAATGCATTTTTCGACATCTTCAAACCGGTGCATTGTTACCAGCTCACGCGTTTCAACGTTCTCAGGCATTGATGCAGCCAGTGCATTCAGCATCGCCTTCCCCCGGATGACCGCCTCTGCCACGACGTCATCCATCAGGCTGTCGGAGACGTAATTCATCACCCGGTAGTCATCGCTGACGTGGGCGAGCGTGATTTGAATACCCGCCTGGCTGGCGAGCCCAGCCGCAGTGTTTACCAGCACCTCACCGTCCTCCCGGCCATGAACGAGCACAAGCGCATGCGTATAACGTTTCATCATTACTCCTGACATTCATTGAGTTGCGTTTCCAGCCACGGCAGAAGCTGTTTTTTTCTGCTGAGCATACCCGGAACAGAGCAGGCACCCGTCTGACTGAGCGCCGGCCCTGCAAAATAGAGCGTGGAATAATTGTCTGTGATATTCGTCAGCATCAGCACCACCAGTCCCGCCCCGGTCTGACCGGCAAGCCATGACAGCGACGCCCGCAGAGGCTCAGTCAGTGCGCTGAGCTGCGACCTGTCCATGACCTCGACCTGCGAGATGCGCACGTCCGTACCTGCGATGATGAATCCCTTGAGGTCTTTGTCTATCAGGGTCTGCGGCGAGAGGCCGCCGGTATCGGTTTTGGCCGAGAGAAGGCGGCGGGCGAAAGATTTGCGGTCCACACCTGACCTGACACAGAGCTGGGTCACCGTACGGATATCGTCTTCCGTGGTGGTGGGTGAGCGCAGATTGACGGTATCGCTGAGTAAGGCACCCAGCAGTAACACGCTGAACGCAGGTGGAAGGCTGTTGCGTTCGGCCTCGCTCATGAGCAGCCAGAGGACCGTGGCGCTGCTGCCAACGGGCTTTATCCAGACTTCCGGCGGCAGGCGCGTGGCCAGACCGCCCAGACGGTGGTGGTCGACGATCCCCGTCACGTTGCAGTGACACAGCCAGTCCGGCCCCTGTGCTGGCTCGGTAAAGTCGACCAGCCATACCTCAGTGCCCTCTGCCCTGGGCGGTGACAGAGCAGGCAGCGGAAGGCCTGCTTCACAAAAGATAAAACAGGTCTCGCGGTTTGCTTCGCCCAGCCGCCAGGCACAGGCTTCCCGGTGGGTGGCATTAAGCCAGTGCGCCGTCACCACCGCAGTGCAGATGGCATCGCTGTCAGGATTGATGTGACCAAAAACGTTTATCATGTGCATCTCCCCGGAAAGGGAGGTATGAGAGGCAAAACTGGAATGCGGCCTGACATACCCCGGTTAAAGAGTTATATCAGGCGTCATCAGCCCACAAAGGGGCGGTTGGGAAAGGTGGAACGCCATCACCTTTAATCTCATCTTAGAACAACGATTTGGAAAAGTCAGCAGGCTGGCAAACTTCTTTATAAATGTGTTTTTGCTAAGACCTGAGCCGGTGTTTACCGGACTTTACCCCTGATGCAAAAGAAGTGGGCGCAAGGCGTGATAAAATAGCAATCTATCAACGGCTTCCGGTAGCAGACCTGCGTCGGACAATTTTATAATCTCAACAAAACGTTTGTGAATAATCGCTTTATGAATATCTGCCATGAAGTTTTCTGTTCACGACCATTCAGGGAGGCAGAATGCCGCAGTCAATGAATCAAGGTAAAAAAAATGTCCCGGGGATTGTCAGTGAGTTTATCAGCTCGCCGGCCGCAGGCGGCATCATTCTCATTCTTGCATCCGCAGCGGCTGTCACTGTAGCTAACTCACCCCTGCGCGAAGGATATGAAGCCGCACTGAAATTCAACGCAGCCGGGCTGTCTGTCGAACACTGGGTGAACGACGGCCTGATGGCCATTTTTTTTCTCTTTGTCGGTCTGGAAATAAAGCGGGAACTTCTCGCAGGTCAACTGGCCACCTGGAGCCAGCGCGCCTTACCGGGTTTTGCCGCGATGGGCGGACTGGCCTTGCCCGCTCTGATATATGCCGGCTTCAATAGCGGCAACGAGGAAACGCTTCGCGGATGGGCCATACCGGCTGCAACGGATATTGCGTTTGCGCTCGGGGTTCTGACGTTACTGGGCAAACGGGTTCCGGCATCACTGAAGATTTTTCTTTCTGCACTGGCCATTCTTGATGACATGGGTGCCGTGGCAATTATTGCCATTTTTTATACCAGCCATATCTCTCTCATAATGCTGGGCGGTACGGCAGTGACTGCACTGTTGATGTTTATGATGAACAGATGTGGCGTAAAAAGTCTGGTTCCTTATCTTCTGGCAGGCTTCGTGATGTGGTTTTTTATGCTGCAGTCGGGAGTCCATGCCACTGTAGCCGGTATACTGATGGCGCTGTTTATCCCACTGAGAACGGGCAGTAATCATGAATCACCGCTCGAGCGGCTTGAGCATGGTCTGGAACCCTGGGTGGTTTTTCTCATTCTCCCTGTGTTTGGCTTTGCCAATGCGGGCGTGTCACTGGCAGGTCTGACCACTGACGACCTCCTGTCCCCCGTTCCTGTTGGTGTCGCTGCAGGGCTGTTCTTTGGCAAGCAGGCAGGTGTGTTTGGCCTTTCACTGCTTGCCATCAGTACAGGGCTGGCAAAAAAACCGGAAAACAGCTCGTGGCTGCAGATATACGGCGTATCTGTTCTGTGCGGAATTGGATTCACCATGAGCCTTTTCATCGGCAATCTTGCTTTTGCAGGAAGTCCGCTGCTTGTTGATGAAGTAAAAGTCGGCGTGCTTGCTGGCTCCATAGTCTCAGCAGCAGCAGGGGCGCTAATACTTTTGCTTAAGCGTCAGCAGTAAACTGATACCGACTGCATTAAGCTCTGGCGCATTGTGGGTGTGACAGAGAAACTGATGAAGTTCACCTCGTTAACACGCAGGGAGCTTGATAAGCTGACTGACCATTACAGCGACATGAAAGAGACTGTCGGTCAGCTTGCTGAGCGGGTCACCAGCGCAGTATATAAAGAAACCGGCGCAGGCCGGTTTTAAATTATGAGTAGCCCGCTCAGCGAGGAAGTGTCAGGGGCCGATCCGTTTCCCCTGTTCAGCAATAACCTGTTCACCATCTTCTTCGTCGGCCGTTGCCAGCAGGGCCAGCTCTTTGGGCCGGCCCTGCTGGAAACGGTGCGCTAGGCGGCGAAGGCCGGCAGGGTTATCGCAAGCGGCGCCTTGCTGGTCATCATGGGGGGCCTGATTGACCACTATGTCTAACTGCGGGTGCAGGCGTTGCGTGTGCATGACTTTTATTATTACCGCAAGCCTGTGCCAACCCGGAACAAAATCTGTGATTGCTAAGTCTGGGATTAGATACTGATGGAGATGCTCCATCTGACTGGAGTTAATGACGCTTAGTCACATTGTCAATGTCTGCTTCTCGCTCATGGCGGATTTAAGCTCCATGTCAGTCCGCTTTGTGAGCTTAACGGCCAGATTGCACTGGCTGGAAGAATGAATGATCGTGAAAAGATGATGCTTCTTGACAGAGAATTTCATCAGATACTGGCTGAAATCGCGGGGAACCGGCGGCTGACGGATATTCTGGGCGTCATACATGCTCAGGCGCAGCGTTTCTGGGCCATGACACTTTCGAATGTATCACATATCGAAGAAGTAATAGTCGAACACGAACAAATTATCAATGCGCTTGAGCAGGGAAGCGTGACCCATGCGATTTCAGCCGCTCAGGCTCATATACTATCCTTTAAACAGGCACTTTTGTCAGCATGACTTGCGTCTCAGCCACGCGGTCATTCCCCGGGGGCACGGCGGGCCATTAAATGGCAATTCCATATGACGGCCTGGAAAGCTTACGCGCTTCACCGGGCAAGCACATGGCCAGGGCACTAATGATGCGCGGACGCTGACTCCCGCCGATCTGAAGTGTGTCAGAAGCTGATATCTATGATTGCCTGACGCAAATGACCCCAGACGAAACTTACATATTTCTACACTAAGCGGCTGTTTACTGAGTGGAAAAACGTGAATGATTCAGGAAATGGCCCGGACAGGGCCATAGTGAAATTATTTCTCAGACATAAATGTCTATCACGTTGGCGCTGACGTTATTAATTTTATTCTCAGGGCCATTCTGGATGTCTTTATCTTTTTTCTCAGCTTTCTCTGCCTGCTTTCTCTGCAACTGAGCCATTTCAGCCGCCAGGCTTTGTATCTGCTTCTGTATCATTCTGGCCATTTCTTTTTTTTGTTCAGGCGTGATACCGTCTTCTGAAGGAATTTTGGCCAGTTTCTCTGTCAGTTTCTGAATCTGCTTAGCTATTTGCGCTATTTGCGATGAGAGATCCTGACCAGAGCTGTCAGAAGCCCCTATGCCTGTATTAGTGGTGGTTTGAATTGAAATAGACACTTAGCCCTCCTTGTTGTCCTTGCTAAACCTCATTGATTATCGGTGTTGCGCAGAGAAACTTTAACCTTAAGTTACTACTCAGTACGCAACCAAATCCAATTGCTTTCAATTTCGCTCTGGTTTCGCAGAATGAAACGAAAAAGCCATCTTTTTGCTCAGGAAGAGCCATTAAGTGTCTCTCTGCTGACTTACGCATCAGCCTGAAAGTGAAATTGTCGTGACAACATTTCAACCTTCTGACGTTATGTAAGCATCCTAGGAAAACTGACCATTCACTTCTGGCGCTCTTCTTATCTCTCCACAGAGCAAAAGTCCTCTTTTCGCTCATGGCTGACTTTCAACCTTACATGAGAGCTATCGATGTCCACGGACATCAAATTTTTCATCTGTAAGTCTTTCAACCATCTCCAATGCGTCTGGATCGCCATGCCAAGCCATGCAACTTAAACAGTCTCCTCCACAGTCAAAATTCAATGTGTCTGGTCTTACTCATTGGCTGATTACAGGTCTGGCAATTGTTTTCTTTCACTGGAAGTGGCATCCGTTTTTAGATCTTCATTTCTATGTTAACTAACATATCATCCTAAAGTCCGTTTCTCGCTCATAGCGGACTGCCCCCCAAACTTCACGGCGTGCTCGCATTTTATGTGAACATGATAAGAGCTATCTTATGATGTGGCTATAATAGCTCGGACCAAAGACCAACTTGGGGCCGATTGACGAATACAGCTCCGACTAGCGAGGCTCCGAACGCAGCATGACAATCTGAACCGGCGAAAGCCGGTTTTTTTATGCCTATCGTTCACCCGTGGTGAAGGATTTGCGTCATCCTTCACCCATCCATCACCGGTTAACCATATGATATAAATAGATAAAATAAAAAGATGAACAGTGTGAAGGATTATTTATAAAATCTTTTTTCGTAGGATCTCGCTTTCTGGCCGCGCAACTGTTTTGATGACGTTTGTATGCCTAAAAAAGGAGCAATAAATGGACACCTCTTTTTTGAATGCACTGGACACTAAAAATCGTGAACAGTTTGACGCAGCGATTAATGCTTTGCAGGGAGATGTTGCTGCTGCTGCCGCTCGACTATCCATAGATCCCCGCTTGCGCCTCGAGTATTCGAGGCGCATCAAAGAGATGGCTGACGATTTACGATCCCGAGTTAATGCTGGATTGCTAACATGGGAACAGGCTGCGAAAGAAGCTCAGGAAACGCGAAATCTCATCATGGAAATGATCAGGACTCGCAGTACGCCACTTGGGCGTGCAATGGCGGAAAGGATGAAGTCATCAGGTAAGACGCTTAATGAGTTAGTCGCAAAGAAAGCGACCTCACTTTTTGGGCCTAAAACAAACTTTGCCAGCCTTTCTGAAGTGCAAAAAAACCAAGTGTATGCCAGCATTGTGGAATCTGCGGGTAAATCAAATCCCAGCGTTAACCTGAAGATGTTGCAGCTTTCACGAGCAGGAAAAGGACTTATCGTTCTCTCTTTAGCCATCTCTGTATATGAAATTTATACCGCTGAAAACAAGGTTGCTGAAACCGGTAAACAAATAGCGATTAACGGTGCAGGCATAGCAGGTGGTGCAGCGGGAGGTGCTTTAGCAGGTTTGGTATGCGGCCCCGGAGCACCCGTTTGTGTTTTGATTGGTGGATTTGTTGGTGGTGCACTTGCCGCTTTTGAAATGGGACGTTTTTGGGGGTAGTCATGGAACAAACTCTCTCGGTAAAGCTTGTTGAGAAAAGTAAAGCGACTGATTTTCAGCAGGCCGTTTCTGAAGTAGTGATCGATAACAAACCGACGGGTATTACTATAAAAGGTCAGGTACTCGAAGCCTCAGTTAAAGTCGACAATGACAGGTATATTCTTTTCACAACTGACGATGTGATCTTTGAGGAGTTTCTTACTGTTACTCTCATCAGCCTAAGTCAGGGGATTGTTGAAAGTTTGCAGGTTGGCAACGAGTATTCGTCAGGCTCTTTCGAGGCACTGTCTATCAATCACAAAACCATTGAGTTCAATTTCATTGGCGGGTCTGTCTGGACAATTGAAGTGAACGACACCCCAAAGCTCCGTGTTCCCTTCTTTTCCGATCCGCGTGGTGTAAAACGCTCTTCAGGTCTGAAAGCGTATCTGACGATAGATGCAAAGCCATCGCCCTCCCCAACATAAAAAATCATATAACTAAAGCAATTGGTATACGTTTAGGTATACCAATTATTTTAAAATTAAACATTTAAACTAAATTTCATATACATAGGAAATTTATTCAGATTCCGCCAGCGTCCTGAAAGCCCACACGGCGCAAGCCTGCGGGCTTTTTTGTTCCCTCCTGTGCCTTTGAAACCCGCATTCAAAACTTACCGGTTCCAGAAAAGCATGGTCATTTATTGCAGGTATCCGATATTGACTGACTTAATGGACCATGCGTCATGGTAGACCTCAATGCATTATGGGAAAACCATTATTCATTTAAATAACGCTATTATGCTAAGCCAGCTTATTTCACAAAACAGAATCAAATATTTCACATAATCAGACTTATTATTGATCCAAGTCATTTTTCTCAACCTCTTAACAATTATATAAATTAACAAGAACATCTTTTACCTTTCGTAAATATCATCCAAAACGTAAAAAAAGATAATATTAAAAAGAAACTTACAGGCAGGGAATTATTCAGAAATCCAATCAGCAAAAGAAGAAATTCTTCGCCTTAAATCTTTATATATCAAAGGCCTGTCTTACATAAAAAGCAACTACCCTTTCCCGCTTCCAGATCATTCCCGCCGATCCTGAATCATTAAAATTCCCACGCAATTACCCTGCGCATTTATTTCACCGCCAACTGATAATGATTATTGATTTGATTCCCATTTATATATCACCTTATGCTGTTTATCAGCCCGTAAATATCTTCAGGACAAACAACCGTTAAAGGATTAACCGTTATGACGTCGTTAACCCCTCTCGCCCGTCGTATCAAAACCAGTCTGTTCATTCCCGTTTTTGGCATAGCTTCACCTGCGTTTGCTGAGCCGGAGATCACTGATCCCGATGAAGAGGTGATGGTGGTGACGGCTTCGGCTGTCGAACAGCGTCTGAAAGATGCCCCGGCATCAATCTCGGTGATTACCGCCGAACAGTTAGCAAAGGACGTTGGTAAATCGGCTACCGATCTTGCGGATGTGCTGGAACGTGTCGCGGGCGTATCCAAAGCCATCGGAACAGATGTGGGCTCCGGTATTCAACTGCGCGGTATGCCAGCGGCGTATACGCTGTTGCTGGTTGATGGCAAACGCATGAGCTCCAGCAACGGCATCAAAAGCACGCAGCAAAACTATTTCGACGATATCAACTGGATCCCCGTTGATGCCATTGAACGTATCGAAGTGGTGCGGGGACCGATGTCCGCGCTCTATGGCTCGGATGCGATGGGCGGCGTGGTGAATATCATCACGAAGAAAAACAGTGATGTCTGGCACGGTACCTTAACCGCAGGCACGCGCCAGCCGCAGGACGATAAGCGGGGAAGTACCCAGACCTGGACAGGTAGCGTTGGCGGCCCACTGGGGAAAGGATTTGACCTGCGTCTGAATGGTTCGTGGAATAAGCGCCAGGCGGATAAAAGCGACACCGGCGCACTGCGCTGGGGAAGCGGTCAGGAGGGACGCAAGAATGAAAATTACGGTGCCGAACTGGGCTGGGATATTACCCGCCAGCATCGGCTGACGATCTCTACTCAGCAGGGAACCGAAGAAGGTCTTCCCGGCGTCGCCAGTAACGGCAGTGAAATTAATCTGCGCGGGGCCAGTAAGCTTGAGCGTGAAAACTATGCGCTGGATTACCGCGGCATTTTTGCATTTGGCACGGCGAAGCTAAGCGCTTATCAGAATAAATTTAAAAACTGGGTGTCGGACGTACCGGTTATCGCCAACGGCGCGGTGACGGGCAGCGAGGACAGCACGTTGTGGAATAAAGAATCCATTATTGAAGGCGATCTCAACCTGCCCTTCGAACTCGGTTTGCCCCAAAACCTGACCGTGGGCGCGCAATGGAAAAAAGAAGAGCTGCATAACCCACGCTCGCTGGGCGTGACAGCCGACGCGGCCGATACCTTTGGTAAACATACTGGCGAAGCGAAAAGCACCGGCATCTTCATCGAAAACCAGATTGACCTGCGGGACGATCTGGCCCTGACGCTGGGCCTGCGCCGGGATAATACCGATTACGGCAACCGGACCACGCCACGCGCCTATCTTGTCTGGCAAGCCACGGATGCTCTGACGTTGAAAGGCGGCTATTCCGAAGGCTTTAAGGCGCCCAGCGTACGTCAGGCCAGCAAAGGCTTTATCGAAACCTCCCGCGGTGCCGGCTGTAACGGCTATGCCGATTACCAGGGCGGGAGCTGCTATACCCTGGGTAATGACGCGCTGAAGCCTGAATTGTCGCAGAACTGGGAAGTGGGCGCCCTGTACGATTATGCGGGATGGGGCGTGGGCTTAACCTTCTTTGACAGCCGCTTTCAGGACAAAATTGCTTCCGCGCCGGTGGGCTATATCCCGGGCGATGCGTCCGGTAGCTACTGGCTGAAGCGCGTCAATCTGGATACCGCCCGCACGCAGGGCGTGGAAGGCAGCCTGACGGTGCCTCTGATTACGGAAGAGAAAGGCCCCTGGCTGAAAAGCCTGACCCTGAATAACACTTTCACGCGCATGATCAAAGCGGAAGACACGCTGGGCGTCATGTTGGTGACCACGCCAAAACTCGCCACCTGGTCCTCGCTGGACTGGCAGGTCAACGAGGCGATCAGTCTGTCGATGACCGCCAAATACTACGGAAAAATGCTGGGGCTGAATAACCGCGCGGATCAGGCCGCACGCGGCAATACCGCAACTGCACGTATCCGCCAGGCCTATATGATTTATGGCCTGTCCGGGCAGTACCGGGCGACCAGGCATCTGAAATTCAACATGGGCGTCGATAACCTTTTCGATAAAAATCCGGTGTCCGCGCAACCCTCTGCCAGTACCACCAGCGGCAATAACTATTACGTTCCCGGACGAACACTGTACGCCTCCGTGACGGCTTCGTTCTGATAACACTGAGGGTCCGTACCACGTACCCAGGGCGGAAAGCGGATGGTCAGCCCGACAACCGGGCACACTTTTACGGACAATGACAACGTACAAGGAGAAGGTATGCGTTTTTCCCCTCTGGCAGGTTTACTGGCGCTCGCCTGCTTACTGAGCGCGCCGTTAGCGTCGGCCAGCGGCGCCCCCACCGTCCAGCTGTCGCATTTTCAGGGCACAACGGCCATTCCTCTGCATCCCCAACGTGTGGTGATCTTAAACCCGGTAACGCTGGACAGTGCCGATGCGTTAGGAATTCATCCGCTGGGCGTGCCCCGGACCGCGATAAGCTATCCGGCCCATCTGACGCGCTACAACAGTGATGAGTACCTCAATGCGGGCACGTTATTTGAGCCTGACTATGAGGCCCTGAGCCGCGCCAGGCCGGATCTGATTCTGGCCGGCGGCAGAGCCCTGGCGGCCTATAACAAACTCAGCGACATCGCGCCGACCGTATCGCTGGATATCGATCCCAATGATGTTTTAAACAGCCTGCGTCAGCGAACCACGCAACTGGGCGAAATCATGGGTAAACAGGCGCAGGCGAGCACCGTTCTGGCGAGATTTGATGCGCAGGTTGCTGACCTTCGCCGCCAGGCGGCTCAGGCAGGCACGGCCATGATGCTGATGGTCAACGGCGGCAAACTCAGTGCTTACACACCGCATTCCCGCTTTGGTTTTATTTTTGATGTCCTGCAGTTCAGACCGGCCATCGCCCTGCCGACCGCCAGTAAACACGGAAACGCCATTTCGCCCGAACTCATCATGCAGGCCAATCCGGACTGGCTGTTCGTTCTGGATCGCGACAGCGCCATCGGCAGCAAGGCGGGCGTTTCTGCCCGGCAGGTACTGGATAATCCGCTGGTGCGCCGCACCACGGCATGGAAAAAACAGCAGATTATCTGGCTGGATTCGGCCTCGTTGTACCTCGCTGGCGGGATCCAGAGTTACAGCCTGATGATGGAGCAGATCAGGCAGGCACTCAGCACAGCCGGCGTCCGCCCAGAATGAAGTCCGTGGCCTTTAGCTTTAGCCTGATCCTGCTGGGGGCGCTGATGATGCTCAGTGTGATGACGGGCGTCACGCAGCTGTCACTGATGGACGTGTGGCGCGATGCCGACATGCGGGAGATTATGTGGGTGAGTCGCGTGCCGCGCACGGTCGCGCTGGTGCTGGCTGGCAGCGCCATGAGCGTTGCAGGGCAAATCATGCAAATGCTGACGCAAAACCGTTTTGTCGAGCCCTCTGTCGTGGGCACGACACAGTCCGCCGGTCTGGGCTTACTGCTGGTCATGCTGTTTTATCCCGCCGCGCCCGTCATAGTCAAAATGGGCATTGCCGCTCTGTTCGCCCTGGCCGGTACCCTGCTGTTTATGCTGTTAATCGCCCATGTTCGTCAGAAAAGCGCCCTCCTCGTGCCGCTGACCGGCATCATGTTGGGGGCCGTTTTCAGTTCGGTCACCACCTTTCTGGCGATGCAGTTTGACCTGCTGCAGGCGCTGGGCAGTTGGGAATCGGGGGATTTTTCCAGCGTGATGCAGGGGCGCTATGAACTGCTGTGGCTATTAGGGATGATCGCCCTGCTCGCTGGCCTGCTTGCCGACCGTTTCACGGTCGCCGGTTTAGGGCATGACTTTTCCGTAAACGTCGGGCTGAACTACCGTCGTGTTCAGCTCACGGGCATGGCGATGATTGCGCTCATCAGCGGCGTGGTTATCGTGGTCGTCGGGGTCCTGCCGTTCCTGGGGTTAATCGTGCCGAATATTGTCAGCCTGATGGCTGGCGATAACCTGCGACGCACCGTGCACTGGGTCGCGCTGACGGGGGCTATGCTGGTAGTAAGCTGCGATATCCTGGGGCGGCTTATCGTGCAGCCGTTCGAGATCCCGGTCAGTACGTTGCTCGGCGTACTGGGCGCGGCGGTGTTTCTGCTGCTGATTATGAAGGGGAAACGCCATGGCCGTTGAGTGTTCGCTGCCGTCTCGCGTGCTGAACAGGATGCGCTCCCCTGCCGGACGGCTGTGTTTGCTGACCGTCATCGCGATTGCGCTCTGCACGCTGTTTCTGACCCTTAACCTGCAGGGCAATATCGGCTATCTCCTGAAACACCGCGGGCAGATTTTACTGACAATGGTGCTGGTTGCGTTTGCCTCGGGCATCAGCACGCTGCTTTTCCAGACCATCACGCAAAACCGCATTCTTACGCCGTCGATCATGGGGCTGGAGTCGCTGTTTATTTTACTTCAGACGCTGATGGTCTTTTTTATTCACCTGTCGCCGTTGAGCCAGACCTACCCTGTGGTGCAGTTTCTGGGCGAAACGGCGCTTCTGATGCTGTTTGCCACGCTGCTTTACCGCTGGTTATTTAACCGCAGCGGGCTGGAAATTCAGCGCGTCTTACTGGCAGGCCTGGTGTTCGGCACGCTGTTCCGCAGTCTGTCCGGACTGATGCAGCGCCTGCTATCACCGGGAGAATTTGCCGTTTTACAGAGCCGGATGTTTGCCACCTTTACCCGCGCCGACAGCGACGTCCTGCTGTTGTCAGGCAGCGTCATTGCTGTTGTGACGGTAATCATCTGGCGCATGCGCCATCGCCTTGACGTGCTGGCGCTGGGCAGCGATACCGCCACCGCACTCGGCGTGCCCGTTCAGCGCTACGTGACCGGTCTGTTGCTGCTCATCTCCCTGCTGGTAGCGATCTCAACCGCGCTGGTGGGGCCAATGACGTTTCTGGGCTTGTTGATCGTGAATCTGGCCTGGCCCGCCATGGGCTCATGGCGTCATCGCGAGATGCTGCCTGCCGTGGTACTCATCGGCATGATTACGCTGACCGGCGGACAGCTCATTCTGGAGCGACTGCTGGACAGGGCAGGCACGCTGTCCGTCATCATTGAATGTGTTGGCGGTGGACTCTTTCTTTATCTGGTGCTTAAAAAGGTGGCAACGTGATTGAAGTGGTGAATGTGAATAAGCGCTACGGCACGCTTTCTGTTCTCAACAATATCAATGAAACCCTGCCCGCGTCGGGCATTACTGCCATCATTGGTCCTAACGGTGCCGGAAAATCCTCTCTGCTGTCGGTGATGAGCCGACTGCTGACGCCGGACAGCGGTGAAATCAGAATCGATTCGCTGGTCGTGAACGAGGCGCACACTGAACAGCTGGCGAAAGTGCTGTCGGTGCTGCGGCAGGAGAATCATTTTACCCATCGGCTGACGGTGTACGATCTGGTCAGTTTTGGCCGCTATCCCTGGTCAAAAAGACGGATAACGGAAGCGGACAGGCACCATATTGAGCAGGCGCTGTATTTTCTGGATTTGTTGCCGCTGGCACAGCGTTATCTGGATGAGTTGTCCGGCGGGCAGCGGCAGCGGGCCTTTGTGGCGATGGTGCTGTGCCAGGATACGCAGTACGTTCTGTTAGATGAACCGCTAAATAATCTGGATATGAAACACAGCGTGGCCATGATGCAGCAATTGCGACGAGCGGCGGATGAACTGCACAAATCCATCATTCTGGTTATTCATGATATCAATTTCGCCTCCGCCTATTCCGACTACATCATTGCCATGAAAAACGGCGCCGTTTTTATGCGCGGTACGCCAGCCGACATCATGCAGCCGGACGTGCTGACGCGGCTGTTTGAGATTCCGGTGGCGATTGAAACGGTGGCGGATCAGCGGATAGCGATCTATTACCGCTAACCTGACTCACGCTTTCGTGGCGCGGAAGCGGAGCCGCGGACGTCGCCGCGCGGTCCGCTTTATCACTGGCCGATTGCAGGCAAGCGGAGAAACGCGGATGCGCCCGGCTGAGCAGTAGAATACATGTCGGAGTTCTGCCTGCACACGGGGCGGAGGACGGCAGCACATGCATGCCCTGCTCAGCCGCCGAACGGTTCTTGACCCAACCGCGCGGCACTGCCCGCTATTTACCCCAGTAAACCCCATCGCAAAACGGCTTTCTGGCCCCTAACTGAGCCGACAATCTGGCGGCACTTTCCCGCATCAGGTCACCCAGCCCTGCCGCTTTGCGGTCCAGGGTTAAGCGTGATGACGGACCGGTCAGCGCCAGGGCGGCCGTTAATTTATCCCCTTCGCCAAACACCGGGATGGCAAAGGCGGCAGTGTGCGGATCGCGCGCGCCCGACGTATAGAGCGGTAAGTCCGGTGTCTCAGCAAACAGGGGTTCGCCCATTCCCCAGTAACGCAGCACCTGGCTAATCGCCGAGTTATCCAGAGGATAAAGCGAGCCCGGCAGTCGCGTATGGCGCAGGCCATCCGACGATTCCGCACGGAAGACGCAAAGACGCTGACCGTTATCAATCACATACCAGCTGGCGCTTTCATGGGTGGCCGAAGCCAGCGCCTGTAGCTCGGGCTGGACCACGCTGGCCAGATGAAACGACTGTTCGTAGAGCTTGCCCAGATACAGCAGTCTTGGTCCCAGGGTATAAATCCCGTTATCCCGTCTGACTACATAACTCATGCGTTCCAGCGAATTCATCAGGCGATAAACGGTGGTTTTGTGGTAACCCGAGAGCTGCGACAGCGCCGTCAGGGACAGGCTTTCTTCGCCTGGCTTAAAACAATCCAGCAATGCCAGCGCCTTCTCTACCGCATTAACCCCTTCGTTTCCCATTTCGCTTCTCCTGATTTTTGCTGGCACTGAGTGTACCTGAAACTGTGAGTCACATCTTATTTACATCACAAACAAGCTCGCAACACTGGCGCGAGCGTCAGTGTCACCGATATAGTAATTTCATTATGTACAACACAGTTTTACTCTGTAAAACATCAAACCTGTGAGGTGACCCATGTCCGCGAACGAAAAACCGATGATCAACCGCGACGTTACGCGAGTCAGTCATGATTATGTCAGACGTGCCGCTGAATTTCAGGCCGCGATTATTGCGGATGTCGCGGGCAGACGAGGCACGCTCCATGGCCGCGTTAAGCCACTGGGTGCGCATATGAAAGTGGCCGGACCGGCGGTAACGGTGGAAGTGCGTTCAGGTGATAACCTGGCGATCCATGCTGCGCTGGCGGTGGCCAAACCCGGCGATGTCATCGTGGTAGACGGTAAAGGCGATATCAGTTGTGCGCTGCTAGGCGAAATCATGGCGACCCAGGCAGAAGCGTCCGGCATTGCCGGCATTATCATCGATGGCGCGGTCAGGGATGCGGATGCGCTGAGCAACCACACCTATCCGATTTTCGCCGCTGGCCTGAACCCATGTGGCCCGACCAAGCTGATTCCCGGTCGTGTGAATTACCCGGTTTCTGTGGCCGGTGCGACGATCAACGCGGGCGATCTGGTGGTCGGTGATATCGATGGTGTGGTGGTCGTCCCACGTGACGAGGTCGAATTGGTGCTGGAACTCGCGGCGAAAAAGCTGGATATGGAAACCCGCCGTATTGCGGCAATCAAAGCCGGAGACAAAAGACCGACCTGGCTGAACGGTGCCCTGCGTGCAGCAGGCATGTTAGCGGAAGGGGAGGAACTCTGATGCGCAAACAGGATACTGTCATTATTACCGGCGCTGACATCGCCCCCGCCGCGCTTGCGATGCTGAACGATTATGAAGTGGTGTTTGCGGGCACCAGGCCAACCGAAGACGATCTGGTCGCGCTGTGCCAGCAGTATAATCCCGTCGGAATCGTGGTGCGCTATGGAAAAATTAACGCCCGCATCATGGACGCCGCGCCTGCGCTGCGCGTGATCTCTAAACATGGCAGCGGCATTGACGTTATTGATCAAGCCGCGGCGGCCGAACGAAACATCAGCGTTCAGTCTGCGCCGGGTGCCAACGCGGCGGCGGTGGCTGAACATACCTGGGCAATGATTCTGGCCTGCACCAAATCCCTGATTCCGCTGAATCGCCGGATGCGTGAAGGACACTGGGACAAATCCAGCCACAAGTCCCTTGAACTGGAAGGCCGGACGCTCGGGCTCGTGGGCCTCGGCGCGATTGGCGGCCGGGTGGCTGATATTGGCCGCGTGTTTGGTATGCAGGTTATTGCTTACGATCCCTGGGCGAAAACGCTGCCCGCGGGCTGTGAGCAGGTGGACGACTTAGCCACGCTGTATGCGCGCGCGGATATAGTGTCGCTGCACTGTCCGCTGACCGCGCAAAACAGCCAGATGATTAATGACCAGGCGCTGGCACAGTTCAAACCCGGCGCCGTGCTGGTGAATACCGCACGCGGTGGACTGATTGATGACGATGCTCTGGAACGCGCGCTCAGGAGTGGCAGGCTCAGTTGGGCGGCGCTGGACAGCTTTACTGTGGAGCCGCTGACCGCGCCCAACCTCTGGCAGACGGTAGAAAACGTCATTATTACCCCGCACATCGGCGGCGTGAGCGATAACTCTTACGTGAAAATGGGAACGGCTTCCGTGACCAATCTGCTGAAGATCTTGGCGCAGAAGGAAGCGACGGTATGATGTGCCTGACCACACCGGAGATCAGGCAGACCACGGTATTTACCCGGCTGCCCGATCGTTTCCGCCAACCTGACAGCCACAATGCCTGGGCGGCCGCTAATCGCGGCGGCCAGCTGACCGATTCGTTTCTGGAAGGGCCGGTCTGGCATCCCTCGGGTTGCCTGTACCTGACCGATATTCCGTATGGCCGCATATTCCGTGTCGATATGGCGGGCAACTGGGAGCTCGTGGTGCAGTACGACGGCGAACCCAACGGCATGAAACTGACCGATCCCGATACGCTTCTGATCACGGATTACCGTCACGGCCTGATGAAGCTGTGCCTCAAGGAGAACACGATCGCGCCGTGGCTCTCGCGCCGTAACAGCGAAAGTTTTCGCGGCGTGAACGATCTTACCCCTGACAGCCGGGGCAATCTTTATTTCACCGATCAGGGGCAAACGGGGCTGCACGATCCGTCCGGACGCGTTTACCGGCTCAGCCAGGACGGGCAACTGTCCGTTCTGCTGGATAACTGCCCGAGCCCAAACGGCCTGGTGCTGTCACCCGACGAGAAGGTGCTGTATGTCGCCATGACGCGCGGCAATGCGATCTGGCGCGTACCGCTTCAGCGTGACGGTTCGGTCAGCAAAGTCGGCCAGTTCTTTACCTCGCACGGGCCAAGCGGTCCTGATGGTATCGCCGTCAACGCGCAGGGCGAACTGCTGATTGCTAACCCGGGGCTGGGCCGCGTCTGGCTGTTAAACGATCTGGCAGAGCCGATTGAGATTCTGACCAGCCCGGTCGGACGATCCACCACCAACCTCTGTTTTGGCGGCGATCAGCGCCGGCAGTTATTTATCACCGAATCTGTCAGCGGCAGCATTCTTACCTGCTCAATGCAAACGCCAGGCCACCCGCTGCCCTTTCTTTCCACTGCTTTTCTCTGAGAATAACTCTGCGTTGACGCAACGCAGCGGAGACAACCATGAATCTGCACTCAACGCCTTCCCGCTCAATGACGGAGCAGGATGACGTGCCCGTGTCCCATGACGGCATGACTCAAACGGATTTTGAACAAAGTGAAGTCGCGGCAGGTAAAGCCTTTCGCCGGATCCTGCCTTTTATTTTTATCTGCTACGTGGTCAGTTATCTGGACCGCACGAATGTCAGCTTTGCCGCGCTGGGCATGAACGCGGATCTAGGGATTACAGCAGAGCAGTTTGGCTTTGGCGCGGGCATGTTCTTTATCGGGTATTTCCTTTTCGAAGTGCCCAGTAATCTGATCATGCAAAAAGTAGGTGCCCGCATATGGATCGCCCGCATTATGATTTCGTGGGGGTTGATCTCCATGGCCACCGCCTTCGTCACCGGTCCCGTCAGCTTTGCCTTTGCCCGTTTCTGCCTGGGCGTGGCGGAAGCGGGCTTCACCCCGGGCATTTACCTGTTTTTTACCTACTGGTTCCCCGGCAGCTGGCGCGCCAAAATCACGGCCGCCTTTCTGGTCGGCATTCCCGTGGCGAATATTATCGGTGCGCCGTTATCCGGCATGTTGATGCAAATTACCGGACACGACACTATCCGCAACTGGCAGTGGCTGTTGCTGCTGGAAGGCTTTCCGGCGGTAATACTTGGTGTCATGTGCCTGTTCTTTTTACATGACCGTCCGGCCAAAGCGGGCTGGCTAAGCGAGGCGGAAAAAGCGTTGCTGAGCAGGCGGCTGGCGAATGAACAGAAAAAGATCGAACAGGCACACGGTTCCAGCCTGCGGGATGCAATGCGTAATCCCCTGCTCTACCTTCTGGCTTTTATTAACTTTTGCGGCATTGTCGGCTCAATTGGCGTAGGTTTGTGGATGCCGCAGATTATCAAACAGCTTGGCGTCAGCCACACCGCGACGGGTTTTCTGACCGCGTTGCCCTATATCTGTGGCGCCTTCAGCATGCTGTTTTGGGCACAGCGCGCGAATGCTTCCCGCCACCGTATTCGCTGGATCAGCGCGGCGCTGGTGATCGCCGCCGTGGCGTTAGGCTGCAGCGCCCTCATTGATGAACCCGTCCTCAAAATGCTTGCGCTGTGTTTCACTGTGAGCGGCATCCTGGCATTTCAGGCATCATTCTGGGCGCTGCCTTCCGGTTTTTTGACAGGGAGCGCGGCGGCGGGCGGACTGGCGATGATTGTCTCGATTGGTAATCTGGGCGGCTTCGTGGGTCCTTCGCTTATTGGCTATGTGCGCCAGACCAGCGGTGGCTTTATGTGGGCGCTGCTGGCGGTGTCGGCGGTGCTGCTGCTGGGAGCCTTCTGCGTAGCGTCCGTCAAGGACCCTTACCGTCACACCTGACCGGACAAAACGACCACGCCGCCGACATTCAGGGTGGCGTGATGTCGCCTCGGATTATGGCCTCAGTTAACTAACCCCGACGCACGATCTGAATGGACACAAAGCCACGCCAATATCAGAGGCGGCGTGGTTTTATCCCTCACGGCTTCATTTCTCCATTATCCTCCTTCCTGCCGCCGTTCCTGCGCATGCAGACTGTTTTTCCACGCCGTTGTCTTTCCCACCGCAACAACGTTCGCGTTCGTCTGCTGATCGCGGCCCGGTATTTCCGATAACCGATACCGGTTTCCGGGAAGTATCCCATCACGATGGCAGGCGAGCACATGGAGCAGAGCGGGCTGAAACGGTATACAGGCGTTCTTGCAACATCAGAGCGCTCGGCCTGCCCGATAAGGATGGCAGAACCGAACACGGCACCGGTCCTTCCCGGCATTCCTGCGGTTCGCCTCACCTTCACTTTTCTCCGGTATAAAAAAAAGCGCCCGGAGGCGCTTCAGTGATTTCAGCGATGCGACTTATTTGCTGACGGTCGACAGGCTGTGATCCGCTTCGATTCTGGTCGCGCTTTTGCGGCCCATGATCAGCACTGCGATACCGCCCGCCCCGCAGAGCACGGCCAGCGGAACCATGGCCAGCGCATGACTGCCCGTCTGCTCGTTGATGATCCCGTACACGTTAACCATCAGGCCGCCGCCAATCAGGTTCGCCATGGCACCGATAGCCGCCAGGCCCGCCGCTGCGGTGCTGGACGACAGCCAGCCGGAAGCCAGTGCCCAGAACGGCCCTTTCATGGAGTACGCGCCAATCAGCACCAGCGACAGAATGACCACGCTGCCCGCCAGCGACTGCGTCAGGAAAGCCGACAGTAGCCCACCCGCAATAAGGAACAGCGTCAGCGCCGTGTGCCAGCGACGTTCGCCCGTACGGTCGGAACTGCGGCCCCAGACGATCATCAACACGGACGCCAGGCCGTAAGGAATGGCGTTCACCAGACCGGTCGTGAAGTTGTCGAGTCCGAACGACTTGAGTAATTGTGGCGACCAGACGCTGAGCGTGGAACCTGCCGCCGAGGCACCGGCATAGATTAAGGCCATCACCCAGATGTGCTTGTGTCGCAGTAACTGCCACAGCGAGATATGACCGATCACCTTACGTTTCGCATTCTCGTCCGCCAGCGTTGTGCTAAGCCAGTTGCGCTGTGCTTCCGTCAGCCAGGTCGCGTTTTCCGGGCGGTTGCTTAACAGGAAAAAGGCGGCTATTCCTAAAAGGATGGCCGGGAAGCCTTCTAAAATAAACAGCCAGTGCCAGCCACGTAAGCCAAACCAGCCATCCAGTGACAGGATGGCCCCGGAGATCGGTGAGCCGATAAAGTTTGCTGCCGGGATAGCCACCATAAAGGTCGCAATGACGCGGGCGCGGTATTTACCGGGGATCCAGTAGGTCAGGTAGAGGATCACGCCAGGGAAAAAGCCGGCCTCCGCCGCGCCCAGTAAAAAGCGCAGGAAATAAAGCATCCCGGCACTGGAGACAAAGGCCGTACAGACCGACACAATGCCCCACGTCACCATAATGCGCGATATCCAAATCTTCGCCCCGATCTTTTGCATCGCCAGATTGCTGGGCACTTCAAACAGAAAATACCCCACAAAAAACAGGCTGCTCGCCAGGCCGAACACCGCTTTGGTCAGCCCGAGATCTTCATTCATCTGCAGGGCCGCCATTCCGATATTGCCCCGGTCAATGATAGCGATCAGATAACAGACAATCAGAAACGGCAGAATGCGCCATATAACACGCTTTACCGTCTGCTGCTCTATATCGGAGGTTATGGCCACATTGGGTCTCTTTTCAGACATGGTGTTCCTCACAGAAGGTTCATGGTTTTACATCTGGGTAAACTTCATGTTTTACTCTGTAAAACTATGGTGTACAAAGTACACTCATTATCTGGCGAAACTTTTTCCTGTGCTGGCAAATGTTATGAGGTTGTGTGACTTGTCACAAAAAGGGATCAGTTTGCCGTGGGATATGTGACGCAGCCGGAGCTTTTCCCGCTTCCCCCGCGTCCCCGGGACATGGCGCATTGAGCAGAATCGCAGAAAGCCCGCAGGTACAAACGCCAGGAAAAGCGGAGCCGTGCGATAAAAGCAGCACGGTGCCCTGCGGTGCTGACAATACTGAAAAGCAGTATGCCGTTTACCGGACTGCATATGTGATGCGGCTTCGTTGTTCCCCTCTTCGACAAAATTAGCGTCGCCGCAGGTTATTTTGAAAAAGTCATTTAAAAGCCATAATACTGAAATATATTTTTAGCGGTAACAAACGCGTGCAAAATGATAATAGATATTGCAGATATAATGTCGCACTGATAATTAAAGGGCAAAAAGGATGGAGTTAATATGAAATATATTTTCTGTGCGGCTGCCGTTTTTGTCCTGACCAGTTTTACCTCACAGGCGGCGATGAACAAAGTCGTTGACGAGAAGCGCCCACCCAACACCGTTAAAACGGTAAAAATTGCTTTCACTGGCGCGATAACGCAGAACAAAATTATGGCCCTGTCCGCCGCCATTGACGAGATTGCGCAAAACTACAAAGCCGCTACGGAGATACAGCTTTATCTCACCAGCCCCGGCGGTGATGTTGATGCCGGGAAAATGGGCTATCAGATAGTGAAGGACTCACCCATTCCGGTGACCACCGTGAATATGTCCTCCGTCGAATCCTCAGCAACCTTAATTTATTGTGGCGCAAAGAAACGGCTAACCATGGACGATTCGATTTTTTTATTACATGCGCCCACGATTCATGATGCTCAGGACAGAAATTTTTCAGAAAATATGCTGGTTGAAAAAAATGAATTTAGCAGCCGATTCCGCAATATTATTAAAAATATTTATCACACCTGTACCAACCTGACGGATGATCAAATCGACAAAATTACCTACAGCGAAGACAACCATATGCTGCTGGATAATCAACACGCACTGGCTGTCGGCATTGCGACAGGCGGGCTCAGCCATTTTATGCCCGCTGACGCGGCCTATTATATTCACGACAATAATTAGTCCTGCGCAGGCCGCGATGCCTGATGAAGGTTCTGGTTTCAGCCCTCATCAGGCACCGTTTCTACGGACACACCAGCCTTACTGCGCGTGACTCACCATTCCACACAGATCTTGCCGAAATGCGAACCGCTCTGCTGCCAGGCAAAGGCCTCGGCGAGGTCCTGATAACGGAAGAGGCGATCAACGACGGGCTTCTGATTCATCCCTTCCAGCGCGTTTACGTAATCGATCTGATCCTGTCGGCTGGCAACGATCCCCCCTTTGATGGTGACCTGCTTCGCCAGGACAGACAAAATGGACAGCCGGGCTTCATCGCCGGAAATGATGCCGATTTGGGTAATGTGGCCGCCCACTTTGATCGCTTTCAGCGACTCACCCAGCGTGGCAGGTCCGCCCACTTCCACCACCTGATCCACGCCCACGCCGCCGGTCAGTTCGAGCACCTTCTTCCCCCACTCTGGCGTCGTGCGATAGTTAATGGTTTCGTCTGCGCCCAGTTGTCGGGCGCGCGCCAGTTTCTCATCCGAAGAAGAGGTGGCAATCACTTTCGCGCCCATGGCCTTAGCGATTTGTAAGGCAGCGATAGATACACCGCCGGTGCCCTGCACCAACACGGTATCATTAGCCTGAAGATTGCCTTCGGTCACCAGTGCTCGCCAGGCGGTCAGGCCAGCTGTCGTAATGGTGGCTGACTCAGCGTGCGTCCAGCCTTTTGGCGCATGGGTAAAGGCGCTCTGCGCCCGCACAACGTATTCACTGGCCATGCCATCAATGCCGTCGCCCGGCGTGTGGGCAAAGCCGCCGACGTCCGCGGTGGGTTTGCCGGACAGCCAGACGGGGAAGAATGTCGACACGACGTGATCACCTGCGCGAAAATCGGTCACGCCCTCGCCCACGGCTTCCACCACGCCCGCGCCGTCGGACAGCAGTATGCGGCCATCTTCGGTGGGAAATTGCCCGGTCGCGACGACCAGGTCATGGAAATTCAGTGAGCTGGCCTTGATGGCGACCCGGATTTCGCCTTTTCCCGGCTGTCCCGGATCGGCTCGGTCTGACAGGTGGATGTTCTGCAGTCCGCCAGGGGCTTTCAGGGTCATTGCTTTCATTACGTTCTCCGTTGCCTGATGTGTTTTCTTAAGACATGTTGCTTAACATAGTCCACAGGGAGATTTTGTAAAATGTCGTCATCAGGAAGCGGATCGCGGCAAACAGAATACGCTCAGGCCTGCGCGATGGTACGGTGACCGGGCTAAAGGCGTGACCATCATCACCGTGGTTAACGTCGCAGCGCTGTCAACGCGCGCCTCCGTTTCCCGCTAAACGGCCGTAAAGGGCACGCTCGCGCCTTGCAAAACGGGCACTGCGAAGCAGAGCACCCCGCGCGTCGTTCATTGTACGGGTGAGCATGTTAAAGGGCGCCTGTTGGCGCCCTGCTTCGCGTTAAACCGTGCTGTCTACCACCGCATACATTTGCTCAAAGAGTTGTGCATAGTGGCTGACGTCATCCTCAATGGCCTCCTCAACCCCTAACGTGTTGTAGAGGAAATGGACGTCCACATCGCGGATCGCCAGATAAGCCGAAACGCCCAAAAGATGATCGGTGATGTTTTTCTCCCAGCCATATTTAATAAATGACCGATGGGAGCCGCCCGCCAGCGCCAGCCAGCGCACCGTTTTTGCCGTTAACCGGTTTTGCTCACCATAGGCCAGGCCATAATTCCATACGCGCTCAAGATAGCCTTTCAACATGGCCGGAAAGCTGTACCACCACACCGGGAAGACAAAGAAGATAATGTCCTGATTGTCCAGTTCAGCAAACAGGCGGTGGACCTCTGGCGAATAGCGCTTATTCGGGTTGTCCCACTCAGGTTCATCCTCGACACGTAACACCGGATCAAAATCGCTGCGATACAAATCCAGTTCAGTAACATGGGCGCCGCGCGCCTCTGCGCGCTGGCGCAGGCTTTGGACCATCTGCGCGGTTAACGAATCCCTGCGCGGGTGCGACCAGACGATATAGACATGTTGTTTCATCGTTCACCTCATTTTTGTGCTGACGAAAGCACCATACGCTCGCGACATTGCTGTGGGAATCGTATGATTTGAGACGGGTTAATGAGAGATTTTCACCAATGAAACTGAACGTCTATGACTTCGCGACTTTTATTGCCGTTGCCCGGCACAACAGTTTTCGCGCCGCGGGTGATGAACTCGGACTGTCGCCATCGGCAGTCAGCCACGCGATTAAGCAACTGGAGCAGCGGCTGAAAATTCGCCTGTTTAACCGTACCACGCGCAGCGTGTCACTCACCGAAGCCGGCGCCCGTATGTTTGAACGTTTACGCCCCGCTTTCGATGAAATCAACATGGTGCTGGATGAAGCCAACTGCTATCGCCAGACGCCGATGGGCGTGCTGAAAATCAATGCCTCGCGCCTTGCCTCACGCCTGGTGCTGATTCCGCTGGTCACCGGGTTTAGCCAGCGCTATCCGGATATTCGTGTGGAAATCACGACAGAAGACAGGCTGGTCGACATTGTGAAAGAGGGTTTTGATGCGGGCATTCGCCTGAGCAGTACGCTGGAAAAAGACATGATTGCCCTGCCGGTAGGGCCAAAAGTCAAACTGGTGGTCGCGGCCAGTCCCGATTATTTTGCCCGTCATCCTCGTCCCACGCATCCACGCGAAATCGACGTGCACCCGTGCGTCATGTTTCGTCATCGCAGTGGCCGGATTTATCAGTGGGAATTCAACGGACCGGACGGCCAGTTTGCGCTTCTTCCCGGCGGAAACATCATCCTTGACGACATGGATTCACAGTTGGATGCCGTACTGCAGGGGGCGGGGCTCGGCTATCTCTATTACGAGCAGGTGAAAGATCATCTGGCAAACGGCAGTCTGATCTCGGTACTGGAGGACTGGTTACCGGAACGGCCCAGCCTGCAATTTTATTATCCTAATCGCCAGTATATGTCTTCGGCATTGCGGACGTTTATTGACTATATCAAAGCGGCACCGTTGTCGACGTTCAGCCGCTGATCTCATACGCTTTTAGCTTACGCCACAAGGTGGTCGCACTGATCCCCAGCATTGCCGCCGCCTGGGTTTTATTACCCTGGCATTTTGCCATCACGTCAATAATTAGCCGGCGCTCCTGTTTTTTCAGAAGATCGGTTTCAGCGTCTATGCACGCCAAAGAGGATGATTCATACACCACGTTATTGAGTACCTGCTCATCCTCAAGCAACGAGATCACGGTCGATTTATCGACCGTACCGCCCTGATGAAATACCGCCAGTCTGCACACGACCGATTGCAGTTCTCGTATATTCCCCGGCCAGTGATAACGGTTTAAATACGCCAGCGCATCCGGCGAAAAGACCCTGTCTTTTCCCTGCTGGTGAAGTAAATGCCGGATAAGAGGTTCAACGTCACCTTTACGCTCAGTCAGCGCGGGAAGCCGGAGTGTGAGGATATTGATACGGTAATAAAGATCCTGACGAAAAGCGCCCATGGTTATCTGCGCCTTCAAATCTTTATTACTTGCTGTTATGAGTCGAAAATCCGCCGCAATCAGCCCATCACCGCCCACGCGAACAAACTGTTTTTCCTGTAGCACACGCAGTAATTTGACCTGTACGTTGAGTGGGGCCTCGCTGATTTCATCAATAAATACGGTGCCCTTCATCGCCATCTCAAAGATACCGGGCTTGCCCCCTTTCCGGGCCTGGGTAAATGCCCCGTCAGCATAACCAAACAGTTCACTTTCAAGCAGACTTTCAGGAATCGCCGCGCAGTTAATCGCAATGAACGGGCTGTGGCTTCGGGTGCTGTGCTGGTGAATGCTTTGAGCGAACAATTCTTTACCCGTACCGGTATCACCTAAAATATGGACAGGTGCATCATGGCTGGCACAACGCTTTGCTTTTTCGATCGCTGACTTAATACTGGCTGACTCACCAACAATGTCATCAAAGGTGTAACGGGTATAAAATGCACGCTGTTTTCGCTTTTTACTGACCATGTTTCGCCACGGGGCTTGCGATTGCAGACAGCCGGTCACGATTGAATAGCTCTCCTGCCGCTTACAGTAATGCTTTATCGCGACAGAAATGCGTTCACCGTCAAGTTCAAGGGTCATATCGCTGACGTCAGACTCGTCAATAATGGCATTGTATACGTCTTTGAATCCTTCTTTTTTGTATATTTTCTCCCCGACGCGGCACTGAAAAAGCGCTTTTCCTTTGCTGTTTATTGTGACAACAGTCCCCATCGGGTCGAGACACATAATGCCTTCCCGTGACTGATTTATCGCGGACTGACTTATCTCCAGCTTCAGATTTTCCTGGTTAATATATTTTAACAGGCTGAAGGCCTCGTTAATGGCCTGTTCAATAGAGATATTATCGGTATCCCCCATTACAACCTTCAGACCATATTTTTTGGCCATTTCAGCAACGGTCAGACCGCCAATCACGACCTGATAATTATTTTCCGCAAGGCTTTTGACGACATTATCGATATCGTAATGATTATAGACCTGACAGATCTTGAAATTATCATGAGTCATATGTTGATAATGCTTAAGCGCGTGGCAAAACTGGGGAAAGCCGACCGCAGCAATCTTCTGTGACTTGATTTTTGCTTCCTGCAGAATACGGTTCACGCCTTGAAAATCATGTGCAATTTCGACCACCGGGATGGCCAGGCTGCTGCGCAGTAAGGCAGCGGTACCGCCACGACTGATGATGATTCTGGTGCCGGCGCGAATCATTTCATTCGCTTTATCCAGCACATCTGAATAACCTATTTCGTAGACGGGTAATTCTAGCTGTTTTTCAAACAGCACATTAGAGATACGCTGAGTAATGGTTTTTGAAACAGAGAAAATGACAATTTCATTGAACTTCATTAACAGTCCGATTATATCGATAACGCGCTGAACAAGTATAAAGATAACGTCTGCCCCTATATTGACAGACGTCATGTGCAGGCACGTAAAAGCCACCTGGCGTTAATATTCCAAAACTGAGCGAACGGATAAGGCGTGATTAAACATGCAGACGGCGATAGCAGATCTGCCCACGACTGATGGTTAAGCAGTTATCAATATAGCGATCGCCTTGTAACTGATTGCCCCTCGTGTCTTCGAAAATGGTTTTTTCCTGACGTATTTTAACCACGGCGATGTCGGCAAATGCCCCCGGTGTGAGCGTTCCGATCTGGCCCTGCATTTTCATTAGCCTGGCAGGGGTGCTGGTGACCGCTTTTACGATATCAAACAGTGACATACCCATATTCAGGTATTTTGACATGACATGAAGCAGACTGTAGACCTTATTCGTACGCAGGCTGTTACGCTGCGTTAAGTCCGTGCTGATAATATCGGGATAAAATCCCTGCGCCATCGCATGACGGGCAATATTAAAATCAAAATGCGCCACGCCATTTGAACAGTCAAAGATGACGCCTTTCCGCTGGGCTGCCTGAATCGACGGGTACACTTCGCCCTGCTCATTAAGGATGGTGTGACCCGTTCCGTGAAAGCAGTGCGCGTATATATCACCCGGGTTGAAATGCGGGATGAGTTCGTCCGCCTGGCGTTGGGAATCCGTGACGTGCACGCATAACGAGGTATTCAGCTCACGTGCCAGCGCAACGGTGGTCAGAAAAGGATCGCTGCTGTAGGGTTTGCCTTTCGCAATATCCTGACTGTAGCGCAGCTTCAGGCCCAGAATATTGTCTGCATTTTTGCTGACAACCTGCTTTATTTTTTCCCGATTAAAATTGGCCGGGTTCGTGTTTTCCAGATATCCCGTCGGCCCACCACCCAGCGTAGACAGGCCTACATTTACTACATTTAAGTAACTTTTTATCCTTACCGTAGCCGTGTTGATCACACTGTTACGGAACAATCCATAATTGACCCAACCGCTACTGCCAGCGTCAACCACGCTGGTTACGCCATTGGGCAAACAAATGATGTCTGGATTCACGCTGATAGCCGTTCCGCCATGAAAAACATGAGTATGAAAGTCAATTAAACCGGGAAGGACAATACAGCCTGCGGCATCAATTTCAGTTTCAGCTTCAATGCCGTCAACCTGGGTAAGATCAACGATAACATCCCCCATAATGCCCACATCCCGCTGAATATAATTCTGGCCGTGGCCGTCTATCGTCAGGCCATTTTTGATACGAAGATCCAGTTTCATGTTTATCCTCCGATCAGATACCGATGAATTTCCAGTAAGGAATGCCGAGCAGGAAATAAACAATGACGTTAAACAGCACCATCATTGTGCCCAACAGCCAGAAGGTTTTTTGCGGCACATAGCCACTGGAGAAGGTAAAAACCCCCGCTCCGTTACCGTAATGCGTGAGGAGAGCACCGTAGCCTGCTGAAAACGCCAACGACAATGCAACGTACATTGGATTGGCCTGCGTCGTCATGCCGAGGGTAAACAACACGGGATAAAAAGAAACGACAAACGCACTGTTTGAGACAAAGAAATAACGTACGGCAAGACTGATAAAAATCAGCACACCAATTGCGCTAAATTCATTGAGATGAGAAAGATCCAGGTAGTTTTTAATCACCCCCACCAGGAAAACGTAGAACCCGCCTTTTGACAGCGCGACAGCACATCCATAGAACGCGCCGTACCAGACAAACGTTTGCCAGGCCGCTTTTTCACTGACCACATGTTCCCAGCTCAGCACTTTAAATAACAACAAGCAGGCAAGGAATGCAAAGCCAACCGGAATAAAAGGAATACCCGTTACTGAGCCGGTCATCCATCCCAAAACGCCCAGAATAAAAAACACGATCAGCAGTTTCTCTTCGCGCTTCACCGGCCCGAGTTCACGCAGTCCCTGTTCAGCGATCTCATTGACGTTATCAATTTTTTTCAGTTCAGGCGCATAAACTTTATAAAGTATCCAGGGACACAGCAGCAGAACTAATCCGGCCGGAATAATGGCCGCCTTAAACCAGGTCATCCAGTCCAGATCGACCTTCATAATTTCGTTAGCCAGTGACACGGTGATAGCGTTGGTGGCCATACCGGTTAAAAACAAGCTGGATGTTCCCATTGATACGACATACATCAGAATCGTCAGGTAGGAACCAATCCGGCGGCTACCCTCGTCAGGTTTTGAGCCCAACGCTTCAGCAATGTTGCGGAAAATGGGATAGACGATACCGCCAGAGCGCGACATATTCGAGCCGGTGGCCGGAGCCAGCACGGTGTCCGTAACCATCATCAGATAACCCAGCGTCAGAGTATTTCTGCCGTAGCGTTTCAGTAAGATGTAGGCGATACGTTTACCCAGTCCGGTAATAACGAATGCCTTACAAATAATAAAGGCGCTGATAATAAACCAGACCATGGCCGTGCCATAACCTGCAAACAGAATATGGGGATCGATAAAAACAGATGCGATGCCGAGGATAATGAGCATAATAATCGCATCCGTAAAAGGCCGAAATACCAGCCCGCATAACATCGCCAGATAAATACCGACCATATGCCAGGTCGTGGCGAAAATCTCGTCAGGGTTAGGCAAGAGCCAGAATAAAACCGGGAAAAACACGATCAATAAGATTTTTAAAGAGAACATATATTTTTACCTTTGCTTATCACCACGAGAGCATGACTCCCGTGGTTTGAGCGAATGGATATTATATTGGTCGACTAACGAAATACGTCGTTAATTAATTCAACGCCCTTTTCTTCCAGTGATTTGGTGACCCATTCACGATTTGCCGTGCCGTTTTTTGCGGCTTCAACTTTGCTCGCATCGAATGCTGCATACGCTTTAGCTTTTTCGAGTAAGGGTTCTGCATCATGCAAAGGAACAACAATTACGCCATCCGCATCACCAATAATGAGATCGCCAGGGCACACGGCTACGCCACCCACCGCAACAGGTGTATTCACTTCGCCAGGACCTTCTTTAAACGGACCGGCCGGATTTGACCCTGTAGCAAAAAGGGGAAAATCCAACTGTGACAAAGCATCAATGTCGCGGATGGGGCCATCCAGCACGATGCCAGCGATCTTCTTGCAGTGATGCGCGTAAGCCACCATGATTTCGCCCATCAGGGCTCGCGAACGGTCACCTTCATTAGATACGACAATAACGTCATTCTCCGTCGCCATATCCAGTGCGGCATGCAACATCAGGTTGTCGCCCGCGCGCGCTTTCACCGTAATGGCATAACCCGCCATAACCGGTTTTTGAGGGGAAGAAATCCGCCTGATACCGTTGCCCAACACCGCAATACGATTCATGGTATCGGCGATATTCGCAGCGGGAAGTTGCGCGTATTCCTTGAGTAAATCAGGCTTACCTGCAGGACGTTTTAAATAAATACGATTTCCAATAGTCATTTTATTATTCTCCAAAGCCAGGAACGGGCCAGGTTGGTTTTTTACCCGACAGCACCTCATCAATCCCTATGGCGGTATGAAGTGAGGCTCTGTCGGTGGCTTCTTTCGTTGCGGCACCGATATGAGGGCCAATAACAACATTGCTGAGTGAAAAAATCGGATCGCTGGCGTCGAAGGGCTCTTTCTTCAAGACGTCCAGACCTGCGCCGGCAATAAGGTGGTGACTGAGGACGTGATACAGCGCTTTTTCATCGACGAGTTTGCCGCGCGCAGTATTAATGAAGTAAGACGTCGGTTTCATCATGGCAAATTGCTTTTCTCCGACGAAATTCTGGGTCTCTGCCGTTGTCGGGCAATGCAAAGAGACAACGTCGCTTTCGCTGAAAATACGGTCAATATCATCTGTACGTTCAACGCCGTCTGGCATTTGTTCCTGCGTCTTATAGGGATCGTATGCAATCACTTTCATATTAAAACCCCGTAAGGCTTTAACAGCGACGCGCGAGCCAATATTGCCTACACCAATTAATCCCAGCGTTTTGCCATCCAGTTCCACTTTGGGCGTGCGCAATTTTGCCCAGTAGTAATCCTCAAGCATTTTCTCTTCAACCAACCTGAAATTGCGGGAACAGTGCAGCATGTAAAAAATAGCCAGTTCGGCCACGGACATGCTGTTCGCCACCGGCGCATTCAGCACCACAACACCGTGACGTTTCGCGGCCTCAAGATCGACAGTATCGTAGCCCGCGCCGTGTCGTGCGACGACTTTGAGTTTTTTCGCGGCGTTAAATACACGTTCAGACATTTTTGAAAGCCGAACGATGATGCCATCACAGTCGGGAATATCACGAATAATGTCTTCCTCTTCCATGCCAGAGCCCGTAATTAATTCATAGCCCCGACTCTCCAGATACGCTCTCCCTTCCGCCATAATTTCCTGTGGGAGTAAAATTTTATAAGCCATGCCATTATCTCCAGTGTTATACGCGACAACGTTATTGTTTGCAGACGCCGTGCCAGACCCGATAAAAAAACAGAAGAAATAATGCAATCGCCTGAGAAGAAAGGATTTAATTTATTTGGCCGTAAAAGAAGGTGAAGGGGTAAAAGTGAAATGCGTCACGAAATAAAAAATGAGAATTTCAAAAAGAAAACCCATTTCGGATAGTGAGTTCATTTTGAAATGCGAGATGTGAATACGTTAACAGCGAATTAAACATCAACACCGCATCATCTATGAACATCTGATGCATCGACGCAGACTTATTATTACTGCAATCCGTACAGGTATGATAAAAACGCGCTTTAATTACGCGTGCCTTTCTAAGGCGTCACCTAAAAAAATGAATACGCTTAGCAACCTGCTCCATTTTTGTGCTGGCAGGCTAATACAGAAAACGATCAGGCCCGATGTTTTAACCGATGCTGCAACAGCGTCAGGAGGCTTGATGGGCATTTTTAAGGAATCTTTATTACAGCGTTAGTGTCATCTGCAAAATACCTCTCTCTTGACACTATTCACGCTGCCTTTCACTCAAATTTTAATAATATAATTCGATACAGCTTTAACTATTACTTAAGATATGCCTCTGTAATTAACATGCTAGTTACGAATTCTGATCGATACAAAAAATGACATAAACCATCACAGCGACACCCATAAAAATTCAAACAAAAAGTAAAAATAAGAAGCAGTAACAACAAACACCGCCAAGGTAAAAATATATACAAAAACATTCAAAATAAATATCACAATAAAATCAAACAGCATAATAAAGTGATAACAAATAATCACTGATTACTGGATCGGGATCATATAAACAAAAACAAACAAGATCTTACGGAAACTTATTATTGAATTTACACTGCATTCTATTTTAAAAATAACGCGCTATTTAAGCGCACCATACTTTTCAATTGCTCTGGTCGAGATAAAACATAATTAAAAGGATTTCTTTAATGAAACTTAACTTAGTTGCAGTGGCCGTTACCACCTTATTCGCCGCAGGCGTAACAAATGCTGCGGAAGTTTATAACAAAGACGGTAATAAAATTGATCTTTACGGTAAAATGCAGGGGCTGCACTATTTCACCAGTGATAACGACGGACGTGGGGATAACTCCTATGCCCGTCTCGGAGTAAAAGGTGAAACACAGATTACTAACCAACTGACTGGATTTGGTCAGTGGGAATACAATATGCAGGCGAACCGTGATGAAAGGTCTGAAAACCAGTCCTGGACACGTTTAGGCTTCGCCGGGCTCAAATTCGGTGAGTATGGTTCGGTCAACTATGGCCGCAACTACGGCGTCGTCTACGATGTCACCTCCTGGACCGACGTCCTGCCAGAGTTCGGCGGTGACAGCTACGGCTCGGATAACTTTATGCAGCAACGTGCCAATGGCCTGGCAACCTATCGTAACACCGATTTCTTTGGCCTGGTCTCCGGCCTTAATTTTGCCTTGCAGTACCAGGGCAGAAATGGGGGCTCCAACGCTGAAGGCGGCAGTCTCACCAATAACAACCGAAATGCAGTGAAACAGAATGGCGATGGCTATGGCGCGGCTGTAACGTATGCTCTGCCAGAAGGTGTGAATTTCGGTGTCGCCTATTCGCATTCTAAGCGTACGCTGGACCAGAACGGCCTGGCATTGGGCGAAGGCGATAATGCTGAAACGTATTCAGGCGCCCTGAAATACGATGCCAATGCTATTTACCTGGCAGCCCAATATACACAGACATACAATGCTACCCGCATTGGTAATGGCAATCCAGGCTACGCCAATAAAGCCCAGAACGTTGAACTCGTTGCACAATACCAGTTTGACTTCGGTCTGCGCCCCAGCATCGCGTATCTGCAGTCAAAAGGGAAAGATCTTGAAAGCTATGGCGATCGGGATTTAGTGAAATACATCGACGTGGGCGCGGCTTATTACTTCAATAAAAACATGTCAGCCATCATCGATTACAAGATCAACCTGCTTGATGAAACCGACTTTACTCAGGCAGCCGGTATTTCAACCGACAATATCCTGGCCGTGGGTCTGACTTACCAGTTCTGATTCCGGTGTACGCGTATCAAGCCAGCGCTTTCTGCGCTGGCTTTTTTTATGGTGCGGCTTTTATCGCTCTGCGGTTTCACAAGTGGCGCTCACGGCACTGACCGGACAGCATCTTTGGTGGGGCGGCCCGTTCACAATCCAGATCCACGAACGAAACAGGCACGTCCGTTATTTACGCTCCGCCCGCCTCCCGGCGACAATGCAGAAGGCGTTGGTCTTCTCCACTGTGCTTTTCACGCCAGGAGGCGGCCTTTGCCCACGCGGCCCTGCACACTGTTAAGACCGCTTGCGCGTCAGTTTCTCCACGACCTTCATGACCGAGAAATAGAACAGCGGAACAAAGAAGATGGCCAGTAACGTGCCGCTGATCATGCCACCAAACACGCCCGTTCCAATCGCCTTTTGCGTTGTCGCGCTGGCCCCTGTGGCCAGCATCAGCGGTACAACACCCAAGGTAAACGCCAGCGATGTCATCAGAACAGGCCGCAAACGCATACGTGAAGCCGCTAAGGTGGCGTCGACCAGCCCCTTACCACTTTCGTGAATCTGTTTCGCAAACTCGACGATCAAAATGGCATTTTTTGCCGACAGCCCGATGAGAGTGATCATCCCGACTTTAAAAAAGACGTCGTTTTGCATATCCAGCATGCTGACCATCAGTACCGCTCCCAGCAGTCCCAGCGGGACGACCAGCATGACCGATATCGGAACTGACCAGCTTTCATAAAGCGCCGCGAGCACCAGAAAGACCACCAGCATCGACAGCACCATGAGCGCGGGCGCTTCTGATGCAGATTGCTGCTCCTGTAACGATCCGCTGCTCCACTCAAGGGCAAACCCTTCAGGCAACTGCTTTACCAGACGTTCCATCTCGTTAAGCGCATCGCCACTTGAATAGCCTGGTGCAGGGTTACCGGTGATTTTTATTGACGGGTAGCCCTGATAACGCACCCGTTGCAAGGGGGCAGTTTCCCACTGAGCCTGCACAAACTCACCGATCTGCACCATGCCGCCTGTCGCGTTGCGCACATATAACGCCAGGACGTCGTCCGGTTGCATGCGATATCTCGCATCCGCCTGAATGATGACCTGCTGCATACGATCGCGGTTCGGGAAGTCATTGACGTACAGCGAACCGATCGCTCCCGAGAGCGTCTGGCTGATCTCCTCAAAAGAGATGCCCAACGCGAAGGCTTTCTGGCGATCAATATTCAGTCGGATCATCTGTCCGTCAGGCAGGCCATCGACATAAACGTTGCGGACCACCGGGCTTTTTGCCGCCAGCGCGAGCAACTGCGCTTCAGCCTTCTTCAGTTCAGCAAGGCCTTTACCACCGCGATCCTGCAGACGCAGGGTAAAGCCCGAGGAGTTTCCCAGCTCATCAATGGCGGGCGGGATCAAACTGAAGGTTTCCGCTTCAGGATTCATCGCCATCTGTTCCTGCACATGCGCCGCTTCAGAAAAGGCGGTCGCGCCGTTTCGTTCGTCCCAGCCTTTTAAAGTCGTAAACGCCATCGCCGAGTTGGGCCCGGATCCGGCAAAGCTGAAACCGAGAATGGCGATGGTCGATTGCGTCGCGGGGCGTGAAAGCACCGCCTGTTCAAAAGCCTTAACCACGTTTAACGTGCGCGCTGCCGTGGCTTCCGAGGGTAGCTGAATGGACGTCATAAAGTAGCCCTGATCCTCTTCAGGCAAAAAGGACGAAGGCAGATTTTTCATCGCCAGGAAAAGCAGCAGACACAGCGCCGCGTAAACCCCCAGCGCACTGCCGACGCGTTTCAGTAAGCGACTGACGCCGCGACCATACAGCGCCGTAATGGCGGCAAACTGGCGGTTAAATCCGCCAAAAAATCCTGTTTTCTGCTGCGCGTGTTGGTTGACAGGCCTGAGCAATGTCGCACAAAGGGCGGGGGTCAGGCTCAGCGCCAGAAATGCCGAGATCAAGACAGAGACAGCCATTGTCAGCGTAAACTGGCGATAAATCGCACCGACCGACCCGCTTGCCATCGCCATCGGGATAAACACGGCACTCAGCACTAACGTAATGCCGATGACCGCGCCGGTAATCTCTTTCATCGCTTTCCGGGTCGCTTCTTTCGGGCCCAGTCCCTCTTCCGCCATGATACGTTCGACGTTTTCCACCACGACGATGGCATCATCAACAATGATCCCTATGGCCAGTACCATACCGAACATCGTAAGTACGTTGACCGAGAAGCCAGACAGCAGCATAACGGTAAATGTGCCCAGCAGGGCAATCGGAGCCACAATAGCCGGGATAAAGGTATAACGAATGTTTTGCAAAAACAGGTACATGACGAGAAAGACCAGCACCATGGCTTCAATAAAGGTATGAACCACTTTCTCAATGGAGATTTTTACAAACGGCGTGGTATCAAACGGAATGCTGTAGGTCATGCCTTCGGGCATGGCGTTACTCAGTTCATTCAGGCGCTGTCTGATCCTGTCTGCGGTTTTAACGGCGTTTGCTCCCGGCGTCAGCTGAATGGCCGCGGCCGTCGACACGTGACCGTTTTCACGCGTAGCAAAACCATAGGATTGGGAACCCAGTTCGACGCGGGCCACATCCGACAGAATGACGCGCGAACCATCGGGATTGGCGCGTAAGGTAATATGACCAAACGCCTCAGGTGAGCCGAGCTGCCCGGTGACCAGCAGCGGATAGCTGACCTGCTGACCGGGGATAGCGGGTGAATCACCGGTCCGGCCTGGCGCAATCTGTGCGTTTTCGATGCTGACCGCCCGGTTAATATCGCTGACGGACAGACGATACTGACTCAGCCTGACGGGATCGATCCAAATCCGCATCGCTTTCTCGGCACCAAACAGCTGAACGCGGCCCACGCCTTCCACCCGGCGCAGTTCTTCGGAGAGGTTACGGGAAAAGTAATCGCTCAGATCGGCGTCAGTCAGCTTACCGTCTTTCGATGTCAGCCCGACAATCATCAAAAAATTTGCGCCTGAGGCTTCAACGCTCAGGCCATTCTGTCTCACAACCTGCGGCAGGCGAGGCTCCACCACTTTTATACGGTTTTGCACGTCAACCTGCGCCAGCTCGGGATCGGTTCCCGGCGCGAAGGTCACGGTAATGGAAGCCATGCCGCTGGTATCGCTGGATGATTCGTAATACAGCACGTGCTTCGCCGAAGAAAGCTCACGCTCAATCAGGGCAATCACGCTGTTGTTCATCGTTTCCGGCGTTGAGCCCGGATAAGAGGCATTAATGGTAATGGTAGGCGGCGCGACAGACGGATACAGGGCCACCGGTAATTTTGGAATCGCGAGCAGGCCAGACACGATAATAAAGATGGCAATTACCCAGGCAAAAACGGGGCGGTTAATAAAAAACTGAGGCATGTTCTACCCTGAGAAAATAAGTAAGGTGTGTTCCTGCTGCATCTGATCAGGTGTTATTCAGCGCATGACGCCCTTTTGTGCGCATCTGTGGGATGCATTTCACCCGACGCGCTCCACCGTCAGTTTTCAGTCAGCCGATGGACAACGGACTTATATAACAGCCGGGTAACCCGACCGCCGCGCCAGGCTGTGGCGTTTGTCGCGACGGCCTGCCAAAAATGCCGGTTCCACGCGTGAACGGTGAGCGTTTTTTTTGGATAATAAAGCGCAATAACCGTCGGCTTTGCGTGGGGAACACGATAAATTTTTTGAGACAGGCCTGATGCGGGACTTATTCCTGTCGCGAGTAATGACCAAAATAAACAGCAATAACTTAACCTGATTAAAATACCTGGCCTCATCACGAACGGTCTCATAATAATGCGCATAGTTACAGCTTAACGCGCGAACAATGAGCCATGATGTCATTTTTATGGAGGGAATATGGAGAAGAAAATCATTAAATAAAAACGGGGGGAATGGCTTATATACGATGGACAACATCAAACCATCAACAGTAATATAGCGCCAGTTTTCACACAGTGCAGCCTTTTAAAAATGCTTCATCTGTCCTTATTATCGCTTCTATTTCCTCACGTAAAGGTGCGTTATGCAAATAGCAGAATCAGAACGATTAATCCTGCGGCGTTTTATGCCGGACGACGCCGAAGCGCTGTTTGCTTATTTGTCTGATCCCCAGCCCGCATGCTTTTACGATGAAAAACTGGAAGACATGGCCGCCGCCAGAGAGGAAGCCGCAAAAAGGCGCGATGATGACACGCAATATGCCATCTGTTTAAAAGAAACGGGTGCCGTGATCGGCCATCTGTTTGCTTCTGGTGAGGCCGAGCCCGATGACAATACGTTAAGCGTTGGCTGGTATGTCAATCCACACTATCAGGGACAGGGTTTTGCACTGGAAGCCACGACCTGTCTGTTTACTTATCTCTTTAACGTCAGGGACGTCCGCCGCCTCTATGCGTATGTTGCAAGCGATAATGCAGGCTCACAAGCGCTATGCCGCCGTCTGGGGATGCGCCTGGAAGGCTGCTTCAAAGAGTATGTCTGTTTTACGCAGGAAGACGGTGTGCCTGTGTATGAGGACACGTTGGTTTTTGCCCTGCTGCAAAAAGAGTGGTGAGTGAACTGTTGCGAGCCTCCTGCGGTCTCATCATGCTGTATGCGTCAAGGGCCTGATGTCTGTTATGTCGCAGTGTGCTTTGCTGGTCTGCCGCGACTGACATACTGTGCCGATTGCGAGGCGACGCATTCTGGTGTGGATGTGACATTGACCGGCAACCGTTTCTGACTTTGATGTTGAGGGCGTCATGAATAACGACAAATTAATCCTGGTGGCGGAGGATGATGTTGAAATCTCCGATATCCTGATGAGTTACATCAAGCGAGCCGGGATGAGAACCGTCCATGCGGCCGACGGTGAGCAAGCCCTCACATTGATCACCCGCCTGCAGCCTGATTTAGTGCTGCTTGATATCCAGTTGCCCCGCGTTGATGGCTGGAATGTCCTTTCAACATTGCGCAAAGAGAGCAATACGCCGGTCATCATGGTCACAGCCCTGGACCAGGATATCGATAAACTCATGGGGCTTCGGCTGGGTGCGGACGATTATATCGTTAAACCGTTTAATCCTTCTGAGGTCGTGGCCCGTATCGAGGCGGTGTTGCGCCGCGCCAACCCTCAGGCGGCACCGCATAACCTGATTAAAACCCGTTTCATGACGCTTTATCCCGATGAGTTTTATGTGGAGATCCACAGCAACGGTCAGACACTGACGCCTGTCCTGACCACGACAGAATTTAAACTGCTGACGCACATGGCAAAATACCCACGTAGAGTTTTTAGTCGGGAAGAGTTGCTGAACGCCTGCTTACCTGAAAGCGATACGCTGGACAGAACGGTCGACAGCCACATGAGTAAATTACGCAAAAAATTCGAAAACTGTGGCATATCAGGCGTACCGGAAAGTATTCGCGGCATGGGCTATCGGCTGGGTGAACAGAAGTGAATAAAGACAAAGCGCTCAGTCGGCAAATTCTTTTGTTTATGCTGACTCTGGCCTTAGCCATTATTTTTGTTGCGGTGGTGGGCTCCTATCTGTTCTACAGCTTTGTCATTGATCATATCCCTGGTGGCTTATCCGCCAGCAACAGCGAAAATATGACGGTCTTCGACTGGGTCTGGATCGCCATCAGTTCCTCTCTCTGCATCCTGATTGCCTTGCTGTTTGCGTTTAAACTCACCGCGAAAATCCTTCACCCCTTAAGTTCCGTGGCCGCCAGCCTGCGACGTATTTCTCAGGGTGATTTAAGCGCGCGCGCCGCCAGCAGCCAGAGTCGCCTGGGCGAGGTCAATCTGTTAGTCCGGGACTTTAACGACATGGCGGAAAAACTGCAGACCCTGGACAACGAAAGGAAGTCCTGGAACGCGGCCATTGCCCACGAACTTCGCACACCGGTGACTATTCTGCGCGGCAGGTTGCAGGGGCTGGTCGACGGCGTTTTTGAGCCTGAACCCCCGTTATTTATCAGCCTTTTGCGGCAGACTGAGGGATTATCTCGTCTGATCGACGACCTTCGCGTTGTCGGCGCGGCGGAAGGGGGTTCGTTTACGCTGGATATCCAGTCTGTCCCGTTTAGCGATATCCTGGAGAACGTCAGTACTGCGTTTTGCCATCCGTTCCGTGAACGTGGATTCACTCTGGTCATGGAGAAAACGCAGGCGATAACGCACTGTGATCCCCTGAGAATTATTCAGTGCCTGACGATTTTATTTGATAATGCACGCAATTACGCCACGCCAGGCCCGATCGCTGTGCGAAGCGGTGTCCGGGACAGCGCCTACTTTATTGAGGTGGAAGATGCGGGGCCGGGCGTAGCCGAAGAGTTCCAGCGTCATATGTTCGAGCCGTTTCAACGTGGTATCGCAGGCCGTACGGCCAATCCGACAGGCTGCGGGCTGGGCCTGTCGGTCGCCAAAGCAATTATGCAGGCTCACGGTGGCGATATCGGCTATAAAACGTCTTCTCAGGGCGGTTCGCTGTTTTTATTGCGCTGGCCAGTTGCGCGCCAGGGCAGATCGGCAGGATAAGGTGGGTTGATACGGCTTCTGTTGCCACATCGCGCCGAGTTTAGCGTCCCATTCCAGAGGCATTATTTTGAGCTTGCCGCGCTGAGGCGTTAAGGTGATTTCACTAAAATACAGGCTGTCATCTTTCAGCATTAAATCGACCCGACAGTAGTCGATATCTTTTGCCAGCGCCTGCGCGGCACAGAGTGCGCGATAAAACAACGCGGGCTCGGCTATCGGCGCAGGATGATGAGGATAGTCAATCTGGAAAGGCTGCAGTTCCCACTTTCTGTTGTAGACATTGACATATTCCCTGCCCTGCTCATCCGTAAAATCCGCCTCAATAATGCTGGCATTACCGTTGAAACAATGGATACGCAACATCTCAGGCGTTGTACTTCTTTCACGGCCTGCAAACAATTCAATATATTCTTCACAGAGAATCATCGGCGAGATGTTTTTATATTGCCATTCCCGAGTGGTGTAATACATATTCTTTTTCATCGCTAAATCCAGCTTCAGTAAAGCGACTTTGATATTGAACGTCGTTTTGTCTTTACAGATTATCGTGCTGCCGCTGTCGTGATTGCATTTCAAAACGAAAGTCGCGGGTAAACGGTTTAACGTAATCTCTTTGGTGCTTTTATACGTGTTAATGAGTG
>NZ_JAVAYG010000017.1:0-46053 GCF_041954745.1 Pantoea sp. CS_6
AGATGTGTAATAAGAGACAGGTACTGGGGTTATTGTTTAATCGCAAAGTAATGCGCCCGCTTGGTGGCGAACCCGCAGAAGCAGCCCGCATTGCGCTGGCCGTTGCGGAAGGCAAACTCAGCAATGACATTAAGGTCGCGCACGGTGACAACGCCAGCCTGTTTTACGCCCTGCACACCATGCAAAGCCAGTTGCAATCCATTGTGGGCCAGATTAAAGATGCCAGCGCGTCTGTCAGAGAGGGGGCCAGTGAGATAGCCAGCGGAAACCTGGATTTAGCCTCGCGCACCGAACAACAAGCGGCAGCACTGGAAGAGACAGCAGCCAGCATGGAACAAATCAGCGCCACGGTTCGCCTGAACGCGGATAACGCCCAGCAGGCTACGCACCTGACCGGAAATGCGACAACCATTGCCAGCCGGGGCGAAAACCTGGTGGGCCAGGTGGTACAGACCATGTCGCAAATTGATGACAGCTCAAAGAAAATTGGCGATATCACGACCATGATCAACAGCATTGCCTTCCAGACCAATATCCTGGCGCTCAACGCAGCCGTTGAGGCGGCCAGGGCGGGCGAGCAAGGGCGCGGATTTGCGGTAGTGGCCTCTGAGGTCAGAAACCTGGCGCAACGCAGTGCCGGTGCGGTCAAAGACATTGCCGCGCTTATTGAGGAGTCCAGTGCCCGGGTACAAAGCGGCGTCACGCTGGTCAATGAGGCAGGCAAAACGATGCATGAAATGACCCAGGCTGTCTCCTCTGTACAAAGTATCATCAACGAAATCGTTGCCGCGTCAGATGAACAGGCGCGAGGAATTAGTCAGGTGACGATTGCGGTAAATGAAATGGACGGAACAACGCAGCAAAACGCGGCTTTGGTGCAACAAATGTCGGCGGCAGCCAGTTCGCTTGAAGATCAGGCGCAACAGCTGGCCCAGACGGTGCAGCAATTCCGTTAAGCGAAAGCCGCTGAATAAAAACAACCCGCGCACATCGCGGGTTGTTTTTTTACTGGCTTAGCCCGGATAGATACCGCGATCTTTACGGGCCATCAGAATACGCTCACAGGCAACGATATAGGCTGCGGTGCGCAGAGAGCAGTCTTTCTCTTTGGCTTTTTCCCAAACGTGAATCATGGCTTCAGTCATGATTTTATCAGACCGTTTATTAATCTCGTCTTCACTCCAGAAGAAACTGGCCATATCCTGCACCCATTCGAAGTAACTGACCGTCACACCGCCGGCGTTACAGATAACGTCTGGGACCACAATCACGCCACGGTTTGCCAGCACATCGTCAGCATCGGGATAGGTAGGACCGTTGGCACCTTCAAGTACCAGTTTACAGCTCAGGGTCTCAGCGCGTTCACGGGTAATCTGACCCTCAAGGGCTGCCGGAATGAGAATATCCATTTCCGTGTGCCAGAAGGCCTCTTTATCAATGACTTGTGCGCCTTTGAAGCCAGCAATCTGTTTGTTTTCGGCCTGCCATTGCGTCAGTGCATCCATATCAATACCGTCGGCATTGAACAGGGTAGCGGTATGATCCTGAATCACCACGACGCGTGCGCCAGCCTGGCTGAACAGACGTGCCGCTTCACTGCCAACGTTACCGAAGCCCTGAACGGCGACGCGCGCACCTTCAATCTCAATACCGGCACGGCGCGCCACTTCGCGACCTGTAACAAATACGCCGCGACCGGTGGCTTTTTCGCGACCCAGCGATCCACCCAGGTGAATAGGTTTACCTGTCACGACGCCCGTCACGGTGGTGCCCAGATTCATGGAGTAGGTATCCATCATCCAGGCCATAACTTTACCGTTGGTACCGACATCGGGTGCCGGAATGTCTTTTTGTGGACCGATGATGATACCAATTTCGCTGGTATAGCGGCGGGTTAAACGCTCAAGCTCACCTTCAGACAATTTGAAGGGATCTACACGAATCCCGCCTTTAGCACCACCATAAGGCAGGTTCACAGCGGCACATTTGATGGTCATCCAGGCGGAGAGTGCCATGACTTCATTCAGGTCAACATCCGGATGATAGCGGATTCCGCCTTTGCCGGGGCCGCGTGACAGATTATGTTGAACACGGTAACCCTCGAAATGACGAATCGTACCGTCATCCATTTGCAAAGGAATATCAACGATTAAGGCACGTTTAGGATGACGTAACGTATCGATCCAGCGAGAGAGATCGCCCAAATAAGGGGCAACGCGATCGATTTGTTGAAGGTAGGTAGACCAGGCGGATGTACTACTGTCAGACGCGTAAGATAACTTATCCATACAAAACCTTTCTTATCGACGTTATTTATTGTGTTGAGCCGTGGAAACAACACGCTTTTCAGCGCATGTATAATTTATCACTGCCAGAAAAAATATGATGTCGGCCCGGCACGCATTATCGCTATGCTATTTCGATTAACGCTGAATAAGAGTGAATAATAGTGCAGATAAACCGGGTAAAATCCCCGCGCTGGTTGCATAAGAAATGCATAAAAGATGCATAAACTAAAAAATCAGCCATTTATCAGTTCTTTGAGAAGGTTCAAAAAGTTAATTAAATGTTAGAAATGGCATTGACTTTTTTGCACCAACGTGGTGCATTAATTCAGCTAATGCGAATGAAAATTTCATTTATGTGAAAACACAAAGGCAACATGAAATAGCCCCGGTGACGCATCAGGGGGATATATTCGCAGCGCTTATTTCCCCTTTTCATACTGCATCTTTTATTTTTCCCGCTTCGTTTCTGCCACCGAAAGGAGTGATCGCTGAGTGTTTAACGCGCAGGAATGAGTGCTAATAAATGGTTCACGGCCTTGGAGGCATTATTACGCCGCCAGGCAAAAGCGACATCCGTAAAGAGCGTATTCTCTGCAATGTCACGAAAGCAAATGTGGGGATTCTGTACGCAAATCATGGATTCAGGGATCAGCGCAATCCCGCAGCCCGCGCCGACCATCCCCAGCGAAGAGCTGATTTGCGGGGCCTGCTGGAAAGAGGAAGATGAAAAACCTGCCCGTAAACAGGCACTGACAATGAGTTCATACAAACTGGGCGAAACTTCACGTGGAAAAATAATCAACGTTTCGTCTGCCAACTCACTTAGCGCAATGGCCGTTTTATGTTTCAGATGATGGTCGGCAGGCAGTGCCAACACCATCCGCTCGGTCGAAATAACCCGCAAATTAAATGACCGACTGCTTTCACAGGGTAAACGAATAAACGCCGCGTCCAGTAGTCCTTCCTGAAGATCCTGTATCAGTAAAGACATGTTTTCTTCGCGGGTCATTAATTCCAGTGCAGGATAGCGGGCTTTAAAGTGCCGAATGATTTCGAACACACGAGGATTAAACGCCACCGAACTCGCAAAACCTAATGACATTTTTCCGCTCATCCCACGGGCAACGCCTCTGGCTTTCTCTAGGGCATAATCGGCCAGCTGAACAATTTCAATCGCGTCTGTCAGAAAAGTCTTTCCAGCCTCTGTCAGTTCCACACCACGTGTCAGCCGCTTCAACAGCGGGGTACCAATTTCATGCTCCAGGCGCTGAATTTGTTGACTCAGCGGCGGCTGCGAAATGCCCAGTAGTTCAGCCGCTCGGGTGAAGTGTTGAGTCTGTGCGACCGCAACAAAATAACGTAGATGGCGCAGTTCCATATTAAAAACGTCTCAAAGTTAACAGGTTTTGCTATTGGATTCTGTCGGCAAACGGGACCACCATAATGTTAACACGGCTTAACAGTTAACCCATGAGGCATCCAATGAGCAATTTTGTAACTGATTGTTCCTGCGAGGATCAACTTAAAGATACGGTGAACAAACTGCAAAAAAATATGCCAGAAAGTGTTATGTATCAAACCTCTTTGATGAGTGCACTTCTGAGCGGTGTTTACGAAGGTGAAACCCGAATTGCAGATTTACTGCGTAAAGGCGACTTTGGCCTGGGCACGTTCAACCAGCTCGACGGAGAATTGATTGCATTCGACAGCAATGTTTATCAGTTACGGGCGGATGGCAGCGCCCGTCCTGCACATCCTGAGCAGAAAACGCCCTTTGCGGTTATGACCTTCTTTCAGCCTCAGCATAAACACACTTTCGAACGTGCTGTTCCACGGCATGAGCTGCACCAGTTAATTGACAGTGAAATCACCTCGGACAATCAGTTCTGTGCCTTACGTGTCAGCGGCCACTTTTCATCGGTACAAACCCGTACCGTCCCGTGTCAGTGCCGCCCATACCGCTCGATGCCAGAAGTGCTCGGCAATCAGCCCATCTTCGAATTTTCTCATCGCAGCGGTGAGCTTATCGGGTTCCGTACGCCACAGTACATGCAGGGCATTAACGTCGCCGGGTACCACGAACATTTTATCACCGACGACAGAACCGGAGGCGGTCACATTCTCGACTACGTGCTTGAAGAGGGCTCGCTGACCTTTGGCGCCATCAGCAAGCTGGTCATCGACCTGCCGGAAAACAGTGATTTCCTGCACGCCAATTTGACGCCCGAAAACCTGGATGACGCTATCCGTTCTGTCGAAAGCTAATAACGAGGCCTGAATATGAAAACCCTCTCAGATACAACCCTCTGGACCTGCGGCGCCGATCTGGTTGTCGCGCAACTGGAAGCACAGGGCGTCAGCCATGTGTTTGGTATTCCGGGTGCAAAAATCGATAAAGTCTTTGATTCATTGCTGGATTCGTCTGTTCATACCATTCCCGTGCGGCATGAAGCCAATGCTGCGTTTATGGCCGCTGCGGTGGGCAGACTGACCGGAAAAGCAGGGGTGGCGCTGGTCACCTCCGGTCCTGGTTGCTCCAATCTGGTGACCGGTATGGCGACCGCGACCAGCGAAGGCGATCCGGTTGTGGCGCTGGGGGGCGCCGTCAAACGCTCTGACAGCGCCAAGCAGGTCCACCAAAGCCTGGATACCGTCTCTATGTTCCGCCCGGTTACAAAATATGCGGTAGAGGTGACCGATCCCTCCGCCCTGGCTGAATGCGTGTCAAATGCCTTTCGCCATGCGGAGCATGGTCGCGGAGGCGGTGCTTTTGTCAGCCTGCCACAGGATATTGTCGACCAGCCGGTGACGGGCAAAGTCCTGGCCAGCAAAGGCGGTATCACCCTGGGGGCGGCACCCGACGTCATGATTGATGCGGTCAGTCGTGAAATAGCCAAAGCAAAAAATCCGGTGATTCTGCTTGGCCTGATGGCAAGCCAGCCTGAGAACAGCGAGGCCATTCACGATCTGTTAAACCGCAGCCATATCCCTGTTACCAGCACCTATCAGGCAGCAGGCGCGATACGTCAGGAGCACTTTTCCCGTTTTGCTGGCCGCGTGGGTCTTTTCAATAACCAGGCCGGTGACAAACTACTCCAGCAGGCGGATCTGATTATCACGATTGGCTACAGCCCGGTTGAGTACGAACCGGCGATGTGGAATACCGGTAATGCGACGTTAATTCATATTGATGTCGTCCCGGCGGAAACCGACAACCGCTATTTACCTGATGCTGAGTTAGTGGGGAATATCGCGGCAACGGTGGGCAAGCTGGCGACGCGGATAACCTCACCCTTACAACTTAGCCAGCAGGCTGCCAGCATACTGGACGATCGCCAACAACAGCGACAGTTACTGGCGCTTCAGGGGGCCAGTCTGAATCAGTTTGCACTTCATCCCCTGCGTATTGTCCGGGCGATGCAGGACATCATCAACAGTGACGTCAGTCTTACCGTGGACATGGGCAGTTTTCATATCTGGATTGCCCGCTACCTCTACAGCTTCCGTGCGCGTCAAATCATGATTTCTAACGGACAACAAACCATGGGCGTTGCGCTGCCCTGGGCTATCGGTGCCTGGCTTGTCGATCCATCACGTAAAGTGGTGTCGGTATCAGGGGATGGCGGTTTTCTCCAGTCCAGTATGGAGCTGGAAACGGCGGTCAGGCTCAACGCCAATATCCTGCACATTATCTGGGTTGACAATGCCTACAACATGGTGGCGATGCAGGAAGAGAAAAAATATCAACGTGTGTCCGGTGTCAATTTTGGGCCCATTGATTTTAAAGCCTATGCCGAGGCGTTTGGCGCCGCGGGGTTTGCGGTGACCAGCGCAGCTGAACTTGAGCCGACACTGCGTAAAGCAATGGATGTGCAGGGGCCGGCGGTTGTAGCTGTACCGGTGGATTATGCGGATAACCCCCTTTTGATGGGACAACTCCATCTGAGTCAGCTTCTTTAATCACGAAGGAACGGAGGACATGATGATGAAAAATCGAGTGGCGCTGGTAACAGGTGCGGGCCAGGGCATTGGTGAGGCGATTGCGTTACGCCTGGCGAAAGATGGCTTTGCCGTTGCGGTAGCGGATTTTAATTTTGATACCGCTTCTCAGGTCGCGGAAAAAATTAAAAAAGCGCAGGGCAGTGCATTAGCCATCAAGGTTGATGTATCAAAGCGTGATCAAGTTTTTCACGCGGTTGAGCAGGCACGTGAAGTGCTGGGCGACTTTAATGTCATTGTCAATAATGCCGGGATTGCGCCGTCCACGCCTGTTCAGGACATTACGGAAGACATCATTGATAAAGTCTACAACGTCAACGTGAAAGGCGTGATTTGGGGGATGCAGGCCGCGGTTGAAGCCTTTGCAGCGGAGGGGCACGGCGGAAAGATCATTAATGCCTGCTCCCAGGCTGGCCACGTCGGAAATCCTGAACTGGCGATATACAGTTCGAGTAAGTTTGCCGTGCGCGGTCTGACTCAAACGGCAGCCCGGGATCTTGCACCGGCGGGCATTACCGTAAACGGTTTTTGTCCGGGCATTGTCAAAACCCCCATGTGGGCAGAAATTGATCGGCAAATTTCCGAAGCCGCAGGTCAGCCTGCAGGTTATGGTACCGAGGCCTTCGCCAAAAGAATCACACTGGGCCGTTTATCCGAGCCCGACGATGTGGCCGCCTGTGTAGCCTTCCTCGCAGGACCGGACTCGGATTATATTACCGGCCAGTCTATCCTGGTTGATGGCGGAATGGTCTTTAGCTGATCGCGATCAGGCCTGGCACGCTTGTGCCAGGCGACCTCTGTTCAGCCAGGCCGTTTCTCGTTACCCTTCGCATTGCTTACTGACAAAATTCAGAGCATGCCGAGCGCCTGCGGGCTTCCATCATGCTCTGAAATCGCTAAAATAACGTGCTCATTTGTCAGGGAGTCACACAGCCACAATGCGTTATCGTTATCTGTTTGCCGCACTCGCGGTCGCCACTGCCTTGTCAGGCTGCGCCAAAAAGCAGCCTGCCGCCAATCCTGCTGACGCCTTTGCCGAAGGACAAACGCAGATTGATGTCTCTCATGTGATTACGCGTGCTGACGACGGTTCCCATATTTACCTGACCGTAGATGGTAAAGATGCTGGCGAATTGCCGAATGGCGAAAGTAAAGTCCTGCATGTCCCGGCGGGTAAACATGAAGTCGGCGGTTACGTCCGTACCTTATTTGGTCTGGGACGCGTAACCATTGATCCCCTTGAGGTGACAACGTCACCTAACGACGTGAAAAAAGTGGCCTACACGGTGACGCGCAATAAAGCGACCTTTGTTGAGCAACCTAAATCAAACGACGCCGCGCAGGAACAAGGTTAAGGCATCAGGCGGGAGGGTCAGTCCGATGTGACTGACCTGAATTGTCGGCGTGAACAGCCTTGCCGGAACTAAAATGCCCAGGTAGTGGAAAAGTCAGGGCTGCTGTTTACGGCCTGAAGGTGAACGGTTCAGACAATATGGTGCTGTTCTTTTCTGTTTCACCCGACGCGAGAAGGTGCGTCAGGTGGATCTCAGACATGTTTCACGGAAATTGCCTACAGGCCAAGATCACTGAGTGAAGGATGGTCGTCCGGTCGGCGGCCCTGAGGCCAGTGAAACAAACGCTGACTCTCGGCAATCGCCACATCGTTTATGCTGGCGTGGCGCCTGACCATGAAGCCATTCTCGTCAAATTCCCAGTTTTCATTGCCATAAGAACGAAACCAGTTTGCCGCGCTGTCATGCCATTCATAGGCAAACCGAACCGCAATGCGGTTTGAGTGAAAACTCCACAGCTCTTTTATCAGCCGATACTCGGCCTCTCGCTGCCATTTCTCGCGCAAAAACGCCACGATTTCGCTACGTCCGCTCAGGAAGATATCGCGATTTCGCCAGACGCTGTCAGGCGAGTAAGCCAGTGAAACGCGTTCGGGGTCGCGGCTGTTCCAGGCATCTTCGGCCAGACGCACTTTCGTTATGGCCTGTTGTACATCGGTAAACGGTGGTAAAGGCTGGCGTGGGGCTTCCATACTGTCTCCTGAAATAGCGGCACTCTGGATAAGCGCGCCGCCTGGCTGTGATAAACAGACTGTTAAACAGACAAAACCACGTGCGTTTACAGTGAAATGGCGTGAATTTGACGTACTGCGCGTGCCGCTTCTTTGCCTTTTTTCACAAAATGCTCGGTGTAGAAGCGAATGAATTCATCGGCAGGCTGAAAATTATGTGGTGTCAGTGAGACGGAAAACACGGGCACGTTGGTCGCCAGTTGTGCCTGCATGAGTCCGTTCACGACGGCCTGAGCGACAAAATCGTGGCGGTAAATGCCACCATCCACGACCAGAGCCGCACAGACAATTGCATCGAACTTACCGGTTTGTGCCAGGCGTTGTGCCAGTAACGGCATTTCGAAGGCGCCAGGCACATCCCAGGTTTTGATTTCACAGGGCGTGCTGCTGTTGTCCATTTCCTGCTGAAATCCAGCCAGGGTTTGAGAAACAATTTCGCTGTGCCAGCTTGCCTTGATAAAGGCGACTCTTAACGGTTGCATAACTTACTCCAGTCAACGTGACATCCGGTTCCTGAGAGATCGGCAGACGCGCTCATCTTCCCGAATGACTATAAATTCTCTGATGCGTACCATTGCCAGTCACACATCATAAAGACATCGATCCCGCTGCCGGACAGCAGTATCCGGCTGAATTCAGTGATGAATAGCGAACAGTATAAACCGATGTAAACCCCGTGCGCTTACCTTTCACTCGCTTTTGCGGTCTTCCGCGTGTGCCCCGGGTTCCCTGGCAAGGTGAAAAGCACAGGGCCATGCTTTGCGTGCCTCCGGTATCGCGATCGCTGTTCGATTGTGTAACGCATTCCATTTATGATGTTGCTTAAAAATAACACTGGATATTTAAACAGGTAATTGTATAATTATTCCACTGCCCGCTGGGTGTTGTCTGGAATGATTAGGGGGTAAAGCCCATGATGATGTCGACAGAAACTTTCAACGCAACGGATCATGCCATCACAATGAGTAGCCGGGAAATTGCTCAAATGACCGGAAATACACATGGTGAAGTTAAACGGTTAATCAAAAGCCTTGAAACGGCACAGCGCCTGTCCCAGCCACTTTTGGTCAATCTCTATGAACACCAGGGCGAAATGCGCCAGGAATATCACCTGAATAAACGCGATTCACTTCTGGCGGTGGCCCGGCTTTCGCCTGGCTTTACCGCGGAAGCGCTTGATCGCTGGCAGGCGCGTGAAGAACGCGTTCATCTCCCTGATTTCACGAATCCCGCCGAAGCGGCCCGCGCCTGGGCGGAGCAGTTTGAACAGCGCCGTGCTGCAGAAAAGCAACTGGCCGAATCTGCGCCAAAAGCCGCCTTTTTCGACGATTTCGTGAATGTGGACACCGCGCTCGGTTTTCGTCAGCTGTGTAAAATGCTGAAAGTGAAAGAAACGGATTTTCGTCAGTTTCTGCTCGACCGCAATATCATGTACCGTGAAAAGGGCGCACTGACACCACAGCATTACCATCTGCAGGCGGGTTACTTTACCCTGCACGCAGGAACGGCAGAAAATCAGCATACTTTCTCACAGGCGCGGTTTACCACGAAAGGGGTCCGGTGGATTGCCAGCTTATGGGCCGGGCATCTGTCCGCACAAACCAAAGGCGCTGCCGCCTGACGGCACGTTATGCCTGGAACAGGCCGCCTGCTGCGCGGCTTGCCCCAGGCTATCTGATTTACCAACCTTTAATGGCATCGCCTTTATAAACGTCTTCTGCTTTTGCTGCGACCTCAGGAGACTGAAATGCAGCTTTCAGCTTTTGAATCTTATCGCTGTCTTTATTGTCCTGACGTGAAACCAGGGCGTTAACGTACGGCGAAGAGGCGCTTTCCATAAACAAACCATCGCGATGAGCAGATAACCCCGCCTGCGCAGAGAAGTTGGTATTAATAATGGAAAGGGTGACGTTTGGGTCGTCCAGCGTGCGGGTAAGCTGTGGTGTATCCACTTCGACCAGCTTCAGTTGTTTGGGATTATCGGTAATATCCAGCGATGTTGGTAAATAACCCACACCGTCTTTTAGCTTAATCAGCCCCTGAGCCTGTAATAGCAGCAGGCTGCGTCCAAGCGTGGTGGCTTCATTTGATATCGTAATGGTATCGCCATCCTTCAGCTCACTGATATTTTTAATTTTGTGCGAATAGGCAGCGATAGGGAAAACAAACGTTTTGCCCACAACGGCAAATTTATAGCCGCGCTCCTTTGACTGCTCTTCAAGGTAAGGCAGGCTTTGAAAGGCGTTCGCATCCACTTCTTTATTATTCAGTGCTTCATTGGGCAAAATATAATCATTGAAGTTCAGCACTTCAACATCCAGCTGATACTTATCTTTGGCTACTTTCTGTACTTCTTTCCAGATAGCTTCATCAGGACCCGTATTAATAGCCACTTTCACTTTATGATCGTTATCAGGCGAGCAGGCGGACAATAATAATACGGAACTGGCGATTAGCGCCGTCAATAAACCTTTCATATGTAGGGATTCCCATCAGTATTTGATGCCGAAAGCCTAATACAAATTCACGGTATTGCGTACTTACGCGTCGCTATAAGATATAACCATCATGCTCTGATTGGGATAAAAAAACATCAGCGCTGTTATCGCTGTCTCTGCCGCCTTTCAATTGCTGATATTAAGTGTGCTGGCGGATTATCAGCTATTTTTAAACGAGTCACTCAGCCCGGCCCGGGGCGTCATTAACAGGAGAAACGATGTCAGGTGAAAACAGCGATAACGCATCAGCATCAGAAATTAAGGCGGTAACGCTGCTCAAAAGTTGCCAGGCATAGAATGGCCAACATATTGACGCTTATCCGCAGGGACAACCCGAACTGACAGTCATACGCTTAACCCTTCCGGCGCAAACCGCCTTGCCCTGGCATACTCATCCGATGCCCAATGCAGCATTTGTCCTTTCAGGGACGTTAGTGGTGGAGGATAAAGAAACGGGTGAGCAGCAAACTTTTCAGGCTGGTGAAGCGTTGAATGAAACCATCAACAGTGCGCATCGTGGTTTTACGCTGGAAAGTCCTGCTGAGCTGATTATCACGTACGCGGGTGTGAAAGGGCAGGAACTGACCGAACCGCTACCCGGCGAGCCGGAAGAGTTTTAGATCGCTATGCGGGCAAAGCCCGTGACGTAATGTGAATAAAAAAGGGGAAGGGCTCACGTCATTTCACCGGAATAAGCGCGACAGCCGTGGTTAAACCAGCCGGTAAACGCGGGTTTAACCACGCGGCGAATCAGGCTTTAAGTGAAGCGCCTCCACATATCACCAGCTCCTGACCTGTGATGGGAGCAGCGCGTTCACTGAGTAAATAACTCACCAGTGAAGCCACTTCTTCTGGCTGAATCAGGCGTCCCATTGGCGGCAGGATGGGGGCGGATGAGGCCCGTTCAGGTTTGGTCAGCATCGGCGTTTCGGTTGCGCCGGGAGCGACAACATTCACCGTAATCTGCCGAGGAGCCAGTTCCATTCCCCATGAGCGGACCATGCCAACCAGCGCCGCTTTGGTTGCCGCATACTGCGAGCGATTGGCGGCACCGCGCGAGGTACGACTGCCGATAACGACGATCCTGCTGCCTGGCTTAAGCGTTGGCGCAAAGTGATTGATCAGCACTTCGGCTGCGTGAACGTGCAACGACCACAAGCGTTTGCTGGCCGCTCCGTCCAGTTCGCCCAGCGGGGCGGCGACGATCATTCCTGCGGCGTGAATCAGCGCATCCGGCGTTTCAAGCCCGCTGATTGCCGACCTGAGTTGATCGGCATCAGTGAGATCAACGGCGATGCCGTTGAGGTTGGGTAAGGCTGCCTCGCCCTGCGTCCGGCTCAGCCCCGTAACTTTCCAGCCCTTTTGCAATAAATCCTGAGTAATCGCTTTGCCGATGCCAGAACTGTAGCCTGTAACGATAGCGTGACGCATCTCAACCTCCTGACATCGATTTCGGTACCTTAAAGACGGCTTTACGAACGGCTACTGGCGCGCCTGCGGCACACAGGGCCTGATGAGGTTCACCGGGCAAAAAGACCGCAAAGTCTCCCTTACGCAAAGTGATGCTAACCGGTAATGGTTCTGGCTGCGCGATATACAAATCGGGTTTGCGCTCTTCATCTCCGGCCCTGGCAATGGACTGGGCGCCAGCATAAATGACCTCTTCACCCTCCAGCATCACCTGAATGTCAGTCCAAAGATGGTGGTATTCCGTATGACGCAGCGTGGCGTCCTGGGTGGTGGCCTGTTGGATCGTGCAAAACCACGCTGCATTTTCCGGCTGCCATCTACCGATATCCCTTGCGGCCAGTGCTTCAAGAGAACAGTCGGGTAACCGGAGCAGAGCCAGTAAGGATTCGGGTAACCCTGCCAGCGGCAGGGCGTTCAGATTGCCGATAATCATCTGCTTACTCCTTCACCCAGTCGGGTGTGACGCGCGCATATTTAATCGCCTGGCGGAAATAGGTATACGCGATATGTAAGGTACCCTGTGCATCCTGTTTAATGCTCGGGTAGGAAAACTCACGGTTCAGTTTTTCCTGAGAATTGTTTGTCATACAGTAACCGTCACCTTCATCCAGGTTTTTCTGCCACGGCCAGGTTTTGCCGCCATCGGCGGAAATTGCGACAGTCATTGGGGCGCGTGGCGCCCCCCAGAAAGCGCTTCGTCCGGTTGCTTCTGGCTCCTTTCTGCCGTCACCGTCATCGATCTCATCATAGAGTGACGCGCGACGTTCCGTTGCCCCGGCTGCGCTCATGCTATTAAACACCAGCGCCAGTTCGCCACTTTGCAGCGTCGTCACCTGAATTGACGAATTGTTGTTAGGTAACACCGTGGCTTCAGGCGCTGTCCAGCTCTCACCACCATCGGTGGATCGGCTGAGATAGATATTGTCTGCCCAACGGCTGCGGTAAAGGGCAACCAGCGAACCATCCTGCAGGGCAGTGATATTCATATGCACGCACCCCAGGCTTTCCGGCACAACCACATCCCGCCAGCTTTTACCCTGGTCGGATGAAATCTTCACCGCACTGATATCGTCGTTACCCACCCACTTTTCACCCGGCTGTGTGCGGCAGTAAAACACCGGGAGTAACCAGTTGCCGTTTTCCAGCACGGTGATGGGCTGACGGATAAAGGTGCCAGGTTTATCCAGTAACGTGTCAATGGGCCCCCAGGTTTTACCCAGATCGCCAGACTGGCGGTAGCGGACAATCGCCGTATCCTGATTACCGGACAGCTGTGCGGTCCACAATAGCCACAGCACGTTATCGGGCGCGAGGAACAGAACGGGATTCTGCTCAGAACGGGTTGGATCGTCGGACAGTTTTACCGCCTCACTCCAGATATGGCTGCCTGCAGGTAAGCGCGAGCACCAGACAGAGATATCGGCTATGCCTTCCTGTGTGCCGCCAAACCAGACGCAGAGCAGGGAACCATCGTGCAGCGGTAAAATATTGGCGGCGTGGTTCTGTGGGCATGACGAAGGCAGCATTGCGGTAAGTACGCGGTCATCTTTTTCCCATGGCGTCAGGATGCCATCGCGCGTTACGGTTACAATCATTTTATTCTCCTTTTCCTGCGGCAGCTCTGGCGTGTTCAGCCGCTGCGGTTCTGGCTTTGCTGGGGATCATATGGTCAATCGCCATGATCAATGCGGGCGTCAGTAGCGCGATATACATGTTATTAATACCGAACGGATCGCCTGCCAGATACCAGACTGAGGTCACGACACACGCACCAATCAGGCCGGCATTGGCACCGCGAGTACTTCTGTAGAACGGGGCATAGAAGGCAATGACCGCGACAACGGTAATAGACAGGCGAATCGCTCGGGTAAAAAAGGACAGTTTCAGAACTTCAGGGACAAACAGGACAAAGATCAGCGGCAGAAAGCCAATCAGCAGCGACAACCAGCGCGTGGTTTTAAATTCCTGCTCTGTCGTGGGTTTGAAATAAGGCACATAGAAATCCTTCACCACCAGCGACGCGATAGCCAGGGCAACGGTACTGACGCTGACAAATATAGAGGCAACCAGTGAGGTCGTTACCAGACCAGCCAGCCAGGGATTCATATCCTGCAGAAACACCGGCAATGCATACAGGCTGTCGATATTGGGGTGGAGATATTTGGCTGCCACACCGATAACGGCAATCGCCAACGCAATCGGCATACAGAACAGAAAGGCAATCCAGGTCGAGCGCTGCGCCGACTTCACACTTCTGGTCGACGAGATAGCTTGAATGACAAACTGGGTGCAGAAGATCGAGCCAATCGTCCCGATAAGCCAGGCGACAATGGTTGACGCGCCGATATTACCGTCCCAGGTCCAGTAATAAGCGGGCATTTCATTGATCATAGGCTTGAGGCCACCCGTTTGTGACAATGCAAACCAAAGAATAGCCAGGATACCAAAATATTTCAGCGCGCTGTGTAGCATGGTGACCCAGGCGATTCCTTTTAAACCGCCGAAGGCAAAATAGAACGTACTGACTACAGCCGTAATAAAAGCGGCAACCGGCAATGTCACGTGTAATACAGTGGCGATTGCCGCCGCACCACTGACATAATTTCCCACATTGACCAAAAGCAGGGCATAAATCATGATCAGTGAAATAATATTTTTGGTGCTGTTACCGTACTTTTCAGCAATCGCACCCGAGATGGTAATTTTACCCGTATTATAAATGCGTTTTACCAGAATCATGCCAAAAAGGGGAAAGCCAATAGCGGCGCCAATGACTGACCAGGACGCGGCAATCCCACCTTCAAAGGCGGCCTGAGCCGTGCCGATAGTCGATTTTGCACCGATATATTCTGACATCAGCAGAATGCCTACAATAAAGGCTGGCATGGCTCTTGAGCCTTCCATAAAATCGCCCGCGTTTTTACTACGTAAGCGGAATGTCAGCCAGGTGGTAAAAAGAATATATGCCAATACAATGCCGATAATTATCAGGGTGTCCTGAGCGTTGAATGTTTTCATTATAGCCTCAGATAGAGCAAGATAAATTCGGGGAGCGCTTTATGCTCCCGGTATTTAAAATTTATAAATTCTTATTATCATTTCAGGTACAGGTTAATGATTCTGCGAATTTCCTCTTTCTGCGCAGCGTCAAAATGAATGGCATAACGGCTCTCGCCCACGTTATGGCCTAAAATTTGTAGCGCTTTTTTTACTGCTGCAGGTGAAAAGGCGACCTTATAAAGATCGGTGCGTAACCCTGTGACCTGTTCCTGCGCCTGACGTGATCCGTCAATATCGCCGGCATGAAAGCGTGACCAGATCGCATTTATCTGGTGCGGTGCAACGTTAGCCAGACCTGATATACAGGCAGAGCACCCTTCAACAAAGCCTTGATGGATAAGTGAATCGGGGCCGTTAAGCACGTCAAAGTTATCGCATTCTTTTACCGCGTCCAGATAGTCGCGCAGGCTTTCATAACTTCCGGCACTGTCTTTTACACCAATGATATTGGGATGGGCAGCAAGGGTGCGGGCGGTTTCTGGTTCAATCGTATTGCCTGTTCTGGCCGGAATGTTGTACAGAAAAACCGGTACGGAAAGGCCATCCGCAACTGCCGTGTAATGGTTAATCAGTTCGCGTTGATTTAACGGCACAAAATAGGGCGTGATTACTGAAACCGCATCCACGCCCAGCTTTTCAATTTGTTTACCCAGGCGAAGGGTGTCCCGGGTCGAGATCTCACCAATATGGGCAACAACCTTTGCCCGCCCCGACACTTCGTTAACACAGGTTTCTGTAACAGTAAGCTTTTCTTTTTCGTTGAGAACAAAGAATTCACCATTTGTGCCGCCGCAAAAAATACCGTTACCGGCATTGAGTTGTCGGGTAACCTGGCGTTTCAGTTCATCAAGATAAAGATCACCTTCCTGAGTAAAAGGCGTCACAATCGCTGTAAGTACACCTTCTATTTTTTTCATCTTTATCCACTCCTTTCGGCGGTTAAATTTTAGGGAACAGGGTCCGGTAAATATCAGCCACATCCTGATGACTTACAGCGCAGGGTGAATTGTTCATTAAACGCTTCACATTGAGTGCAGACTCGCTCAGCGCATCAATATCACCTGACGGCACGCCTAATGTTTCCAGGTTATCCGGCAGATTGAGCCGTTTAACTAATTTGGCGAGATAGTCGACCAGCGCGTGCGATTTTTCTTCCGGGGTCAATGTGATATCGGCGCCCGGAATCAGGTCCCAGACAGTGGCAAATTTGTCGATGGCAAACGGGCGCACCACTTTCATACAGGGTGCCAGCAGAATGGCATTGGCGACGCCGTGAGGCAGGTGATAAGTGCCTCCCAGAGGATACGAAAGCGCATGAACAAGATGGGTGCCGGCGTGCGCGATTGCCGCGCCGCCATAATAAGAAGCCCATAGCATTTCCAGCTTCGCGTTCAGGTTATGCGGTTCAGTGACGGATGTTTCCAGATTCCGGAACAGCTTATGCAGGCCCATCAGCGCAACGTTGTCACCCACAGGGTTCGAAATGGTGGCGGTATAACATTCCAGTAAATGGCACAGTGCATCAATGCCCGTTGATGAGGCGATATGCGCAGGCATGCTGGTGGTCAGTTCTGGAATTAATGCGACATAATCCGGCAGCATCACAGGGGAAATGATGCCTGATTTGGTGTTTTTTTCAGGGATAGCCAGAATAGCATTGGGCGTTGCTTCCGAACCCGTTCCCGCCGTCGAGGGAATAAGCAGTGAGGGTAAACGGGCTGTAATTTTCTCGCCATCAAGCAGCGCCTTAAGGGAGGGTGACGCAACGTGACATAACACAGAAAGCAGCTTCGCCACATCCAGTACGCTTCCACCGCCAATGCCCACCACTAAATCAAACGTTTTACCTGCTGTACGCGACAGCACTGCTTCAACATCGGTATGCGTGGGTTCTGCCGGAACATCATCGATCAGTTTAACGTGACGGCCATCCTGACTGAGCAATGTCATGATTTGCGTGGTCGCGGGCAAATTTACAATGTTCTTGTCTGTTAAAACCAGCAGGTGTTGTTTGTCCGCGACGACCGGCGTCAGTGCCTTTATCGCGTCGGAACCGCTCAATATTGTGCTGTTAATTAATGCCACGTCTGTCTCCCCATAAATGACTGAAATTCTTCATTCCGCTTAACTTCGCTCACTCACTGGCTAAATTTATAAATAAAATGGCGCTTTATTAAATTGATCTTGCTCACATATAATCTAATGTGATTGAATATAATCATTCAGGTGAGGGGTAAAAACTGATGAGGTGCGTTGTGGCTCTGATCTTCAGGCGCTTTTGACGACATGGGGCGACAAAACAAGAGGGCCATATCTCTGACCGTTGACCGGATGAGTGAAAACGCTCAACGACGGCAATGCGGGTTTGCACGCTGGGCTGATTTTAGCGACAAGGCGTCAGGGATGGCTAAATGGGCTGCTGCAACCGTCTCGGCCCGGACGCAACGCGGCACAGAAGGGCGGCGGAATATGTTCCTGGTGGGCATGCATCCGGTTGTGACTGACGTCAGGCGGGATTAACGAAAGCCGGTGTTTGGGTAATGAATCTCCCCCTTTAAAAATTTTGAGCGTCGTTGAGGAGAAAATAAGTGACGAATGTTGTGGCGATTACGATGGGCGACCCGGCTGGGATCGGTCCTGAAATTATTATTAAGGCCTTAACCGAGGGCGCGTTAGCGGGTTCGCCCGTTGTGGTTATCGGTTGTGTACAAACGTTCCGCCGCATACTGGCAATGAACATAACGCCGCAGGCGGAATTAAACGTCATTAATAACGTGTCCGAAGCCACCTTTATGCCGGGCGTTATTCATATTATCGATGAGAAAGTGGTACATCCTGAGGCACTACAGTGTGGGGTTGTGCAGCCTGAAGCGGGCGATGTGGCTTATCGATGCATCAAACGTGCAACAGAAATGGCGATGCGCGGTGACGTGAAAGCGATTGCGACGGCTCCGCTGAATAAAGAAGCGCTGCATATGGCCGGCCATCATTATCCAGGCCATACGGAATTACTGGCAAAATTAACTGACACCAAAGATTATTCGATGGTGCTCTACACCGATAAACTCAAAGTGATCCACGTCAGCACGCATATTTCTCTGCGGACATTCCTGGATACGCTCAGCCAGGCGCGCGTTGAAACGGTAATCAGAATTGCCGATACGTTTTTGCGCCGGGTCGGTTATAGCCAGCCGCGTATTGCGGTTGCGGGCGTTAACCCACACGCGGGTGAAAATGGGTTGTTCGGAGATGAGGAAATTCGCGTGCTGACACCGGCGATTGACGCGATGAAGGCGCAGGGCATAAACGTCTATGGCCCGTGCCCGCCGGACACCGTATTTATGCAATGCAATGAGGGCATGTATGACATCGTTGTGGCTATGTATCATGATCAAGGCCATATTCCGCTCAAGTTGTTGGGCTTCTACGACGGCGTAAATATTACCGCAGGCTTACCGTTCCTGCGCACCTCAGCCGATCATGGCACGGCCTTTAACATTGCCTGGACCGGTAAAGCGAATCCCGAAAGTATGGCTATCTCGATTGATATGGCGCTGCAAATTACGCAAGCATAGCGTTGTGCGGGAAGGGAGGCTCAGGGTGACATGATTGCGTTGCCCTGCATACGGCTTCTGGGCGGTTGTGCAAACCTTCGCGATAAAACGGGCACCTGAACCGATATAACCTTAATACAGCGACGCGTCGGGAAACGGGTGTCTGTCATCGCATGCGGGTGCAATATCAATACAGCACCGTATCGGACTGGTTTAAATGCTCCGGCTCCACAGAGGCATAACTGACAGCCTTACCACGTACACGTCGAATGACGCCAGATGGGGGAATAAAAAGCGTTCAGCGTTAATGTCCCGTCAGTCAAATACGGCGTTGAGTTTCTGCCTGATTTCCGTTTTGTCCGTAGCGAAATAACTCATCCTCAAACCCGAGTGCTCTTAAACCCATTGGTGCGATTAAGTCTTTTTATACATGACGCCTGATGAGGTCGGCCCTTTTTAAAAGCATTCTTTCGGATTTTTTTAAATTTTGGTTATTCACCCGCATCGCAAAACAGCGTGCTAATATGCATCAGCCTGTTTGAAGGTTAATTCTTCTGTAGTGCCAGTAATATTTATAGTTATAAAGAAGTTATGATTTTTATTTTCTTTGTTAATTAATACAATTTTGCCAAAAGACATAATTGCCATTCATCACATTTTTTAATTATAACTGGTATGGTAGTGGAACAATTCTGCCGCTGACGATAGGCTTCCCGCACCAATTCTGTTTTAAAAACTTTCCTTTTGCCGTGGTGTTCTCAGGCGCTTGATCCAAACGGCGCCGCACAGGAAAACATCAAGGCGATCTCCAGGTGCTGCCGTTATTTAACGTCAGTGTCCACGCAGCTAATAAAAAATAAGGTGAGAAAGAAATGCAAACTACCCTACTGAATGCGAAGGCGACGGTTCCAAAATGGAACAGGAATAAGCTCGTTCCGCGTATTGTCCATCTTGGATTCGGTGCTTTTCATCGGGCTCATCAGGCGGTCTATGCCGATATTCTTGCAGCAGAACATAACAGCGACTGGGGCTACGTCGAAGTTAATCTCATCGGCGGGGAACAACAGATTGCCGATCTGAAACGTCAGGGATTATTGTACAGCGTGGCAGAAATGTCGGCTCATGGCTGGGAAGGGCGCGTGATTGGTGTGGTCAAGCAGGCGCTTCACGCTCAGGTCGATGGAACCGAAGCCGTACTTCACGCCCTGTGTCAGCCCGAAATTGCCATCGTTTCCTTAACGATTACCGAGAAAGGCTATTGTCATTCACCGGCAACGGGCGAGCTGATGCGCGACCATCCTCAGATTGTCGCTGATCTGGCTCAGCCTCACCAGCCGCTTTCTGCGCCAGGGATCATCGTTGAAGCACTGGCGCGTCGCAAGGCTGCTGGTCTGCCTGCGTTTACTGTGCTGTCCTGCGACAATATTCCAGAAAACGGAAAAGTGATCGGTCAGGTCGTGCGTGCTTTTGCCCGACAACGTGACAACGACCTGGCAGACTGGATTGAACAGCAGGTGACGTTCCCTTCAACCATGGTGGACCGTATCGTACCGGCGATGAATCCGCAGAGTCTTGACGCGATCGCGGCGCTTATTCAGGTGGCCGATCCCGTCGCGGTAGCCTGTGAGCCCTTTCGCCAGTGGGTTATTGAGGATAATTTCGTCGCAGGGCGGCCGGCATGGGAAAAAGCCGGTGCAGAGTTAGTCAAAGACGTGCTGCCTTACGAAGAGATGAAACTGCGTATGTTGAACGGCAGCCATTCATTTCTGGCTTACCTGGGCAACCTTGCGGGTTATGAGCATATTTATGACTGTATGCAGGACCCGAACTTTCGCCTTGCGGCACGACGCTTAATGTTGACAGAACAGGCACCGACGCTAACCGTTAAGAACGTTGATTTGATCGATTATGCCGATCGGCTGATTGCACGCTATGAAAATCCCGCGCTACAGCATCGTACCTGGCAAATTGCGATGGATGGCAGCCAGAAGTTACCGCAACGTTGGTTACATTCCGTTTGCTGGCACCTCAAGCGCGGCAGCCGTTTTGATCTGCTTGCATTAGGTATTGCCGCATGGATGCGCTATGTCAGCGGTAAGGATGACCAGGGAAAAGAGATTGAGATCTGCGATCCTTTATTGGCGTCTATACGAACCGCCGTTGACGGCAGCGTAGAAGGGGAGGCGAGGGTAAAAGCGCTGTTAGGACTGGAAGCTATATTCGGCCACACGCTGCCCGATAATCCCTGTTTTGTGCAGCAGGTGGTTAAGTCCTATCTCCATCTACTGGACAAAGGGGCAAAACAGACTGTCGCTGACCTGATGGCTGACGTGTCAGCAGACTGATGACCAGGCAAACCACATAAAGTGGTTTGCCTGGTGCATTACAAATTGTCGTTTAAATTGGCTGTGCTCTTGCTGCCTGTTCGTGTATCAGGGTGCAGCACCTCTGAAAACCAGTTCACAACCAGGCGGATGACGTCAGGTTGATACCAGACCTCATCACCATGTTCTGCACCTTTCACCACGACGTACTCAACCTTATCACCTGCCTTTTTCAGCGCATCAAAGAGTTGCGCACTTTGATGCGGTGAAACGAGTGAATCTTTGTCACCGTGCATAATCAGGAAAGGCGGTTTGGGGTTCGCAAGATGGCCCATGGGACTTGCCTGACGGGCTTTATCGGGATCATCCATGACAGACGCGCCTGCAAAATCGTGGAAGGCCGGTCCATGAATCAAAAGGGCTTCAGTGACGGCCGGTGAGGCATGGACCTGTTGATTCTCTTCAGAGAAGCCTTCACCAATATTGCGTAAATCTGAAATACCGTAAATCGTGGCGGCGGCCTGGACGTCAGATGATGTTTCTGTAAAATCACCCTGTTCGAAAGCGGTCTGACCATTTGTCATGCCCAGCATTTGTGCCAGCCAGCCTCCTGCCGAATCGCCTAAAACACCAATACGATGAGGATCGATACCGTACGTTTCTGCATGCTGTCTCAGATAGCGTACGGCCGCTTTCCCGTCAACAACCGGCGCAGGGAAGGTATCCGGTACAACACGATATTCAGCTGCGGCCACAACAAAGCCCGCCTCTGCCAGCGCCATGCGCATCTGAATAAATTTCTCGTGGTCGGCACTGGTAAACCCCCCGCCCGGAAAGTAAACAATTGCGGGTTTGACTGCATCGGTGCGGGGCACCAGTAATGACATGTGAAGCGGTCTGACCGATCGTAGCGTTGTAATCTGCGAATAAACCACGCCAGTGATCGCATCAATCTGGTTGCGCACAGGGTGGACTTCAATCACCTTTGCGCCTTCACGGTATCCGGTCAGTTCAGTATTTTTCGTTGCCATCGCGTTACTCATCGTCTTGATTACGGCCAGTCCCCCAATAAAAAAAGTGTGGCATACATTCATAATTATTCCCTGAGACGTTGAAAGAAAGTATGAATTGTTAAGGGTTTTTAAAAGGTTGCAGGGGCGTTCAGCCTTTGCCAGCAGACGGTAGCGCATAAGGCATAGCGCGGTGTTGAGCAAGATTATGAAAGCGAAGGTTTTATGGGGGTTGGTTACGTGTGTTCCGCGAAAGTGGATGTTTGACCAGAAAATTTAATGGGTTCTCAGGCACCGTCGTGGGCATTACGCTGCGCCCACCGGGTCCGGTATCTGACGGACCAGACGCAGGTAATGTCTGGTCCTGAGTGGTTAACGAATCACGATCGTCAGCAGGATGAGGATGGCCGCTATGGCAACAACCTGAATAAAAATCTGGTTAAGCGTGAACTTGCGCATTGCCTTCCCTCACTGCGTCAGTATTTGCCAAATACCTGCCGACATCACGATAAAGCCGACAAAAAGAAAGATCAGGGTTATCGCGGTTTCGGATGAACGATTCATAGTATTCCTCCCTGGTTAATGATGAGCGCCTGACCCTACTGTGCAGAAAGCAACAAATCGGGGCAGGACAGGTCTGTTTCATGGCTTCAGGCAGAGCAGGGGCTCACCGGTTTCCGGTAAAGGCGTAAAGCCGCCTCACTCAAAAAGGGGTTAGCGCGTCACAGGAACAGCGTGAGGTCTGCCAGTACGTCAGTGGTGTGGTTCCGTTGTGCAAGGCAGGGGTGCCGCATTGCCGTTCCGCGTTTAAAAACGCTTTACGGATGCCTTACAGCAAGGATGCCGTCCATCCGGGAGGCGGGAATAGCGCATTTTTGAACATAAACATGACGGTGGTCCTTATGGTCTGATTCATGATTAACCGGACAAAAGGCCAGTCATCGCGACGGGAAGCCTGCTGTCGCCCCAGGGCGAGCAAAACCATCACGAAAGCGTTTTACTCACCGGAGGGTAAAAAGAAGGTTATCCCGTCACAGGGCGTCCGAATGAATCTGCACGTAGTGTAATCAGGTTACACAATGCGTCAAAGCACGAACCGCCAATGTGTGAGGATTGGTTTAGGTTAACTCGCGGGGTGCTTCGTCCATGACTGAGACGATTCATAACAATTGAGGGCCGCTGGCCATGCGTAACTGCGACGGTGTCGATCCGGTCACCTGCTTAAACCGGTTACTGAAATGGCTCAGTGAGTTAAAACCATTCTCCAGTGCAATCTCGGTTAACGACAATGATGTCGATACGATCATCTGACGCGCGTTTTCCATCCGGCGCTTCATCACGTACTGGTGAGGTGCAACGCCGAGTGACTGACGAAACATCCGGGCAAAATGATATTCACTCAGACTGGCCTGGCTGGCGAGAACGTTCAGAGTAAGGGGCAGAGCCAGGTGCGCATCAATAAACGCCAGGGTATTGCGCAACACATAGGGAGCAAGTCCGCCCGTGACAGAGGGAAGCCGCCACTGGACACACGAATAGTGTTGAATCAGATGGGTTAACAACAACGTGCTGGCGGTGCTCAGCATCAGCTGATTGGCTGGCTGCTGCCAGTCGCAGCTAAGTAAAAACTGGCGATACAACGCCGTAATCGTGTCATCACTGGCAAAAATCTTTTCATCGAGGGATAACGAGGCCGGGCTGCGATCCCAAATCTTTTCACCGACCTCTCGCAGGTGCTCATCTGTGCAGTAGAGATGCACGAAGGAGAGATCGCTGCGTACATCCCAGGTCGATTCACTGTGCTGCGGCATCAGGCAAAATTTATTCGGTCCGCCGCCGTTGCGCCATCCGTTTGCCGTTTTGTGGTAACTCTCATAACCATCAGCAATATACAGGCTGAGCGTATGATGATTGCTGTTAACGGTAACGCGGTCTTGTTTGTTGTGCCAGGCGGCCAGTCGGATGCCCGAATTAAGCATCACCGATTCCCGCAGCACGGCCTTTTTTTGACGCAGTGTTTCAAAGGTGTCGTAAACGCGAGACATGGCATGCTTCCGCTTGATAAACAGAGGTCCAGTCTAGGATGACAGACGTCAGGTAGCCAGATGTATCACGCTAAAATGCGCAAGATTTTGCAACCCGACCGCAACATGATGAAAGCCGACCCCTCGCGATTACGTCACAGTTGAAGAGAGTCTGAGGCAGAGGGATAACGATGAACGCAATACTTTACGCCATTGTGGTCGTGATTTGGGGAACAACCTGGATCGCTATTTTTTTACAGCAGGGGCCTGTAGATGTCACGGTTTCGGTATTCTGGCGGTTTGCCATCGCCAGCGTCATTATGCTGATACTGTTAACGCTGCTGGGACGCCTGCGCCGCCTGGCATGGCAGGACCATCTGTTTTGTCTGATCCAGGGATGCTGTGTGTTTTGCTTTAATTTTTGGTGTTTTTACACGGCTGCGGCTTACATTAATACAGGCCTGGAGTCGGTGATTTTTTCGATGGCCGTGCTCTATAACGCGGTAAACAGTTATATTTTCTTTGGCCAGCGCCCACTCCCCCGTTTCTGGTTTGCCGCCGCACTGGGATTAACCGGCATGGTCGTCCTGTTCTGGCACGATCTGCATATCAGCGACTGGAACAGTAACGCGCTCATGGGAATGGGGCTGTCAGCACTGGGTACCTTTGGTTTTTCATTAGGCAATATGATCAGCCTGCGCCATCAGCGTCGGCATCTTGAGACGATGACCACCAACGCCTGGGCCATGTTTTATGGTGCTCTCGTTATGGGCCTTATCGCTATTATTCGTGGTGCCAGCTTCTCACCGCAATGGACCTTCACTTATCTCGGCGCCTTACTTTATCTGGCGGTGTTTGGTTCCGTCATCGCTTTCTGGGCTTATTTCACCCTGATCAAACGCACAAGTGCGGGCAAAGCCGCCTACACCACACTTATGTTCCCTCTGGTCGCGTTATCGTTCTCCACACTTTTTGAAGGCTATACCTGGCAAAGTCATAGTGTGGCCGGCTTGCTACTGATTTTAAGCGGTAACCTGGTAATGTTTGCCCGCCCCATGCAGTGGTTCAGGCGTAAAGCGCTGACAAACGCGCATTAGCTGTTTATGCGCGCGGCGGTGTGCATTGCGGTTGCAGTTGATAGACGTAAGCGGTGACAGTGTCACCGTTTTCAAGGGTCACTTCCGTCCTGAGGCGATCGTACCCGTCTTCAAATTCGTCCAGCATGGACCAATATGATAAGAGATTATCAGAACTAAAAACGTAACCCTCAACGCGCGGACCTCGGCTATCCAGCACCAGACCAGGAAAGCCTGCGGCTGCTCCGCACCCCTGAGGATAGAAAATGCCGCTTACAAAGCCTGCCTGCCAGTTGCCTCCGACCCTGTCGAGAATGTGGGCATTACTGTGGCCCGGGCGCAAAGTCCCATAAACGAATAACCTTTCCATCATAATCTCTGTGTAAAAACCGCTACCTTAGCTGCACGAACTGCGGTTGTCATTATGGAGAACGTTCTATTTTAACGCACAGGCGGTGCGTAGCAATATGCGCTTATTATCATGGATTTATATTTTAATGAAACAACCTGTTCACATTTAACCCTATAGTTTCTGTTAGTGACAAAATATCCCGTCATAGTCGCTGTTTTCTTTTTTTCAAGGTTCTGGAAATAAAATTACGTTGTAAAGCCGGTTAGTTATTTGCCGATAAAGGCCTGTGAAAATAATTGTAGTTTTTACCTATCCGGGGGAGTTTTTTCTATGACAATCACGCAGCGTTTAGTGCTGGCATTTTCTTTGCTTGCTTTATCACTTTGTGCGCTTGTTGCTGTTTCTTTATCTGTGATTTCGGGCTTTCAGTCGCGCTTTGAATATGTTCAGGTTAATGCTATTCCCAGCATTAAAGATCTGAATAAGTCAATTAGCGCAACTAACCAACTGGGGCTGGCCCTGTATCGCCATCAGACGGCGACAGACAGCGCTAATCAGGCTGAAGCAGAACAAAAAATTAATACCATTATTAATAACATCAAGTCATTAAATGATTATTATATGGCGAATGATATTTCCAGTGATGAAGATAAAGAAATGACCGTTGGGGCCAATCGTAACCTCGATGCGGTCCGCAGCGCGTTACCTGCTTTTCTTGCTGCGTCACGTAGCCATAATAATGAACTGTCACTTTCTCTCCTGCAAAGTGACAATGGCATTGGCGCTGCCGCACGTAAAATGGAGTCTGATTTCACTAAACAAATTGAGCTGAACATTCAGATTGGTGATGCACTCAGAGCACAGAATAATCAGATTTATTCTAAGACCGTCTGGATGATGACCTGTGCATCACTGTTGATTATTTTGCTGCTCGGTGCGTTCTCAATAAATATTATTGTTGGCATTAAACGTAGCCTTACCAGCATCAAAGATACCATGGCTGAAGTGAGCAGCAATTTGGATCTGACACGCTTAGCGCCGGTGTTGAGAAAGGATGAGATTGGTCAAACGGCTATGGCGTTTAATGATCTGCTTAAGCGTGTATCGACTACGCTGCTGTCAGTCAATCATGCGGCGCAATCCGTCAGCACAGGATCGACGCAGATTGCGGCTGGCAACGAAGATTTGTCATCTCGCACTGAGCAACAGGCCGCCTCGCTGGAAGAGACATCGGTTAGTATGGCTACGCTCAGCGATACCGTACGGCAAAATGCCGAGGGCGCAGTCCAGGCCAGCAACCTGGCCAATAACGCCAATAAACTGTCCAGGCAGAACGGCGAAGCCGTGAGTCAGATGCTGACCACGATGGATGAAATTCGCGGTAGCTCAGCCAAAATATCTGATATCACAGGGTTGATCGAAGGTATTGCATTTCAGACGAATATTCTGGCCCTTAACGCCGCGGTTGAAGCTGCCCGTGCGGGTGAGCATGGCCGTGGTTTTGCGGTCGTGGCATCAGAAGTTCGCAATCTGGCACAACGTTCGTCATCCGCGGCGCGTGAAATTAAAGAGTTAATCACCACGTCTGTTTCGCAGGTTGAACAGGGGCTGACGCAGGCAACAAGCGTAGGCAGTAACTCCGATAACGTGGGCCATGCTATTCAGCAGGTTGCCGATCTGGTTAATGAAATTGCCGCTGCTACAGCCGAGCAAAGCAAAGGCATTGAGCAGGTGCACCAGGCTATCGGCCAGATGGATGAGGTCACGCAGCAGAACGCCTCCCTGGTTGAGGAAGCTTCATCTGCATCCAAATCTTTACAGGAGCAGGCGGAAACGTTGTCGAGACTGGTGTCAACGTTCAAAGTTAACGAGAGCGTCACGCAGGTGGCAGTATCGTCCCCTGTAGCCGTGAGCTATGCATCGCCTGTGTTAAAAAGACCGCAACTGAATGCCACCGGTGCAGACAAGGTTAACTGGGAAAGTTTCTGATGCGCTGTCACTGGGCCTGATCGCTTCAGGCCCACAACACGAGCGCTGCGATATCGCAGCGCTTTCTTCTTGATATACGTTTTGCGTGGCGAAAAGCCTTCTTTTTGGCGCATAAGACGCGTTTCTCTCCTTCGATGCACGCTAGTGATACTGTGCAGGCCTTGTGCGCCATTCATGCCCTCCATACCCGGACCGTATGCCTCATTCCGTTGCGCACTGCGATCCGTAACCCAGTGACAATATTCGCCGCCCTCATTTGCGCGATCGGGGCGCGCCGCGGTTTTCCCATGCCATTATCAGGCTGAGTGAGGCAGGCAGCAGGGTCAGCGTGACCAATGTGCCGGTGATCAGCCCACCGATGATCGCGAATGCCATTGGCCCCCAGAAAACCTGATGTGAAATAGGTAACATGCCGAAGATTGCCGCGCAGGCAGTGAGCAGGATGGGACGCGCCCGGTGCAGTGCGGCATGGCGGATGGCGTCACCCTGTGCCATGCCAGCCTGCGCATGGCTGTCTACCTCGCTGATCATGATTACGGCGTTACGGATAATCATGCCCGCCAGCGCAATGATGCCCAGCAGTGCGACAAACCCCATCGGCGTGCCACCCGGTAACATTGCCAGGACAATCCCCGGCAGGCCGAAAGGTGCCATCAGCAGCGCAAGCAGCATTCTGGAGAACCGCTTCAACTGCAGCATCAATAACACAAGCATGCAGCACAGGGTGACCGGCAAAACGGCAAACACCGAACTGTTACCTTTATTCGACTCGGCGACGGTTCCACCTTCTTCAATGGCGTAACCTGCGGGCAAGGTTGCCCGCAGAGTATCCAGGCCAGGTCTCAGTTGATCAGACACCGTTTCGGCCCGTTGCTCAGGTGCAATATCGGTTTGCACGGTGATATAGGGCAAACGCTGTCGTCGCCAAATCACCGGATCGTCGAGCTGCCATTTCAGTGTGGCGACCTGCCCAAGCGGAATTTTTTGCCCGGAAGCTGTGTTGAGCATCAGGCTGTCTAAGATGGCTGTGTCCTGTCGTTCCCGATCGTTGCCGCGCAGAACCACATCTATCAGCCGGTTATGATCGCGAACCGTGGTCACGGTACTGCCGGACATGACAGTATTTAGTGTGGAAGCAATGCTTTCTGAGGAGACGCCGACGGCGCGTGCAGCAGTCTGGTTTACCTCAACATTGATTTCCCGCTCGGGCTCGCCAGCCGTCATATTTACCTCACGCGTATTCGGCGAACGCGAAAGTTGAGCAGCCAGTTTTTCCGCGATGTCCCGTACTTTGCTGTAGTCAGGGCCGGTGACGCGGTATTTCAATGGCCAGCCGACGGGTGGACCCAGTTCGAGAGGGGCCACACGGGCAGTCAGATCGCTGAAATCCCGCGCCAGTGTCGCCTCCAGGCGGCGTCGAACGCGATCGCGCGCTTCCAGGTTCTTAGTCACCACAACCAGTTGCGCCACATTTTCATTGTCCAGCAAGACTTCCATGGGCAAATAAAACCGCACGGCACCTGCGCCGACATAGCTGGAGAAGTGATCGACATCGTGATCGGCGCGCAACAGGGTTTCCAGCTGTGCGGTACGCCGTGTCGTTTCACTTTGAGAGGCATTTGCCGCCAGCGAAAGATTCACTAACAGCTCGGGACGATCGGACGCGGGGAAGAATTCGCCCTGCATTAATGTAGTGCCTGCAATCCCCATTCCCAGCAATAACAAGGCGCTTATCACGGTTGTCCAGCGGTAGTGTAAAACCCGATCAAGCAGACGACGATAGCAGCGGGCCATCAGACCGGGAGGTGGTGATGGGGCTGTCACCTGCTCAGTTAACAGCCAGGTGCCGATAACAGGGGAAAACAGAATCGCCACGACCCAGGAGCACAGCAGCGAGATCAGCACGACTGCAAAAAGAGAGTAACAATATTCACCGGCGCTGGAGGCCGCAAAACCGACCGGAATAAAACCGGCGATCATCACCAGCGTTCCCGTCAGCATAGGAAACGCGGTGGTTTTAAACGCAAAGGTTGCGGCCTGCGCTTTGCTGTCTCCCGCCTCAAGGCGGGAAACCATGGTTTCAACCGTGATCATGGCATCATCGACCAGTAAACCCAGCGCAATAATGAGAGCCCCCAGCGAAATGCGTTGCAGGCCAATACCGGCCACTGTCATGCCGACGAATGTCATGGCCAGAACGAGGGGAATCGCAGCGGCGACCACCAGCCCGGCACGGAAACCCAGCGAGAAAAACGAGATTGCCAGAACGATCAGTACCGCTTCCGCCAGCACCCGCACAAAGCCACTGACGGCGGTTTTAACAACGGTGGATTGATCGGCGATCTTCACCATCGTGATACCGTGCGGGAGCTGGGCGGCAATCGTCTCCATGCGCGCATGAATGGCCTGACCAAATTTCAGCATATTACCCGTCGGGGCCATGGAGATGGCCAGGCCAATGCCAGGCTCGCCGTTGACCCGGAAGGTTGATGCCGGCGGTTCAGCAGGCTGAAGCGTTATCGTGGCAATACTGGTCAGCGGGATAAAGCGCTGGCCGATATGTAAGGTAATGGCATTAAGGTTATCAGCCGAGGTCAATGCACCACTGACATGAAGTGCAATATTTTCTTTATCAGTGCGTATTACACCTGCGGGCGCAACGGCATTTTGCGCGGCCAGAGCATCACTTACCTCCCGAAGCGTAAGGCCCATGCCCGCTAACTGCCGTGGCGAAAACGCGATAACAATGTGTTCTTCCTGTTCGCCGGGCAGGGTAATTTTACCCATGTCTGGCACATCCATCAGGCTTCGACGGATCTCATCGACTTTATCCCGCAGTTCTCGCGGACTGAAGCCATCGGCCGTAAAGCCATAAATCGTGCCATAGGTGTCGCCAAATTCGTCATTAACAGCGGGACCCTGAACGCCTTGTGGAAGCGATGAGGCGATATCCTGCATTTTTTTCCGAATCTGGTACCAGATAGTCGGGACCTGATCCGGCGGCGTATCATCACGCAGGTTAACAAAGATGACGGCCTTTCCCGCCCGGGTTTCACTCTCGATAAAATCCAGGAACGGTGTTTCCTGCAGTTTTTTTTCCAGCGTATCCGTCACTAACTGCATCGTGTCTTCCACCGTGGCACCGGGCCATTGTGCGGACACGACCGCCGTTTTGATGGTAAACGCCGGATCTTCATTACGGGGCAGATCGATGTAACTCAGTACACCCGTCGTCATCACCAACAGCATGAAAAACACCACCAGTTGCTGATGTGCTAACGCCCAGGCAGAGAGATTAAAGCGGGCTCTTTCAGCCGATCTTCTCATTTTTCATCCTCCCCGGACTGTACCCGCTCTCCCGGCAAGAGCGTTTTCACGCCTGCGGTGACTACGCGCTCACCCGGTATCACGCCAGCACTGAGATAGATATGTTGGGCATCGAAGCGCGCCAGCGTGACCGGCCTGAGTGAAAGCTGATGGGACTGGGTGTTCACCACAAAAACGGCGGGACGATCACCGGCACGCGTGAGAGCGCTGGCGGGCAGGGTGACAACCTGTTCGGCTTTACCGGGAAAGGCCCCCACGACGGTCGACCCCAACGCCATAGCGACCGGCGGTTGAGGCAGCATGACACGCAGCCGCCAGGTGCGGGTCTGCGGATCGGCCTGCGGACTGATATCGCGAAAATGCCCTTGTGTCTTTATCGCAGGGTTCGATAACAGCGTAATGCTGAAGGGCGTGGAGGAGGCGTACTCCGCCAGCGAGGGTTCAGCAAGGTCAAAGACAGCATCGCGATCGCCATCAGCGGCAAGCGTCATTACGGACTGCGCGGCGCTTACCACCTGACCCGGCTGGACATTGACGGCGGTAATGACACCGGCGCGCGGCGCGGTAAGCTGCGTCCAGTTGAGATTATCCTGGGCATTTTTAAGCGCGGCTTCACTGCTCTGACGCCGTGAAACGGCCGCCTGCCAGTCACCTTTTGCACTGTCTAACTGCGAACGGGAAATGGCCCCACCGGGCATCAGCTGCTGCATACGACGCAGCGTTAGTGCGGCAACATGTTCTGAAGCGCGCGCACTCGCCAGATCGGCAGTGGCACTGCTGAGCTGGTTTTGAGCGGCATTACTGTCTAAGGTCGCCAGAACCTGACCGGCATTCACATGCTGTCCAATGTCCGTGGTGCGGGTAATGACGCGGCCATCCAGCCTGAAAGCCAGCGAAATTTCTTCATGGGCACGAATTTCACCCGTCTGCGTCATCAGTCCACCGCTGGAGAAGGGCGGAACCAGTACTGTCCGCACGGGACGAGGCGCTTCACGCGCAGGCGGCGCTTCCTCCCGGCAGCCTGACAGGATAAGCATGCCTGCCACGACAAACAGTGACGGTAACACATAACCCGGAAAGCTCAGATGACGCAGCGCCTGGCGGGCAAAAGCGGGAATAAAATCTGTCATAACCGTATTCCTGAAATGAGACAGGCTCATTTAAAGCGGGTTATGTCCAGAAACCTTCGATGAATTATCAAGAAATGGTCAAGGCAGACAAAAAAGCCTGTACAGGCCAGCACGCACTCAGATTGAGCGCGCGTCGTCAGATAAAGGCAAAGCGATCGTAATCTGCAGTCCGCCGTCCGCAGGCAAACGTGCAAATATCTCCCCACCGTGCGCCTCCACGATAGCCTTCGCAATAGACATGCCGAGACCGCTTCCGCCGGAATGCCGTGCGCGTGACGATTCTGCCCGGGTGAAACGGTCGAAAATGACAGGCAGAAACTGAGGATCCACGCCCGGCCCATAGTCACGAAACTGCAGTGTGACAGCGGCGGGCGAGGTATGAGCGGTCACATAAAACCGTTTCCCCTCTGCGGCATAGCGCAGTGCATTTTCCGTTAAGATGGTTACCACCTGGCCCAGCCGGGAGACATCGCCAGTGAAAGAGAGTTGGCCGGGTGACTGCACCTCAATCACCATCTGTTCGGCTTCAGCCTGAGGCGCTAGCCACGCCGTACGTTCGCGTAACAGTTCGGTAAGGTTAAACCGGCTCAGGCTGAGCGTAAGCTGGCCAGCTTCCGCTAACGATAATAAGTGCAGTTCATCCGTCAGGCGGCTCAGCTGCGTCAGCTGCTTCATGATCATGGAGAACTGCTGAGGTTCCGGCGCAAATACGCCGTCGACAATGCCTTGTAAGCGGCCAATGGCTGCGGTGAGTGGCGATCGTAGTTCATGAGCAATGGCAACCTGCGAAGCTTTAAGTTCGCGTTCGTAACGGGCTAACTGCTGGGTCATCAGATTAAAGTCTTCCGTAAACCGCACTAATTCCTGTGGCGCGCCGTCGACCTGACCGACCGATGTGCCGAATTTCCCCTGTGCCACATCGCGTGCCGCATTCGCCAGCTGACTAAACTGTTTCGCCAGCGGTCGGGCGAAGCGCAGCCCCATTACAATAAAGAACGGAATCACCACGGCGACCAGCACGGCGACCGTCAGCCAGTCAGCCGAGGCGATTGACGGGTCGGAAAAGCCGACGCCCCACCACTGATCGACAATCTGATGAAAGCGAGCCGGTGCCTGCTCCGGGTGTAACCGTATGCGGGAAAACTCCGCCCAGACGTCCGCAGGCATGCGAGAGTAAACCCAGAGCATTTGCAGCGCGAAACGCAGCCACATGCAAAACGCGATAAGGATGACGCTTCCCAGACCGATTATCAAAATACGGATGCAGATCCAGCGCCACATTGAGTCGTGCGTTTTTAGTTTCATGGTTGTCTGAACCTGTAACCCGCGCTGCGAACCGCAGGTAAGATATCTGACATGCCTGCGGCTTCCAGTTTGCGTCGCAGGTTATAAACATGGGTATCAACCACGCGCTCAAGCGCATCACTTTCAGGCAGGCAGTGTTCAAGCAAGAATAAGCGACTAAACGGGCGGGTTGGGGCGCGCATCAACGTCACCAGAATCGAAAACTCCGTTGGGGTCAGATCGAGCCGCTGAATGCCCTGTTCATTTTTTACTACCGCTGTCAGCGATTCAGTGTCGACTTCCAGGCCCGCCCAACACAATGTGCTGTCGGGGACGGTACTTTGTTGGGTGCGACGTAAAACGGCCTGAACACGTGCGACGACCTCGCCAGGATGGTAGGGTTTCACCACATAATCATCTGCACCATAGCGTAATGCGCCGATCCTGTCGGGGGCATCTCCCATCGCTGTCACCATAATCACTGGTGTATTTCCCCTGCGTCGAAGGGCCGCCAGAACTTCCGTGCCGTTCATGACGGGCAGCATCACATCAAGCAGAATGAGATCGGGCTGCCACCGTTGCGCGTGGTCAAGTCCTGTCATTCCATCGCCAGCAATCATCACCGTGTAGCCTTCACGTTTAAGATAGGCTTCAAGTACGCCGGCTGCATCGGCATCATCTTCGATAATCAGTACACGTTTAGACTTCATTGGGGCCACTTTGACTTTTTCTCCCTCATTTCCCGTATGTGCCCGCACCGCTCTATTGGCATGTCAGCCGTGTCGTCTGCATTTAATGTGATTAAGCAAAACGATAATAACCTGAAAAAATCGGCAAGACATGGTCAGTTTAATGTCGGCTGGAGGAAGAGAAGGGAATGCGCAGGATGCCAGAGAGAAAAACAATACGCCTAATAAAAAAACGTGATGAAAAAGGGCTCGATCAGAAATAATGAACGGACATCAGACGCTTTTTCATGTTGTTATCAAACGGCTGACCAGGCGGAGTCAGACGTTTACGTTTAAGGCATTACGGGGGTTGCTCAGTGTGGGGAATGTCTGCGATGCCGATGCGTTAGCGCTGGGCAGAAAAAATGACACTGTCACTTTTATGGTGAGCGTTTTGCTCAGGCAAGACTGGCATGGTGCCGGGCAGGAAGTGGTTACGGGCAGGCCAGGTGACGTTCATACAAGGCTGTCCGACTGATACGATGAAAAACCGCCCGGTTTAATAACGCCGCCGCGTAATGTCTGGCGCAAACCTGATCGGTCGCGTGATTTATCGCTTCTGTGCAAGGCCGCCCCACAGCAGCCTTCATCTGCTACGGGGCGGCCAGCATGAATCCGTATTTACCCTTTATGGCACGCGACGCGATCATAACCGGTAAGTGCGGATTTCGCCGTCGCTTTACGCTTTCTGCTGTTAACTTTGGGCAGCCAGATTTTAAATTGCTCCGCCAGTTGCTTCGCCTGTTGTTCATCCGTGGTACGACAGATAAACAGTTTACTCTTGGTTTGATTGGTCACATCGGTGGCATAAATTTCGTAACTTCCGCCACGGTGATCGTATTCAATATCCGTGAAATGCATGTGTGGCCACAGGCCCGTTCTGACCTCAAACTTGCTCAATTCCATAATTTTTACCGTTTTTGTTTTTTGCTGTGATGAATGTCGTTCCCCTGGTCGGGCCACTAAATGTAGAACAAATTCGGATTTGTGCCAGCCGACAACATTATTTTTCACTGCCAGTCTTAATTTTTTATAAAAACAGCGTGTTACCATGACATTACGTCATTAAAAGGAGAAAACGATGATTGTCAGAACCTGGCATGGTTGTGTCCCTCAGCAGCACGCAGAGGCATTTTTTACGCATCTACAGAAGACGGGCGTGCAGCATGCAGAATCGGTACCCGGTAACACAGGCGCTTTTATTCATCAGGTTGCACAGGGAGAGTGGCAGCATTTCTTTCTGGCCACATACTGGCGGGATCTGGCGGCAGTGAAAGCGTTTGCTGGCGAGGATTACCCGGTGGCAGTTACCTATGCGGATGACGAACAGTTTGGGTTGATCTCCGATCCCTATGTCTTTCACCATCAGGTCAGCGAGGTGGTCGCGCTGTAATGTTTTTTCAGTCTAAGACCTGACAAAAACGCAGCAGGTAGCCATCTGGATCCTGAACCAGTAACTCCTGCTGGCGTTCATATTTCTCACCCGTAGAGTAGGCGTTTTCGCTAAGTGGTCGGAACAAGGGCGTGCCCGTTTTCACCAGGCGCGTGTGAAGCTGCTGAATATTGGAGACTTCTGTCTGGAAGTTAATACCGCGTCCCAAAGGATACTGCATCTCTGCGGTGTGCCAGCCCGCGTCATGCTGCTGTTAAATCATTAATTGCGCTTCACCATAACAGAGATAAGCGAAGTCTGAATGAATGCGTCTTATTCTCAAAGTAAACCCCAGTTCATCGACATAAAACGCAAAGGATCTGGCAAAATCAGTGACAGTCAGTTCCGGCACCATCGAATTCCAGAAGCCAGAATCAGCAGGTTCAACTGACGATGTAGTGACGCCTAATTCCTTGTTCATAAGAAAAAAATCTAAAAGTTAGAAAAGTGATCACCGTCACATTATGAGTGCAACGCGTGTATCAAAACTCCGACTTTCCCTTAGAAAATGCTATCTGTCAACAATGTAGATACCGCCTGGCAGCATTTGCAGAATGTGCGGTAATCTCTTCATGAAACTGTCAAACATATCTGTTTATTTAATGTGATTAATCTGGTAAACCTAATAAAGATCGTGTCAATTTGTGAATTGAATGAAGCGTTTAATGTTTGGTTAAGGTTACGAGCGTATCATTTGGCATCGTTATGAAGTGAATATTTTTCTAATATTTGACTTCACGATCAGAGGTCAGTGTACTTTGCCTCTTTTCGCGGATTTTAACGGAAAAAAATGAGCATAAGATTACATTTTGGCTGTTTTCATATTTCAAACTTATCCTCTTTCTTCTGGAAAAAAGGCAAAACAGTTTAAGGACATTACTTAATGGCGTTTCTTCCGTTTTCTCGTCCTTCTTTAGGCGAGACTGAATTGTCTGCAGTGCGTGAGGTCTTTGCGTCTGGCTGGATTACGACCGGGCCGAAGTGTGCTGAACTTGAGCGCGCATTTTGCCAGTTAACCGGCAATCAACACGCTATTGCCGTCACGTCTGCTACTGCCGGTATGCACGTCATGTTAATGGCGTTGGGCATTAAAGCCGGTGATGAAGTCATCACACCTTCCCTGACCTGGGTTTCTACATTAAATATCATCACGTTACTTGGTGCGATGCCGGTGATGATCGATGTGGATATCGATAATCTGATGGTGACCCCTGAAGCTATCGAAGCGGCGATTACGCCGAAAACCAGGGCGATTATCCCTGTCCATTATGCGGGTGCGCCTGCGGATATGGACGCGATCTATGCTATCGGCCAACGCCATGGCATTCCGGTCATTGAAGATGCCGCGCATGCGGCCGGTACCTACTACAAAGGTAAACACGTGGGTGGCCAGGGAAATGCTATTTTTTCCTTCCATGCCATCAAAAACATGACCTGCGCAGAAGGTGGCCTGGTCGTCACCGACGACGCGGCTCTGGCCGATCGCATTCGCAGCCTGAAGTTTCATGGTCTGGGCGTCGACGCGTTTGATCGTCAAACACACGGTCGTCAGCCGCAGGCAGAAGTGATTATGCCGGGCTTTAAATACAATCTGCCGGATATCAGCGCGGCCATTGCGCTGGTTCAGCTGGAGAAGCTCCCCGAAATCAATCAGCGTCGCGCGGCGATAGCGCAACGTTACCTCGATGCCCTTAAAGATACGCCGTTTAAGCCTCTTGTTCCGCCCGCCTGGCAGCATCAGCACGCCTGGCATCTCTTCATTATTCGCGTTGATGAGCAGGCGTGCGGTATGACCCGTGATGCACTGATGCAGGCGCTGAAAGAGCAGGACATCGGCACGGGGCTGCATTTCCGTGCAGCGCATACGCACAAATATTACCGTGAGCATTATCCGCATTTATCGCTGCCTGCCACTGAGTGGAACAGCGAGCGTATTTGTTCCATTCCGTTGTTTCCCGACATGACTGACGATGACGTTGAACGCGTTATCAGCGCACTACGTGGACTGGCTGGGGTTTAAATGTTCGACGATAAAAAGATTGAAAAAGTATCGGTAGTCATCCCGGTTTACAATGAGCAGGAAAGCTTACCGGCATTGATTCAGCGTACCGATGATGCCTGTAAGAGCCTGAACCTGGACTATGAAATTCTGCTGGTCGACGACGGCAGCCAGGATGCGTCCGCGACGATGATCGCCGATGCAGCCTCACTGCCCGGCAGTCATATTGTCGCCGTTTTGCTCAACCGTAACTATGGTCAGCACTCCGCGATTATGGCGGGATTCAGCAATGTCAGCGGCGATCTCATCATCACGCTGGATGCCGATTTGCAAAACCCACCCGAAGAAATTCCCCGTCTGGTGGCCGCCGCTCAGGAAGGCTATGACGTTGTCGGCACGGTACGCCAGAATCGTCAGGACAGCTGGTTCCGTCGTCAGGCATCACGCACCATCAACCAGATGATTCAACGCGTGACCGGTAAATCGATGGGGGATTACGGTTGTATGCTGCGGGCTTATCGCCGTCACATTATCGATGCCATGCTTAACTGCCATGAGCGCAGCACGTTTATCCCGATCCTGGCTAACACCTTTGCGCGTCGTACGATTGAACTCCCGGTTACTCACGCAGAACGTGAACACGGCAGTTCGAAGTACAGCTTTATGCGCCTGATTAACCTGATGTACGACCTTGTCACCTGTCTCACAACCACACCACTACGCATGCTAAGTGTACTGGGCAGCCTGATTGCGATTGCAGGTTTTGCGTTCTCCGTGATTCTGATTCTGCTGCGGCTGTTTCTGGGCGCAGCCTGGGCTGGCGATGGTGTTTTTATGTTGTTTGCCGTCCTGTTTATCTTTATCGGCGCGCAATTTATCGGCATGGGACTGCTGGGTGAATACATTGGTCGTATCTACAACGATGTACGTGCCCGTCCACGCTATTTTATTCAACGTGTTATCAATCCTCAGAAAGACCGTTCTGTACAGGAAACCGAGTAATGAAAACTATCGTCTTCGCTTATCACGACATGGGTTGTGCGGGCATTAATGCGCTGTTGAAAGCAGGCTTCACTATCAGCGCCATCTACACCCATGCCGACACGGCGTCAGAAAATCACTTTTTTGGCTCAGTGGCGCGAATTGCGGCTGAAAATTCAATCCCGGTTTATGCTCCGGATGAGGTTAACCATCCGCTGTGGATCGATCGCATTAAATCAGCAGAACCTGATGTTATTTTCTCCTTCTACTACCGCAACCTGTTGTGTGACGACATTCTGAACTGCGCGAAGCAGGGCGCTTTTAACCTGCACGGTTCACTGCTGCCAAAATACCGCGGTCGTGCGCCATTAAACTGGGCGCTGGTGAATGGCGAAACGGAAACCGGTGTGACCTTACACCGCATGGTGAAAAAAGCCGATGCGGGTGAAATCATCGCGCAACAGCGCATCGCCATTGCTGAAGAAGACAACGCGTTAACCCTGCACCGCAAACTGGTTGACTGTGCCAGTGAGCTGCTGGAAAGCACCTTGCCCGCGATGAAACAGGGCAATATCGTCGGCAAGCCGCAAAACGAAGCGGAAGCCACGGTTGTGGGTCGCAGAACACCAGAAGATGGTCGCATCAACTGGAGCCTGCCTGCTAAGCAAATCAATAATCTGGTCCGTGCCGTTACCGATCCATGGCCGGGCGCGTTTGCGTTTGCCGGCACCACAAAGTTTGTGGTCTGGAAAGCCAAAGTTTTAACGACCGCGCACAACGCTCGTCCGGGAACCGTGCTGTCAGCCGATCCGTTTGTCGTGGCTTGTGGTGAAGGCGCGCTGGAAATCCAGACGGGGCAAACCCCGAACAGCGTTTACATGAACGGTGTTCAGCTGGCGCAACATCTGGGCATGGTAAATGGCGCACTGCTGTATTCTCAGGCTGTGGCCGCCGTGAAGCGTCGCACCCGCGTGTTGATCCTGGGTGTTAACGGCTTTATTGGTAACCATCTGACCGAGCGCCTGCTGCAGGACGACAACTTCGAAGTGTTTGGCCTGGATATTGGTTCCGACGCGATCAGCCGCTTTGTTGGTCATCCGCGCTTCCAGTTTGTTGAAGGCGATATCAGCATCCACTCAGAGTGGATCGAATACCACATTAAAAAATGTGACGTCATTCTGCCGTTGGTCGCTATCGCCACGCCGATTGAGTATACCCGCAACCCGCTGCGTGTCTTTGAGCTGGATTTTGAAGAAAACCTCAAAATTGTTCGCGACTGTGTGAAGTACGGCAAACGTATCATTTTCCCGTCAACGTCCGAAGTGTATGGGATGTGTACCGACAGCAACTTTGATGAAGACCACTCGAACCTGGTCGTCGGTCCGATTAACAAACAGCGCTGGATTTACTCGGTTTCCAAGCAGCTGTTAGACCGGGTCATCTGGGCTTACGGTGAAAAAGAAGGTCTGCGCTTCACCCTGTTCCGTCCGTTTAACTGGATGGGTCCGCGCCTGGACAACCTCAATGCCGCGCGCATCGGAAGTTCGCGTGCCATTACCCAGTTGATTTTAAACCTGGTGGAAGGTTCGCCTATCAAGCTGTTTGATGGTGGTCGTCAGAAGCGCTGTTTTACAGATATCAGTGATGGTGTTGAAGCCCTGTTCAGAATTATTGAAAACAAAAACAATAACTGCGACGGGCAGATCATTAACATCGGTAATCCAGACAACGAAGCGAGTATCAAAGAGCTGGCAGAACGTCTGCTGGAGAGCTTTGAGCGTCACCCGCTGCGTGCCAGCTTCCCGCCGTTTGCCGGTTTCCGTGAAGTGGAAAGCAGCAGCTATTATGGCAAGGGCTATCAGGATGTTGAGCACCGTAAGCCTTCAATCCGTAATGCAAAACGCCTGCTGGGCTGGACACCTGAAGTGCAAATGAATACGACCATCGATAACACTCTCGACTTCTTCCTGCGCACCGTTGAGCTTCAGGACGATAAGGCATGAGGAAAGTCGGTCTACGTGTCGATGTCGATACCTGGCGCGGGACAAAACTTGGCGTGCCCGCGCTGATTGAGGTCTTCAAAAAACACGATGTCCAGTCATCCTTTTTCTTCAGTGTCGGGCCTGACAACATGGGACGCCATTTATGGCGTCTGATGAAGCCGCGCTTTCTGTGGAAAATGCTGCGCTCACGCGCAGCATCGCTTTATGGCTGGGATATCCTGTTGGCCGGGACCGCCTGGCCAGGAAAACAGATTGGGGCAGGGATGCGCGATATTATCCGCATGACGGCCGATTACCATGAAGTTGGCCTGCACGCCTGGGATCACTTTGCCTGGCAAACGTGGGCAGGCGTCTGGAATGAAGAACAGCTTATTCAGCAGATTGCGAAAGGACGGGATGCGCTGGAGGCCATTATCGGCAAACCTGTCACCTGTTCCGCCGTGGCGGGCTGGCGCGCGGATGGTCGTGTTATTCAGGCCAAGCAAACATTTGGTTTTGCGTACAACAGCGATTGCCGCGGTACCGCGCCTTTTCGCCCACAGTTGAGAAATGGCGAGCCGGGTACGGTACAGATCCCCGTGACGTTACCCACCTGGGACGAAGTGGTCGGTCCCACGCTGAGTGCTGAACGGTTCAACGATTACATCCTGGAACAGATCCACGCCGATCAGGGCACCCCGGTGTATACCATCCATGCTGAAGTCGAAGGTATCAGTCAACTCAATGCGTTCGATACGTTGTTACAGCGTGCCCGCGAGCAGGGAATACAATTTTGCCCGCTGAGCGACCTCTTGCCTGACGACCTCGACACATTGCCTGTCGGCAAGGTTGTTCGTGGGCACATTGCTGGCCGGGAAGGCTGGTTGGGTTGTGAGAATTTAACAAGGTAAGCACCATGACTGCCACCAAAAAGACGGTACTACTGGTTTCACTTTTCGTTCTTTATTATTTACTTCCTCTGGAGTTCCGCAATCTCTGGCAGCCCGATGAAACGCGTTATGCCGAAATCAGCCGTGAAATGCTGCAAAACGGCAACTGGATTACGCCGCACTTCTTCGGTCTGCGTTATTTCGAAAAACCCATCGCCGGTTACTGGTTCAATACTGTTGGACAGGCCATTTTTGGTCACAATAACTTCGCCGTCAGGATTGGTTCGGTCTTTTCAACCCTGATGAGCGCCATCCTGATTTACTGGCTGGGTTGTCGCCTGTTTGCTCGCCGTACCGTTGCTCTCACGGCCAGCGTTATCTTTATGACCTCACTTCTGGTCTACGGTATTGGTACTTATGCCGTGCTGGATCCGATGCTGACGTTATGGATGGTTGCGGCGATGTGCAGCTACTGGTTCGCCAGCGAAGCGCAAAATGTGCGGCAACGTATCCTCCGTTATCTGATTTTGGGCTTAGCCTGCGGCATGGGCTTTATGACCAAAGGTTTCCTTGCCCTGGCGGTTCCTGTACTGGCGATCCTTCCATGGGCGATCTGGAACCAGCGTTTTCGGGAACTGGTTATTTATGGCCCACTGGCGATTGTCAGTGCGGCAGCCATCAGTGCACCCTGGGCGATTGCCATTCAGCAGCAGCAACCTGATTTCTGGCATTACTTTTTCTGGGTTGAGCATATCCAGCGTTTTGCCGAAGACAACGCACAGCATAAGGCACCTTTCTGGTACTACCTGCCAGTGCTGATTGCCGGCGCGCTGCCCTGGCTGGCGTTGTTACCGGGCGCACTGCGTTCAGGCTGGACCGAACGCCAGCAGTCCTCAGGTGGTGTTTATCTGTTGAGCTGGGTCGTGATCCCCTTGGTGTTTTTCAGCATTGCGAAAGGGAAACTGCCGACGTATATCCTGCCTTGCTTTGCGCCGCTGGCGCTGCTGATGGCGGACTATGCCTGGCGTAAAGTGGGTGAGAACACGCGCGTCTTTAAAGTCAACGCCTGGATCAATATCCTGTTTGGCGCGATCTGTGTGGTTGCATTGCTGGTCGTGCTGGCACCCTGGGGATTAAGCCATCGTCCGCTCTATGGCGCACATCAGCTGGTTGCACTCATTATGGCCGTGATCGCGTTTGCGGGCTGGGCTGTCGCGGGGGCTTTCAGCCTGAAATCGCCACAACGCAACTGGCTGGCCGCCGCGCTTTGCCCTTTGGCGCTGGCGCTCTGTGTCGGTTCGGCAATTCCGGAAAGCGTTGAGAATACTAAGCAACCCCAGGTCTTCATCCGCAGTATTGAAAACAGCCTGGCGAACAGCCGCTATATCTTAAGTGATAATTCCGGCGTGTCGTCAGCCATCGCCTGGACGCTGAAACGCAGCGATATCATTGCCTACAGTCAAAAGGGCGAGCTGCAGTATGGTCTTAGCTATCCCGATGCCCAGTCTGCCTATGTCAGCAGCGAGGATTTCCCGCAATGGCTTCAGGCGCACCGTAAGCAGGGCAATGTCTCGTTGATCATGATGCTGGAACGCGGTGAAGCGACACCCACAGATTTACCGCCAGCGGATGCGGTCTATCGCAACGGTCGGATGCTGTTACTGCAATACAATGCGGCTAACTGATCGTGAGTTTATTATTGGTGCTGCTGACCAGTTTACTCACCTGCGCAGGTCAGCTCTGTCAGAAACAGGCGGCACGGCAAACAAACAGGGCTAACCTGGCCGGCTGGCTGCTGGCCAGTCTTATCATGTTAGCGCTGGGGATGGTGGCCTGGTTGCTGGTGCTGCAGCGTTTGCCGGTAAGCCTGGCCTACCCGATGCTGAGTATTAACTTTATTCTGGTTGCCCTGGCCGCACGGTTTATCTGGCGTGAAAGAATGTCGCCTCTGCAATGGGCTGGCACGGTACTGATTGTCGCAGGCGTCGCCCTGATAGGGAGCTACGCATGAAGGGTTATTTGCTGGCCTTATGCAGCGTTTTGCTGGTGACACTCGCTCAGTTAATGCTGCGCTGGGCGATGCTTCAGTTGCCCAGTTTGCAGGCCGTGTTGATCCAGCACCCCGTGAACTGGCTGCCGCTGCTGATTCTGTGTGGCGGACTGACTGCTTACGCCTGTTCGATGGTGAGCTGGTTTCTGGCACTGCGCCATCTGCCGCTCAGCCGGGCCTATCCGTTGCTGAGCATCAGCTATGTACTGGTCTGGTTGATGGCAATCACTCTGCCGCTGTTCGCTGAGCCCTTTCATACAGGCGCGATGGTCGGCGTCATGTTGGTGCTGGCAGGATTACTCTGTATGTGCATTAAGCCGCAAAAAACCGACTGAAATGACCAGGTCGGAACCGGCATCGTTACAAAGCAGGGCAACAAAATCAGTTCAGGATACGTGTTGCACCGCTCTTTTCAGCCAACCACAGTGACGCCGGCAGCTTGCCGGCGTCACTGTTTCCGGTATCAGAACGTTTCCCAGTTGGCTTCAGTTACGCTGGACTGGCGTGCAGACACCACGACTTTAGGTGCTGCGGACGATACAGCCTGACTGGCCACCACACTTTTCTTGTTACTGGGTACCCGGAATACAGCAACCGTTTTTTCCAGCGCTTCTGCCTGCGATTCCAGTGAGCTGGCAGCGGCTGAGGACTCTTCAACCAGCGCGGCGTTCTGTTGCGTCGTGGTATCCATCTCTGTCATCGCCTGGGCGATCTGCGAGATGCCACGATTCTGCTCATCCGAGGCTGCCGCGATTTCGCTCATAATATCTTTAACCTGAGTCACCGACAGCACGATCTCGTCCATTGTCGTTCCCGCCTGATCCACCAGGGTCGAACCTTCATTGACCCGATTCAGTGAATCGCGGATCAGCGTCTCAATTTCCTTAGCCGCAACAGCGCTGCGCTGCGCCAGGTTTCTGACTTCGCCAGCGACAACGGCAAAACCACGCCCTTGTTCGCCGGCACGTGCCGCCTCCACGGCAGCGTTCAGGGCCAGAATATTCGTCTGGAAGGAAATACCGTTAATGACACTGATAATTTCGCCAATCTTACCTGAACTGGTCGTAATGCCTTGCATGGTGGTGACAACGCTTCGGATGATCTCACCGCCGCGTCCGGCATTGGCAGAAGCTTCTGTAGCGAGTTGGCTGGCGTGATGCGCGTTTTCCGCATTCTGTTTCACGGTGGAGGTTAACTCTTCCATACTGGCCGCAGTTTGCACCACAGCGGCAGACTGTTGCTCGGTCCGGGAAGACAGATCCATATTGCCGGCAGCGATCTCTGAGGAAGCCCGAGCCACGCTGTTCACGCCGTCGCGTACATGGGTAATGATGTTTTGCAGGCTTTCGTTCATCACGCTGACGGCCTGCATCAATTGCCCCAGTTCATCACGACGAGCCGTGGACAGCGAGGTGGTCAAATCGCCTTCAGCTATGCGTTTGGCTACGCTGAGCGTTTCTTTCAACGGAACCGTGATGGAAAGTGTTATTCGCCAGGCGATCAGCAGACTAAGAAGAACACAAATTACAGCGACAAGTGCAATCTGCATTTCTGCTTTGTGTAACACATTTGCGGATTCAGCCCCCTGATAGTTAAAAAGCTCCGCAACGGACGTATTCAGTCTTTCGGCTGTGGAACTGAGTTGCTTTGATGCAGCTGTCTCTAAAGCCACTGCTGACAGATAGTCAGTGAAGGCCTGCCTGAGTTGCGTCAAATCCGTTTTCTGCGTCGCCAGCACCGCCTGGATATCTGGCACAGACAGCTCGAGTAGCTGCGCCCGCAACTGGGAAACGGTAGTAATATTGTCGCTGATTTCACTTTTACTGGATTCGGTCGGTTTGTCGACGAAACGCTCTACATCGCCGGCGATCTCTTTCAGTATCGACGCTAAGCGCAGTACCTGAAGCATCGCTTCAGGCTGAGTGGGTAGCGTGACACCGTCAAGCTGTTGGCCGACCATGAGGAGATCGTTATTTTGAAGGATGGATGCAGCAGCAAACGTTTTCTGGGAGGCATTATAAAAAACGTCGCGATGCGTCTTGTAGTTTTCCAGTTCGCTTGCGGCAGTATTGAGAATATTTTCGCCCTGACTGTCCCAGCTAAACGTTTTAAGTTTATTTACCTGCGCCGTTAAATCGCCCAGCGCTTTTGCATTGACCTGCGCATATTGATTGTCTTTTGTGTACTGATAAAGCAGCCGACTGGTCCGTGCTTTACCAAGGCTGTTGACAAAATCGACGGTGATATCCTGTTTTTGCGCATTCTCTTTAATGGCCTGAAAGCCCTTGTACGCTAACAGCGCGATAGCCAGAGTTGCCATTATCAGCACAAAAAAGCTGAGACCCAGCTTTTTCCCCATTTTCATATCGGAAAACGTCCGCGTAATAAACATAATTCCACCCTGATAGCCGGTAAAGGAAATTATTCGCAGCCGGCAATAGACCCATACCGCTTAATAAAGCTTATCGACTATCATGTTGAAAACTTTAAAGACATTTTGAAATAAATGCTAACAAATGTTTA
>NZ_JAVAYG010000018.1:0-39822 GCF_041954745.1 Pantoea sp. CS_6
AAATCATGGTTCAGCAGCCAGCCGGGCAGAATCTTATAGCCGTTTAAAGCCTCTTGAGCCCGATATCCTGCGCTGCTGTTTGCACTGAACCGGTTGGCAAGACTCCTTCCATCGTCGCCTGGTACCGTTTCTTTGTATAAATTCTCCAGGCCCGCCATCCTGGGTCAGAAAGTAAACCGTACCCTCAGACCGGCAGGGGATGGCTTTTCTTCACTTCCCTGAGCGAAATCGAAGAATTAATGCTCAGGATCCCCGGTAGCCTGCGCAGTTCCTTTTCAATAAACAGGCTGTAATGATCTAAATCCCGCGCAACCACCTGCAAAAGGAAGTCGGCCTCGCCAGTGATATTGTGGCATGACAGGACATAAGGATTCGCATTGATCCGCTCTTCAAAGTCTCGTGTTGCCGCCTCACTGTGTTGGCTGCAGACCAGACGCACGAATGCCATCACGCCAAACCCCATCTTTCGACGATTCACTACCGCCTGATAACCTTCAATGAAGGCTTCGTCCTCAAGCCGCTTCAGGCGCCGCCATGTTGACGCCGGGCTCATATCCAAATCCTGAGACAGCTTAAGACTCGATATTCTGCCGTCCTTTTGCAGATAGCGCAGTAACGCCACATCTTTCTTATCAAGAATACTTACTGAAATATCCACTCAGCCTTATTATCGTTAATGAAAGATAATTTCATAAACCATGATCCGCCTGCAATACACGAAAAGTAATTTCACGGCCCGTCAGTATACTTTTAGTAAACCATACATGAGGGTTTACTGATGAAAGCGGTCATATACGAATCATTTCTGTCCCCGCCTGTCCTGAAAACGCTGCCGGATCCCACACCGGAACCCCATGGCGTTGTGATTCGGGTTAAAGCAACTGGGGTTTGCCGAAGCGACTGGCATGGCTGGGTCGGCCACGATCCTGATATCCCGTTACCCCACGTGCCGGGGCATGAATTCGCCGGCACGATTGAAGCGGTCGGCAGCGCGGTGACGAAATGGCGCCCGGGCGATAATGTCACCGTGCCCTTTGTCTCGGGATGCGGTTTATGCCATGAGTGCCATTCAGGCAATCAACAGGTCTGCGATCATCAGTTTCAGCCAGGCTTTACCCACTGGGGATCCTTCGCAGAATATGTCGCCATACAGCAGGCGGATCTGAACCTCATTGCTCTTCCGGATACGCTGAATTTCACCACTGCGGCCAGTCTGGGATGTCGCTTCATCACCTCTTTCAGGGCCGTTGTTGATCAGGGGAAAACGTCCGCGGGGCAGTGGCTTGCTGTGCACGGCTGTGGTGGCGTAGGACTTTCCGCCATCATGATTGCCAATGCACTTGGCGCCAATGTCATAGCGGTGGATATCTCGGATGAAAAGCTGCAACTGGCGCGTGAGCTGGGCGCTGTTGCCATCGTAAATGCCACGCAGGTCGCCGACGTAGCGGAAGCGGTCAGAGAGTTCACCCACGGCGGGGCGCACGTTTCAATCGATGCGCTGGGTCATACGGCAACCTGTGTCAACGCTATCAACTCGTTAAGAAAAAGAGGCAGGCACGTTCAGGTTGGCCTGATGGCAGGTGAACACAGCGCACCGCCCATTCCTATGGCGCGGGTCATTGCTAATGAACTGGAAATTATTGGCAGCCACGGCATGCAGGCCCATCGCTATGATGTGATGATGAACATGATTCATGCAGGAAAACTTTGTCCGGAAAAACTGATCGGCAGAACCATTAACCTGGAGCAATCCATAGAGGCGTTAATGAATATGGATAAGTTTGAATCGCCCGGTGTTACGGTGATCACTGCATTTTAACGGTCTCCCTGTGCGCATGTCAGTGCTTCCAGGATGTCATCGTGAGGCGCTGACGCAGCGTTATCGGTAAATGCCGCCTGATATATCACGCAATGATTTCAGTAAATTAGCAACACAGGTCACATTTTATAGGCTCGGGGCAACACCTCTTTCCGTTTTATTGCCGTCCATGCTTTACTCAACGCTTTAACGCTGCTTATCAGCAAGGAGCCGAGGCATAGCATGTCAGACATGAACAGCACTCCCCACACGCAGGCGATCGACAGAAAAAAACGTATCTGGGCCATCGTAGGCGCGTCCTCAGGTAATCTCGTCGAATGGTTCGACTTTTATGTGTACTCGTTTTTCTCACTCTACTTTGCCCATATTTTCTTCCCCCAGGGCGACACCACAACCCAACTGCTGCAGACCGCAGGCGTCTTTGCGGCGGGCTTCTTAATGCGGCCGATTGGCGGCTGGTTATTTGGCTACATTGGCGACCGCCACGGCCGCAAAAAATCCATGCTGATCTCGGTCTGCATGATGTGTTTCGGATCGCTGGTGATCGCCTGCCTGCCGGGCTACGAAAGTATTGGCATCGCCGCGCCCGCACTGCTTTTGCTGGCGCGTATGTTTCAGGGACTGTCAGTAGGCGGTGAATACGGCACAAGCGCCACCTATATGAGTGAAGTCGCGCTGGAAGGACGAAAAGGATTTTATGCCTCATTCCAGTATGTCACCTTAATCGGCGGCCAACTGGCTGCGGTACTGACGGTCGTGGTGCTGCAGTTTCTGTTAACCGATCATGAGCTACGAACCTGGGGCTGGCGTATCCCGTTCTTTTTAGGCGCCGCGCTGGCTGTCGTCGCGTTATGGCTGCGCCGCTCGCTGGATGAGACCTCGGATAAACAAACCCGTGAACACCGCGATGCGGGCAGTGTCATCGGTTTATTGCGAAATCATACTAAGCCGTTTCTGATGGTACTGGGCTTTACCGCGGGCGGATCGCTGAGTTTCTATACCTTTACCACCTATATGCAAAAGTACCTGGTCAATACGTCAGGCATGGATGCGAAAACGGCCAGCGGATTAATGACCGGCGCGTTACTGGTTTATATGCTGCTGCAGCCGATTATCGGTGGTTTGTCGGATAAAATCGGCCGCCGCACGTCCATGATGGTCTTTGGGGCTGGGGCCGCAATCTGTACTGTCCCCATTCTGACACTTTTGCAAAACGTTCAGAGTCCGGGCATGGCATTTATTCTGATTATGCTGGCGCTGCTGATCACCAGTTTTTACACCTCGATCAGTGGGATTTTAAAAGCAGAGATGTTTCCACCGCAGGTCAGGACGCTCGGTGTCGGGCTTTCCTATGCGGTGGCGAATGCCATTTTTGGTGGATCGGCAGAGTATGTTGCGTTGCTGATGAAACACCACAACATGGAAACCACGTTCTTCTGGTATGTTTCTGGGATGGGGGCACTGGCCTTCGTGGTATCGCTGTTGCTGCACCGGCAGGGTAAGGGCATGGCACTTTAATCGGTAAGTATGCCGCAGTCAGCCTGCGGCATGCTGAAACACTAGAGGATACGACTGATCAGGCGGTCAATACGGATACGACGCAGGCGTCGAATCAGTTTACGGACTTTAGCCGGGTAGTCAGCAATACTTTCCAGCTCACGGAAATGCTTAACCACAGTGGTATGTTGGCGAATCAGCATCAGTTCGTGCTGGCGCTGATCGGCCAGCTGCTGATGCGGATCGTGGATCAGTACCGCATTTTCCAGATCCAGCCGCCAGGCGCGCGGATTCAGGTTGTTGCCTGTAATAAGCTGCCATTCATCATCGACCCACATCCCTTTCAGGTGATAGCTGTTCTCACCCTCTTTCCATAAACGCACGATCAGCTGTCCGTTACTGACGTAATACTGCAGGCGACTCAAAAAGCGACGCAGATTAATTTCGTAGAGATAGGGCAGTGCACCGATGATCTTGAACGGCTCATCGGGTGCAATATAGAAGTCATTCGCCGTCTTATCACCCACAATGATCTCGACATCTTTGCCCTGACGTAACAGGGAAATGATATTGCGCACCAGCAAGGCGGGCAGGTTGAAATAAGGGGTGCAGATAGTGAGTTTTTTCTCTGCGCAGGGCATCAGATGGAAAATGGTCTTGTTCAGCAGGCTGTGTTTACCTAAGCCCACTAAAGGCGTTACGGCCAGCTCATCGTTGCCAGCGTTGCCTTCAAACTGATAGTTAAAACCGCGCAGGTCCTGACGAAACTGCCGGGTTTCGTTTTTAATTTCCGGGCTGGAAGGCCGCTCTGCATAGTCCAGACGATTCACCGCCTCCGCCTCTTTCAAATGGTGATTAATCCATTCGAACATGGTGTCAGCCAGGGCGGGGTTACGGATGAGCTGATAGCGGTCGTAGCGGTATTTATCATGCTGGTGCAGGTAGACGTCATTAATGCTGGCACCGCTGTAAAGCAGCATGTCATCAATAATGAAACCTTTAAGGTGCAGTACGCCCAGCGCTTCACGCGTATTCACCGGGATGCCGTACACCGGAATCACGCTGTCGGGATGTTGCTGGGCCATCTCACAATACCAGTCGGCGTTAGTGACGCCGCGCGCGGCACCAATGCGCCCGCGCTGGGCGCGGTGCCAGTCAACTAAAATACTGATATCCAGCTGTGGACGCGCGATTTTTGCCGCATAGAGTGCGTTCATGACGGCGCGGCCCGCATCGTCATTTTCCAGATAAAGGGCGACGATACAAATGCGCGATTGCGCTGACGCAATCTTTTCCAAAAGCGTCTCACGGAATTCGCCAGGCGAATAAAGCGTCGACACATCCGCAACAGATTGTGACAGTTTAGGCAGCTGTGCGAGGTGTTGTTGGTGTTTATTGCGCTTAAATTTAGACAACATCACAGTGCACTTCTTCTCGATTCATTGTATGGCCTTTTGCCACCAAATCAGGGTCATAACGCTAAATAATAACATCAACCCGGGCTGACCGGGCGATTTTTACTTTTCTGTACACGGTAAATTGACATTATCCTGTAACAAAAGCTTAAGGCTGACGATACCATCGTCCATCTGCACATCCACGTTAAAATTGAGTTTTTTCGCCAGCGTGACCATGCCACGGTTGCCCGGCATGGTGATGCCGTTCAGTTGTTGCAGGCCATGGGCGCGGGTGTAACGAATCATTTTTTCGAGTAACCGCCGCCCCATTCCCAGACCTTTCAGATCGGAACGTACCAGCACGGAGAACTCTGCATCAATGTTGTCGGCATCCGAAATGGCGCGGGTGACGCCGATGATCTCCGGCTGTCCCTGGTGCTGACGCACCGCGACGATCGCCATTTCCCGGTCATAGTCGATCTGCGTCATATTGGCCAGATCGTCATGTGTGAATTCGTTAATTTCGCTGAAATAGCGGTAGTAGAGATCTTCTTTGGTTACCTGACTGATGAAGTCACGCAGCAGCGGTTCATCTTCGGGTAAGATCGGGCGGAACAGGCAATGCTGACCATCTTTCAGTTCGACCTCCTCTTCCAGGTGCTGAGGATAAGGACGAATCGCCAGACGGGTTTCGCTGTCACCGTCAAAGGGGGCCAACGACAGGGTGACGTCCAGCAGCGTGAAATCACTGCCCGCCGCCAACAGCGGATGAATATCCAGGCGCGCTATTTCCGGGCAATCCACCACCAGGTTAGACACCTGTACCAGTAACTGGCTCAGCGCGGCAACATCAAGAGGGATGAGCGCACTGCGGCTGCGGATCTTACCGCCTTTGATCGCCTGTATGACCAGATAGCGCGCCAGCGTCATATTGAGCGGCGGCAACGCTACGGCAGCCTGTTTCTCAGCCTGCCATTCCACGCCACCTTCACCCAGCATGATGATCGGGCCAAACAGCGGATCCTGTTCCACGACGATGCGCAGCTCCTGTGCTCCGGCACGATTTGCCATGCTCTGCACGACCAGCCCTTCGATTCGGGCGCTGGGTAACGTCTGTTTTACGCGGTCAATAATGGCGTCTGCCGCGCGCCGCACTTCAGCAGCATTGCGCAGATACAGCATCACGCCCTGAACGTCGGATTTATGCGCCACGTCCGGGGAGCGCAGTTTTAGCGCAACCGGGTAACCGATTTGTTCGGCAATGGTGACCGCATCATCGCTGTCTTTCGCAATCCAGGTGGGCAGAGTGGCCAGTCCGTAGGCTTTGAGCACCGGCTGCACCTCATGCGTATCCAGCGATAACACACCCTGATTTAATGCCTGAGATAAGATCTGGTGCGCCTGCGCACTGTCCTGAGTCAGACTGGCCGGCAGCGCGGGGGTTTCCCGCAGTAACTTCTGATTACGCCGGTATTCCACCTGGTGCATAAAGGCAGTAACGGTACCTTCCGGCGTGCGCCAGGTAGGAATGCCCGCCTGCGTAAAAGCCCGGCGCGCCGCCTGAGAAGAGTATTCCCCGCACCAGTTCGTCAACAGCGTAAGCTGTTTACCGCGCGGATGTTGTTGCACCAGCTGAATAATTTTCTCTGCGGTTTCGGTGGCGGGGGCAACGGCACTGGGGGCATGAATCAGCATCAACGCATCTAAATCATGGCTGTCGAGCAGCACGCTAATACAGTCAAGATAACGCGCCGGTGTGGCATCGTCTTTTAAATCAAGCGGATTGCCATGTCCGACGCCCTCCGGCAGGACAGCATTGAGCTGCTGCACGGTCTCGTCGCTCAGCACGGCCAGCTTACCGTTGCGGGCATAGAGTTCATCCAGCGCCAGTGCGGCGGGCGCGGCACCATTGCTGACGATCATCAGGCGATGACCACGCGGCGGGCGCATATGGCTTAAGGATTCCACTGCGGTAAACAGCTCGTGGGTATCCTGTACCCGCAGTAACCCGGCGCGCTGAATGGCGGCATCCCAGGCGGCATCCAGACCACTGTGCGTTCCCAGCAACGCCTGTGCCTGACGGCTGCGCCCACTTTTGATGATCAGGATGGGCTTATTACGTGAGGCGCTTCGCGAAGCCGAGACAAAACGGCGTGCATCACTAAGATGTTCAAGATAAAGCAGAATCGCGCTGGTTTTGCCATCGCGGGCAAGAAAATCCAGCAGGTCATCCACGTCGGTATCCAAACTGTCTCCCAGCGCGATAAACCAGGAGAAGCCCAGGTTACGCTGCTGTGCCCAGTCGAGAATGGTATTAGAGACGGCGGATGACTGCGAAATAAACGCAATGCGGCCCTTAGCAATGGGTACGGGCGAAAAGCTGGCATTCAGTCCCTGCCACGGTGCCAGCAGGCCCAGACTGTTAGGGCCGAGCAGGCGGATCTGCCAGCGGCTGGCGCACTGTTTTAATTCGGGAAGCTGGCTGGTGGGCGCAGAAAGAATGATGCAGGCTTTACAGCCTTTCTCGCCAAGCTGCTGCAGCAGTTCCAGATTCCTTTTGTGATGGGTGCAAATGACCGCCAAATCCGGGGCGAAGGGCAGACTGTGAATATCAGGCCAGGCCAGCACGCCGCTGACGGCTTTGTATTTTGGCGTAACCGGCAACACCGGTCCGCTAAAGCCGCCGGCCAGCAGGTTGCGCATCATGAAATAGCCTGCGCGTCCCGGTTTGATCGAGGCGCCGATAACCGCAATGGATTTCGGCCTTAACAGCGCTTCCAGTCCGCGTTGACTCATCACGTACTCCATTCATCAGGATTTAGGTGATTGTAAACGTATTTGCCCCGTTTTACCGCCGGGCAGATCGCAGGCTGAAGAAGGGCGTACATCAGCGCGCCCGGGACACTATTCGTCACGCATGTACGTGACCGCTAACGTTATCGGTTCTGACCGGGATGGTGCGGTTTACCGGCCAGGTAAGCCTGGCGAAACTGCTCAAAATGCCGGGATAAAGCCTGCGCTGCGTCGCTGTCGCCCGCCTGTTGCAGTAATGCCGCTGCAATTTCTGCCGTACAGTGCTGGCCTTCGCCGTGTGCTTCACGCAGCGTGTAGCGGGAAGGGGACGTTACATTGAGCGACAGCACCGGGAAACGATCAAGCCAGGGGCTTTTGCGAAACATCTTCCGCGCCTCATTCCAGGTACCGTCCAGCATAATAAACAGCGGCGGTTTGCCCGACAGCGGCGGCGCGTGGAGAACCTCGCGACCGTCATCCGCATAGGAGGCAGGAAAAACCACCATCGGCTGATAAGCCCCATCGGCCACCGCCGCCAGTAACAGCGGATCGGGCTCCGTGCGTGACCAGCCAAAGGCCTGCGTATTTGGCAACACATCCGCAATCAACCGGCCGGTATTGCTTGGCTTCATCGGCTCGGTATCAAACATCACCAGGCAAAAGCGGCTCCGGGCGGACTGTGTAACGATGCTGTCGCACAGGCACTGTTTTTCCGGCAACAGACAGCCCTGACAGCGAAGCACACGATTTCCGCGGGCTAAAAAAGGACGCGTAGCACGGGCCAGACGTTGGCTGCGTAAACGTAAAACGGCGTTATCAGACATGATTCTTCAGGACAGGAAAAAGCGTAGTGTAATCGAAGCGTCGGACAAAAGGAAAAGGCCAGCAGATGCTGGCCTCAGGGACTTACAGGGATTCGTCGAGCCACTCATTAAAGGGGGCTTTCGGCATCGCGCCGTTCAGCACATCCACCATCTCGCCTTTTTTAAACACCATGATGGTCGGGATACTGCGAATGCGGAAACGGCTGCTCAGGGCGGGCTCGGCTTCGGTATTCACCTTCAGAAAGCGAACCTTACCGCTACGCTCCTGCGCGACGTCTTTATAAACGGGCGCAAAGTTGACACAAGGGCCGCACCAGGGTGCCCAAAAATCCACGACGACAGGCAGGTCATCCTGCAGATAGCTGTCCAGCGTGGCCGCAGTGGCGTTGATCACGTCACCCGAAAACAGGCTTTCGCCACAACGACCACATTTGGCACCATCGGCAAGCCGTTCTTCGGGAACGCGATTGGTTGCCTGACAAGACGTGCATACCGTATTCATAAAAAACCTCTGATAATGATGTAGAGCGCTTTGCTCAATATTGTCCATTATGAAAGGGTGATAAGATCCGCTCAATGTGGATTGCTCTATAGGTTCAATAGTTGATAGCTAAGCGCAGTCACATCAGGTAATCTTCGCGCTCTCAATGCAGGAGGAAGAAATGAACGACGAATTTAAAGGCAAAAGTGGTAAGGTCAAAGTCATGTATGTGCGTGGCGAAGATGAGCAAAGCGCGCGTGCGCCCAATCCTCGTACAGGCAAAGGTGGCCGTCCTGCTGCTCGCCGTGAAGACACTCGTCGTTCATCCGGCCCACGTACTGAGCGCAGTGAAGAAGGCGGACGTAGTACAGGTCGTCGCAGCGACAGCGCGCCACGCCGCAATGACAGTGCACCTCGCCGCAACGATCGCAGCAGCGATAACCGCGACGCTTACGGCAGCAGTGATTCGCCCTGGCGCACCGTTTCCCGTGCACCGGTCGATGAGCCCAAATCGGATAACCCGGGCATCAGCGGTAAAGGTGTCGTGGACGTAGAGCAGATCCGCCGCCAGCGCCTGGAAGAAACCCGGGTTTATGGCGAAAACGCCTGTCAGGCGCTGTTCCAGAGCCGTCCCGAAAGCATCGTGCGTGCCTGGTTTGTGCAGAGCGTTACGCCGCGTTTTCGCGATGCGCTGCGCTGGCTGGCAGCGAACCGTAAAGCCTACCACGTGGTAGATGACGCTGAGATCACCAAAGCCTCCGGCACCGAACACCATGGCGGTGTGTGCTTCCTGATTAAAAAGCGCATGGGCATGGATGTGGCCGCGTGGCTGGAGAAGGCCGAAAGCAAAGACTGCGTGCTGGCCCTTGAAGATGTCAGTAACCCACATAACCTTGGCGCTATCATGCGTAGCTGTGCACATTTCGGTGTGAAAGGGCTGCTGGTGAATGATGCCTCGTTGCTGGAATCCGGCGCGGCAGTTCGTACCGCGGAAGGCGGGGCGGAACACGTTCAGGCCATCAGCGGCACAACCTTTACGCAAGGCCTCGACGCGTTCCGTAAAGCGGGTTACACCATCGTAACCACATCCAGCCATCAGGGTACGCCGCTGTCTGAAGCCGAGCTGCCTGCCAAAATGGTCCTGGTGTTAGGGCAGGAACGTGAAGGCTTGTCCGACAGCACGTTCCAGCAGGGCGATATGAGCCTGTCAATTGGCGGCACCGGTAATGTGGAAAGTCTGAATGTGTCGGTCGCGACCGGTGTGCTGTTAGCCGAATGGTGGCGTCAGAACGCATAATCTGTGCGAGCAAAACGATGGCGCGGCCAATGCGCCATCATGCTCTATGCCGTTCGTTACCGCGCTTTACTCTCCCTCAGGCTTTGATCGCTGATAATGCGCATCCATCTCATCAAGTACCTGTTGATTCTCCAGTCCCCATTGATAAAGCTGTTCCACCGGTTCCGCAAAGGTTCTGCCCAGCGCCGTTAACTGATATTCCACTTTAGGCGGCACCACGTCATAAACATGGCGGGAAATTAATCCGCGTTGCTCCAGCTCTTTTAGCGTCTGAAACAACATCTTTTTCGATATTCCCTGCAGGCTTCGCTGCAGTTCCCCCGTGCGCGCGCGGCCACCAGGCCAGTGAAACAGCGCGTGCAGCACCATTGTGCTCCACTTCACCGAAAACAGATCCATCAGGCGGCGCGGTGGCGAATCCACATAAAAAACCAGTTTTCCGTCAACCCAGGCTGGCATAGTGTCCTTCCTTTCTATGGTCACCAAAGGGTGACTACTATCAATAATGAACCCATTTGAGTAGAGTTTGCCGCCTTCCGTTAAATAACGCCAGATACGATGAGAGGCACAATGAAAATCAATGCACTGATCGCCCACGATGCGACACAACCCCTGACGCCCGGCCAGATAGCGCTGCGTCCGCTTCAGCCCAGTGATGTAAAAATCGAAATTCTTTACTGTGGCGTTTGCCACTCCGATTTGCACATGGCCCGCAATGAGTGGGCGGTGAGCCACTATCCATTAGTACCCGGTCATGAAATTGTGGGCCGGGTGATTGAAACCGGCGGAAAGGCCAGCCGTTTTGCCCCCGGCGATCTTGTCGGTGTGGGCGTGATGGTAGATGCCTGCCGCACCTGTCGTTTTTGTCAGCAGCAGGAAGAGCAGTATTGCGAAGCCGGCTTCACCGCGACCTATAACGGCACAGATAAATATACCGGGGAGCGCACCCGGGGCGGTTATGCGGAACACGTTGTCGTCGATCAGGATTTTGTTGTATCGGTTCCTTCGCACTTGCCGCTGGCAGGCGTGGCCCCGCTATTGTGTGCGGGCGTCACTGTGTGGTCACCGCTCCGTCACTTTGATGTCAAAGCGGGCGACAAGGTTGGCGTCATTGGCCTGGGTGGGCTGGGGCACATGGCGGTAAAACTGGCGAGCGCACTGGGTGCGGACGTCACGCTGTTCACCACCTCTCCCGACAAAGCGGAAGATGCGCGCCGACTTGGTGCCCGTCATGTCGTGGTATCACGCCATGCAGCAGAGATGCAGGCCAGTCAGCAGTCGCTGGATCTGATCGTGGACTGCGTTGCCGCGCCTCACGATCTGGATCCCTATCTGGCCACGCTTAAAACCAATGGCCGTCTGGTGCTGATGGGCATTCCCGACAGCCCGCACGCCTCACCGGATATCACGCCTATGGTATTCCGCCGTTTAAGCATCAGCGGCTCTTCTATTGGCAGCATCAAAGAAACGCAGGACATGCTGGACTTCTGCGGTGAGAACAATATTACGGCTGACATTGAATTGATTCGCGGAGAGCAGACAGAAGAGGCATTTGCGCGGATGCTGAAAGGGGAGGTGAAATACCGGTTCGTGATTGATATAAAAGCGACGCGTTGGTAAGGACGTTCTGGCGTACCGGGCAGGTACGCCAGAACCGGCGAAGACAGTGCGGCAGCCGCTAGTGCGCGCCGCCGCCTCCGCCGCCTGCGCCGAACGGTGGACGGGCAAACCAGATCAGGACCAGCAAGACGAGGAACACGCCCGCCGAGGCCCAGAAAATCTCATTGGCAGAGATAATCAGCCCCTGATTGGTGATCTGCTGGGCGATGTAGGCCGATGCCTGCTGATGCGACATGCCCATCCCTTCAAGCTGGCTGTACATCTGCTGCGCATTGATGTTGTACGGCGTCACCGATTCGGTGAGGTTGCTGTGGTGCATTGCCTCACGATCCGTCCACATTGTCGTGGTAATGGAAGTGCCAATCGAGCCCGCCAGCGTACGCACAAAGTTAGACAGGCTGGATGCCGCGGCCATGCGCTCCGGTGGCAGACCGGAAAGCGTGATTGTCGTCAATGGCATAAAGAAGCAGGCCACCGCGAAGCCCTGAATAAACTGAGGCCAGGCGGAGGCCGCAAAGTCCATCTCGGGCTCAAAGGTGTAAGCTCGCCAGTAAAAACAAATGGCATACATAATGAAGCTAAACGTTACCAGTTGCCGCATGTCTATCTTATGCGAGAAACGCCCAATAATCGGCGACAGGATAACCGGGATAATCCCCACCGGTGCAGACGCCAGCCCGGCCCAGGTTGCGGTATAGCCGTAGACCTCCTGCAACAACTGCGGCAACAGGACAATCGAGCCAAAATAGAGCATGTAGGCCAGGCTAATCGACAAACAGCCTATGGTGAAATTACGCGATTTGAACAGCGACAGATCGACTATCGGATGCTCATCCGTCAACTCCCATATCAGCAACATTACGAGCGCCACCACGGCGACAATGGTCAGAACGATGATTTCCGTCGAACTAAACCAGTCCAGCTCTTTACCCCGATCCAGCATGACCTGCAGCGAACCGACTCCGACAATCAGCAGGACCAGGCCGACGGTATCGATCGGTCGAATCTGTGTCTGGGTTTCACGACCACGCAGGGTTTGCAGCGTCAGCATAATGACGACAACCCCGATAGGAACGTTGATAAAGAAGATCCAGCCCCAGTGGTAATTATCGCTGATCCAGCCGCCGAGGATCGGTCCACATATCGGGGCCACGATCACCGTCATCGCCCAGAGCGACAGGGCGATACTGCGCTTGGCCGGAGGATAGTTGTTCAGCAACAGGCTTTGCGACAGCGGAATCAACGGACCGGCCACGATCCCCTGAATGACGCGGAAGAAAATCAGCATCTCCAGGCTTTCTGACATACCGCAGGCCCAGGAGGCCAGCGCAAACAAGATAGTGGACCAGGTAAAGAGTTTGACTTCACCGATGCGCCTGGCGAGCCAGCCGGTAATCGGAATCGAGATAGCATTGGCCACCCCGAATGAGGTGATGACCCAGGTTCCCTGGGAGTTGGACGCCCCCAGGTTACCGGCAATCGTCGGAATCGCAACGTTCGCAATGGTAGAGTCCAGAACCTGCATGAACGTCGCCAGCGATAACGCAATGGTCATTAAGACCAGCGGCATCCCTTTAAGCGGTGTTTGTGCCATTACAGCCTCCGGCTCATCATCCGGCGTTCGCGTGGACGATATCGGTGATCAGCGTATTAACCGGTGCCAGGTCAATGGCCAGAGCGTTAGTGCTGTAGGCTGCCTGCTGACGTACGCTGGTAGCCAGTACGCTACCGTCTTTATTGTCGGTATCAATTTTGACCAACGTTGACAGGCCAATACGCAGTGGATACTTCGCGACTTCGTCCTGGTTCAGCTCAATGCGCACTGGCAGGCGCTGAACGACTTTAATCCAGTTGCCCGTGGCGTTCTGTGCAGGTAACAGGGAAAACGCGCTGCCTGTGCCCATATCCAGCCCCACCACTTTGCCGTGATAGACCACATCATCGCCGTAGATATCGGCCACAACGGTGGCCGGTTGACCAATACGCACGCCTGCCAGTTGGGTTTCTTTGAAGTTTGCATCCACCCACAAATCCGTCGCCGGGACGACAGCCATCAGCGGGGTACTGGTGCTGATTTGCGATCCGACCTGGACGCTACGACGCGAGACATAACCGTCCATCGGGCTGCGAATGTCGGTACGTTGCAGTGCCAGCCAGGCGTCGCGCAGCTGCGCGGCGCTCTGTTTTACGGCAGGCTGGTTTTCCAGTGAGGTGTTCAGGATCATCGCCTGGTTGGCGTTGTATTGCTGAATTGCCACATCCAGCTCTGCTTTCGCGGAGGCCACGGCATCGCGCGCATGTTGCAGTTCTTCACGGCCAATCAGGTTGGACGCACCCAACGGTTCGCGGCGTTTCAGATCGGCCTGCGCCTGATCCAACGCCGTCTGACGGAGTGCAATGGTGGCCTGATACTGTTTCGCATTAATCATCTGTTGGTGCACCTGACGAACGCTGGTAGCCAGCTCCGTCTGCGCTTTTTCAAAGGCCTGCTGTGCGTCAGTTTTATCCAGCGACACCAGCACATCCCCTTTTTTGACATAGTCCGTATCGTCAAACCAGACTTTGTTCACGCTGCCTGACACCTGGGCCATGATCTGCACCTGATTACCCGCAACATAGGCATCATCCGTTTCCTGAAAATGACGCAACACTAAAAACCAGTATACGCCCCACGCAATGCCGAGCAGTACGACCACCAGCGCCAGTAAAATCAGTGCGCCTTTACGCTTTTTCTTTTTGTTGTTCACAGGCTGATGCGGGCTTTGCGCCTCTGATGCACTCATGTATTTCTCCACGTTTTCCACTATGTCGGCGAGGTCAAGTCCGTTTTCGCCTTCGCCCGAGCCAAAAAAGCCAGCGACTAAGCGCTGGCCGGATGAAAGAGGGTTAAAATAACGATTTCGTCAGGTGATTGTGTCGCAGATCTTGCTATTACCGTGATAACGAGGCAGACAGTTTGTCTTCTTCCATTTTATCCAGTCGGGTAAGCAACTTACGGGTGATGCTTTCGAGCTGCGACTTTTCGTCAGCGGTCAGAGCGGACCACAGATATTGCAGGCTCTGATGCTGCGGCGGCAGAACCTGCTGCAGGAAGGCATTACCTTTGTCGGTCAGATGCAGATGCAGACAGCGGCGATCCTGCGCACTTTCACGGCGCTCAATCCAGCCGCGTTTTTCCAGCTCATCAGCGATGCGCGTGGCGTTGGTACGTGATGAACCCAGCGCGGTGCTCAGTTCAGAAGGCTGAATGCTCTGATCTTCCTGCGCATCCAGGGTCAGCAATGCCATAAACAGGGTTTCATTGATGCCCTGTTCTTTCAGCATTTTATTACGATTATCCAGCAGCTTACCTTGCATATGCATGCAGAGTCGCGTCAGAAGAATCTCCTGGAAGGGGAAATCCGCATGACGATTGGCGCGGATGTTTAACATTTGCTCAATGGGAGTAAACGAACTTTCCATTAGAAAAAACCTCACTAATTTCAACTTTTATAGTAACCACGGCGACAGCATGACTGTTGAGTCACCGGACACAGAAGCGGTGTTCTCGGGCTGTTCCACTGTGGTGATTCAAGATCTGTCCTTGACCCCAGGGTGAAGGTGGTGCGCATTGATATCACAGGCGTTGGTCGTAGAGCGAAACGGTACGACATCAAATGATTTCGAAAGAAAAAATAACCGACGTGAATAACTTTGGGGCCAACCATAGCAAACTCACACTCGGCTGAACAGGCTAAATCACACTATTCTGGCTATTCGGTTGCTCTAAGCGGTGATTCCTCCACCAGACAAGTAAATTCAGTAACGTCAGTGTTGCACCGGCTGCGCAAACCCCATGCCAGCCGCCCAGATGATAGGCATTGGCAGACAGCAGCGAACCCAGCGCACCGCCGATAAAGTAGCTGGTCATATAGCCGGCATTCAGGCGGTTACGGGCATCAGGCTGACGCGCGTAAATCACGCTCTGATTGGTGATATGCACGCCCTGTACCGCCAGATCCAGCAGCAAAATGCCGATAATCAGAGCCGCAAGATGCTGTGTGCCCCAGGCGGTCACGCTCCATGACAGCAGCATAATCAGCAAGCCCATGCTGGTGGTCAGTTTCGCTTTACCTTTGTCCGCCAGCGCCCCGGCTTTTCTGGCCGCCAGTGCGCCAGCGGCACCCACCAGCCCCAGTAAGCCGATCTCCCCTTCCGAATAACCGTAGGGCGCGGAAGAGAGCAGAAAGGCCATTGAGGTCCACAGGATGCTGAAATTGGCAAACGTCAGGCAACCGGTAAAGGCCCGGGTGCGCAGAACAGCGTCGGCCGCATACAGCCTGAAAATGGAAACCAGCAGCTGCGGATAATTTAACGAGACCGAGGGGGTAATACGCGGCAGCGCGCGCCACAGCGCCAGCGCCATCAACAGCATTAAGACGCTGGCGACCCAGTAGACGGTTTGCCAGCCGCCCAACTGAGCCAGGCCGCCCGCCACGGTGCGCGCCAGCAGAATACCCAACAGCAAGCCACTCATGACGGTGCCGGTCACTTTGCCCCGTGTTTCCGGGCGGGCCAGGGTGGCCGCCAGCGGTACCAGAATTTGCGCCGCGACAGAAAAGAGCCCGGTAAGTACCGTTCCCAGTAACAACACAGGAAAAGAGGAGGAAAGGGCAATGATCACCATACCAAGCGCCGCCAGCACCATCATGGCAACAATCAGTCCACGCCGTTCCAGCATATCGCCAAGTGGGACCAGCAACAGCAGACCGCAGGCATAGCCGAGTTGCGCGCTGGTCACGATAAACCCGGCGAATGCGACGGATAAGTGAAAGTGAAGGGCGATAGTATGCAGCAGAGGCTGAATATAATAATTACTGGCGACGCACAGTCCCGTGGCAACGGACATCAGTCCCACCAGCGCGGAAGATAAACCAGGGTGAGACGTTGTCATAGGTCGTCAGTAGCAAAGATGAATAATAATGTGGCGTTAATAATAACCTAAAAAATAATTTGATAGCTATGTTTATGTGATAGTCGGGTAACAGTAAAGATCGACAGCCGTTTACGTCGGGTTTGTTGGTCGCGATTTCTCGGGTCGTGGCAGGCACAGACTTATCCCTCTGTCAGATTGGATCCGGGTACGGCGCCCCGTTTTGGCGTCGGAATAAACGGGTTTCTCAACGCCATGCCAAAGGCAGCGCGATGCTGAGAGCGGTCAGTGCGTGAGCAGTGATCTCAGTCTGGTTAACCCTGGCAACGGCGGCCAAATCGTTACCGTCATTTATTGTGGCGCGATCGGCACCCATTCCGCGGACGGAGAGGGAAGGTTCAGCGCGCTGTGAAAATGCCGCGCGCCTGTCCCTTCGCTAAGGGGAAACGTGCCGTTGACAGCACGGCACACAACGTCTTAAAAATTCCAGTCTTCGTCTTCGGTTTCGACCGCTTTCCCCATCACGTAAGACGATCCTGAGCCCGAGAAGAAATCATGGTTCTCATCCGCATTGGGTGACAGTGCCGCCAGAATGGCCGGATTGACCTGCGTGAGCTCCGCCGGGAACAGAGCCTCGTAGCCCAGATTCATCAACGCCTTATTGGCGTTGTAATGCAGGAAGGTTTTCACCTCGTCTGCCCAGCCTGTTTCGCCGTACAGCGCTTCTGTATAGGCCACTTCATTTTCATACAGCGCCAGCAGCAGATCGATGGCGAACTGCTGTAAGGCTTCGCGGCGGCCCTCATCGACCTGCTCAAGCGCTTTCTGGTATTTATAGCCGATATAGTAGCCGTGTACCGCCTCATCGCGGATGATTAAACGAATCAGATCCGCCGTATTGGTCAGCTTGCCGCGGCTGGACCAGTACATCGGCAGCCAGAAGCCCGAATAAAACAGAAACGACTCCAGAAAGACGCTGGCGATTTTTTTCTTTAACGGATCGTCAGCGCGGTAATGGGTCAGGATAATCCCGGCTTTATTTTGCAGGGCCTGGTTCTCTTCACTCCACTGGTACGCCGCATCCACATCGCTGGTATTGCATAAGGTCGAAAAAATCGAGCTGTAGGATCGGGCATGCACCGCCTCCATAAAGCTGATATTCGACAGCACCGCCTCCTCATGCGGCGTCAGCGCGTCAGGCATTAACCCCGGTGCGCCCAGCACATTCTGAATGGTGTCCAGCAGCGTCAGGCCGGTAAAGACGCGAATGGTGAGCTGCTGTTGTGACTTGTCCAGCGTCTGCCAGGCCTGCAAATCATTGGACAGCGGGATTTTTTCCGGCAACCAGAAGTTGCTGGTCAGACGGTTCCAGACCTCAAGATCTTTCTCATCCTGAATCCGGTTCCAGTTAATCGCGTGAATATGTCGAAGTTGCATAACAGGTTTCTCACAGTGCACAGGAGACGCAGCCCTGCACTTCGGTGCCTTGCAGGGCCATCTGGCGCAGTCGAATGTAATAGAGCGTTTTGATGCCTTTCTTCCAGGCGTAAATCTGCGCTTTATTGATGTCGCGCGTAGTCACGTCGTCCCGGAAGAACAGGGTCAGTGACAGGCCCTGATCCACATGTCGGGTTGCCTCAGCGTAGGTATCAATAATGGCCTCCGGCCCAATCTGGTAGGCATCTTCATAGAACGCCAGATTGTCATTGGTCATGAAGGGGGCGGGATAGTATACGCGACCGGTTTTACCCTCTTTGCGGATCTCAATACGCGACACAATCGGATGAATACTGGAGGTGGCGTGATTGATGTAGGAGATCGACCCCGTGGGCGGGATAGCCTGCAGATTCTGATTGTATAAACCCGAGGTCATCACCGCTTCACGCAGCGCCAGCCAGTCTTCACGGCCGGGCAGCGTAATGCCCGCTTTGGCAAACAGGGCGGCAATACGGGCGGTGCGCGGCTGCCAGTCAGCGTTCAGATACTTGTCAAAGTAAGCGCCGGTGGCATAGGTCGAGGACTCAAAACCCTCGAAGGTTTGCTGGCGTGCTTTTGCCAGCTGATTCGAGGCGCGCAGCGCATAGTAGGTCACACAGTAAAAATAGAGATTAGTGAAATCCAGTGCTTCCGGAGAACCATAGACGATGCCTTCCCGCGCCAGATAGCCATGCAGGTTCATCTGGCCCAGGCCGATCGCATGGGAACGCCGGTTACCTTCTGCAACGGAAGGCACGGACGCAATATCACTCATCTCTGATACCGCCGTCAGGGCGCGGATTGCCGTATCCACCGTCTGTGCGAGATTGCCCGAGTCCATCGCATGCGCGATATTCAGGGAACCCAGATTACAGGAAATGTCTTTTCCCACGCGGCGGTAGCTCAGGTCTTCATTAAACTCGCTGGCGCTGTTCACCTGCAAAATCTCTGAACAGAGGTTGCTCATATTAATGCGACCGGCAACAGGGTTATCGCGGTTGACGCTGTCCTCATACATGATGTAGGGATAACCCGATTCAAACTGAATTTCCGCCAGCGTCTGGAAGAAATCGCGCGGCTGAATATAGGTTTTACGAATGCGGTCATCCGCCAGCATCTCGTGATATTTCTCACTGACGCTGATATCACCAAACGCCTGACCGTAGATCCGCTCCACATCGTAGGGCGAGAACAGCGCCATCGGCTGATTCTCTTTGGCAAGCTGGAAGGTGATGTCCGGGATCACCACGCCCAGCGACAGGGTTTTAATGCGGATTTTCTCGTCGGCGTTTTCGCGCTTGGTATCCAGAAAACGTAAAATGTCAGGATGGTGAGCACTGAGCCAGACTGCGCCCGCTCCCTGACGTGCGCCCAACTGGTTAGCATAGGAGAACGCATCTTCCAGCATTTTCATGACCGGAATGACGCCGGAAGACTGGTTTTCAATGCGCTTAATCGGCGCACCGGCCTCCCGCAGGTTCGACAACAGGAACGCCACGCCGCCGCCGCGTTTGGACAGCTGCAGGGCGGAATTCACCGCCCGGCCAATCGATTCCATATTGTCTTCAATACGCAACAGGAAGCAGGAAACCAGCTCGCCGCGCTGTTGCTTGCCGCAGTTAAGGAACGTCGGCGTGGCAGGCTGAAAACGGCCACTGAGGATTTCCGCCAGTACTGCGCGTGCCAGGCTTTCGTCGCCCCGTGCCAGCGTCAGTGCCACCATACAGGCACGCTGCGCAAAGGTTTCCAGGTAACGCTTGCCGTCAAATGTCTTCAGCGTGTAGCTGGTGTAGTACTTCCACGCGCCTAAAAAGGTTTTGAACTCAAAACCCCATGCGTCGGCTTCATCGTGCAGGGCACACAGGAAGTCAAAATCGTACTGATTCAGCACGTCCGCTTCATAGTAGCCTTCTGCAACCAGATAGCGCAGGCGCTCGGCTACGCTGGCAAAGTGCAGCGTATTGGGTTGCACGTGCTGAATAAGGAACTGTCGCGCCGCCTGCTGATCCTTTTCAAACTGAATACGGCCATCGGCGTCGTACAGATTCAGCATGGCGTTCAGCGCATGGTAGTCCAGCGCAACGTTGTTCAGAGTGTCTGTGGTTGCCAAAATTGGGTTACTCCCGCTTTTACATTGGCGATATCGTCCGGCGTTCCCATCAGTTCAAACCGATACAGGTAGGGAACCTGGCATTTCTTAGCAATGATGTCGCCCGCCAGGCAGTAGCCTTCACCGAAGTTACGGTTACCGGCCGCGATCACGCCGCGCAGACCGCGACGATTGGCTTCATCATTAAGAAACTGAATCACCTGTCTGGGCACGGCGCCGCGATGACTGCCACCGCCATAGCTCGGCACCACCAGAATATAAGGCTGGTGAATATGCAGCGGTTGCTTGCTCTCAATCGGTATGCGGTGCGCGGGCAGGCCCAGACGGGTAATAAACCGATGGGTGTTTTCCGACTGGCTGGAAAAATAGACCAGTGGGAACATGTGACTACCCGCCGATGGCCGTGGTTTGGGTTAAACGGGCTATCTTGTCAGGACGAAAGCCACTCCAGTGATCGTCATGGGTCATCACCACGGGCACCTGGCGATAGCCCAGCGCTTTCAGGCTGTCGATTGCGTCCGGCTGGGTATCCAGATTGATCAGTTGGTAATCGATGCCGTGGCGATCCAGTGCATTCTTCGTGGCATTACACTGGACACAGTGGTTTTTAGTGTAAATAATAATGCGCATGATTCGTATTCCTCTTTCATTGCGGTCCTGCTGCGAATAACGATGTGTATATCCCTGAATCAGGCTTCGTTCGTGCAAACATCTTGTGGGCTGACAATGAAATGAATACTAGATGTAGTATTTGCGGCGGTCAATAGCACCATATGTAGGGTTAATCGCGATTATCGCGGCAAGTCAGGCCTGGCGCGCTCTGCCACCCGAAAAATAAATTTGTAAAGCTGATTGATTAAAAAACAGGCATAAAAAAGCCCCGCTCAGTGAGCGAGGCGGATGATAACGGGGTGGAACAGCGTTAGCGGCGTGAAACCAGTAGTGCGCCTAACACAATGCCGATGGTCGCGCCGATACCGACACCGTACCAGGGTTTGTCATGGACATACGCGTCAACCTGATAGCCGGCATCGCGGGCCACCTGCGTGACACGGTTACCGCCGCCGTTCAGTTTTGCCCGGGTTTGCTTAAGCAGGGCTTCAGCCTGACTGCGCGCAGAATTGACTTCGTCTTTGGCCTCGCTGCCGTAAGACTTCAGCAGGGCTTCAAGTGAATCTGCCAACTCATTAACATCCTGATTGATATCAATGTCATCGTTTTTTTGCGTTCGATTAAACATTTTTGGCTCCCTTGTCATTAACACGTAATACTCAGTGTAGACCACGTTTTGCTTAACGAGGCGCGGGATGACCCTTTAGGGAAAATTCCGAATGCCCGTACAGCCACGCTGATGTAAGGTTGCGTGGCTTTTGAAGAGGAGAGGATCAAGCATGTATTTACGACCAGATGAGGTAGCGCGCGTCCTGGAAAAAGTGGGCTTTGAAGTCGATGAAATTACCCCCCGTGCGTACGGCTATCGTCGTGGCGACAACTATGTTTACGTCAATCGCGAAGCGCGCATGGGGCGCACGGCGCTGGTCATCCACCCGACGTTAAAAGAAAAAAGTCAGCCTTTCGCCGAACCGGCCTCAGAAATGAAAACCTGTGATCACTACACACAGTTCCCTCTCTACCTGGCCGGTGATACGCAGGAACACTACGGTATTCCGCACGGTTTCAGTTCGCGAATGGCGCTGGAACGCTACCTGCAAAGCGTGTTTGGCTAACGCATTCCGCCCCGTTATCACGGGGCACCGATCCCGGCCTTTCTGGCACCTTACCGCTTCGCCCGTTGCATTTCGGCGCGACGACGCGTATAAATCTGCTGCATATAGATGTTTAGACGTCCATACGGATGAGGTTTATGAGCGAGCAGAATACGTCTTCGCAGGGTCAGTTCAAGCGAACCATGAAAGTACGCCACCTGGTGATGTTATCGCTGGGCGGCGTGATCGGTACGGGCCTGTTTTTTAACACCGGCTACATCATTTCCACGACAGGGGCCGCCGGTACGCTGCTGGCTTATCTGATTGGCGCGCTGGTGGTCTGGCTGGTCATGGCCTGCCTGGGTGAGTTGTCCGTGGCGATGCCCGAAACCGGCGCATTCCACGTCTATGCGGCCCGCTATCTGAGTCCGGCAACCGGCTATACCGTGGCCTGGCTCTACTGGCTGACCTGGACCGTCGCGCTGGGGTCCAGCCTGACGGCGGCAGGGTTCTGTATGCAGTACTGGTTTCCGCATGTGCCGGTCTGGATCTGGTGCCTGGTTTTCTGTATTGCCATCTATCTGCTGAACGTGATTTCTACCCGCTTCTTTGCGGAAGGGGAATTCTGGTTTTCCATCATCAAGGTCATCACCATTGTCGCCTTTATCGTCCTGGGCGGCGCAGCCATGTTCGGGTTTATTCCCATGAAGGACGGTACGCCAGCACCCGGACTGAGCAATCTTACCGCGCACGGCTGGTTGCCTAACGGTGTGTTGCCGATCATCATGACCATGGTGGCGGTGAACTTTGCCTTTTCCGGCACTGAGTTAATCGGTATTGCCGCCGGTGAAACCGAAAACCCGCAAAAAGTCGTGCCGCTGGCTATTCGTACCACCGTTGCTCGTCTCATCCTGTTCTTTGTCGGCACCGTCTTCGTGCTGGCGGCGCTGATCCCGATGGATCAGGCCGGTATCGTCAAAAGCCCGTTTGTGCTGGTGTTTGAGAAAATCGGTATTCCATGGGCGGCGGATATCATCAACTTTGTTATTCTCACGGCCATCCTGTCAGCGGCGAACTCGGGCCTGTATGCTTCGGGCCGGATGCTGTGGTCGCTGGCCAATGAAAACACCTTGCCGCGCGCCTTCGCCCGGGTAAATAAACGTGGCGTACCGCTGCTGGCTATCACCGTCAGCATGATTGGCGGGCTGCTGGCGCTGTTTTCCAGTGTGGTCGCGCCGGACACCGTATTTGTGGCGCTGTCTGCTATCTCTGGCTTTGCCGTCGTGGCGGTGTGGCTCAGCATCTGTGCATCGCACTATGTTTTCCGTCGCCGGCATGTGCAGCAGGGCAAAGCGCCAGCTGACCTGATTTACCGCGCGCCGCTCTATCCGTTTACGCCGATTCTGGGCTTTTTACTCTGCCTGCTGGCCTGTGCCGGGCTGGCGTTTGATCCCTCACAGCGCATTGCCCTGTGGTGCGGAATTCCGTTTGTGCTGTTTTGCTATGGCGCTTACCATGTGACCCACAAAAAATCACAGGCTAAGGAGGCCAGAGATGTCGCGTAATCCTGTATCACACGCACTGCAGCAGTCTGCTCCGTTGATTCTGGATGGGGCGCTGGCGACTGAGCTGGAAACCCGGGGCTGCGATCTGACGGATGCGTTGTGGTCCGCGAAAGTGCTGATGGAAAATCCTGAGCTGATTTACCAGGTGCACTATGACTATTTTGCTGCTGGCGCGCGCTGCGCAATTACCGCCAGCTATCAGGCGACGCCACAAGGCTTTGCGGCACGCGGTTTGAACGAACAGCAGTCGCTGGCGCTGATCGCACAAAGCGTCGAACTGGCTCAACGTGCCCGCGCAGATTACCTGGCGACGCAGACAGACGACAGGATATTGCTGGTAGCAGGCTCGGTGGGCCCTTATGGCGCGTTTCTGGCGGACGGGTCGGAATATCGCGGCGACTATACGTTGCCCGAAGCCGAGATGATGGCGTTTCATCGCCCCCGGATAGCTGCCTTGCTGGCAGCGGGCGTGGATGTGCTGGCCTGTGAAACCCTGCCTTCGTTTGCCGAAGCGCAGACGCTGGTCAACCTGCTGCGCGAATTCCCTGACAGCTGTGCCTGGTTCTCCTTTACGCTACGTGATGCGGAACACCTCAGCGATGGCACGTCGCTGCGTGACGTTGCGGCCTACCTGAATGCGCAGCCGCAGGTTATTGCCGTGGGGATCAACTGCATCGCGCTGGACAGTGTCACACCCGCTCTGCAGCAGCTTCAGCGCCTGACAGAGAAGCCCCTGGTGGTGTATCCCAATTCGGGTGAGCAGTACGATGCCAACAGCAAAAGCTGGCACTCCGCGCCCTCAGGTTGCACGCTGCATGACAAATTTGCCGAATGGCAGCAGGCCGGCGCCCGACTGATTGGCGGCTGCTGCCGCACCTCGCCCCGTGACATCGCGGCGATTGCCCGCCATTGTCAACCGCAATAAAGCAGCAGAATCGGGCGATGATAGCCCGATTGAGAAGGATGAAAAGGTGGGAAGGGCGGTTTACACTGTGCTTCCTGACTTTTATCGGATCCTGCCATGAAACAGCACATTCTGGCTCTCGCTGCCGCGATGCTACTGAGCGGTTGCGCCACCATTGTTGGCAACGAAAACCAATCGGTTCTGATCGATTCGCAGCCGCCCGGCGCGCGTTTTACCGTACAGGATGAAACTGGTCGTCCTGTTGCGGAAGGCTATACGCCAAAAACCGTCATCCTGGAAAAATCCACCCATCGCTATTTTGGTAAAAAGCACTATTTGCTGATGCTGGAAAGTCCGGGCTACGTGCCCGTCACGGTGCCGATCGAAGCCCGTGCCAACCTGTGGTACCTGCTGGGGAATATTCCACTGCTGGGCTTCCCCGGCTGGCTGCTGGTCGATCCGTTCTACGGGGGCATGTATAACCTGGAGCCCGAGCATCCAAAGCCTTACATGAACCCGGTCGGCGCACGCGGCTGATTACTGGGCGGTAGGTTTTACCATACCGCCCGGTGCTTTATGGCGTTCCAGATACTGATGCTGGAAAATGCACATACGAATGGTGTTGCGGTATTCGCCATTGATAAAGAATTCGTGTTTAAGCACGCCTTCAATCTCAAAGCCCAGTTTGCTGTAGATGTGGATGGCTTTCTCATTTTCCTGATCGACGATCAGGTAGAGCTTATACAGATTCAGCACGGAAAAACCGTAATCCATCGCCAGCTTCGCCGCCTGGGTGGCCAGACCTTTGCCCTGATGCGCCGGATCAATGATGATCTGAAATTCAGCGCGGCGGTGAACATGGTTAATCTCCACTAACTCCACCAGCCCCGCTTTTTGCCCCTCATGCTCAACCACGAAGCGCCGTTCGGTCTGATCGTGAATGTGCTTATCGTACAGATCGGACAATTCCACGAAGGCTTCATACGGCTCTTCGAACCAGTAGCGCATGACGCTGGCGTTGTTATCCAGCTGATGCACAAAGTGAAGATCTTCTCGTTCCAGTGGGCGAAGTCGGATGCTCATGGTTTTTCCTTGCATCAGGCTGAGGCGGCAATCTGCTCAACGATCCGTCCCTGCGCCATCCGGACGGCACGGTCACACATGTGATCAATCACATCGGGATCATGGCTGACCAGCACCATCGTCAGACCATCCTGACGCTTAAGATCGTTAAGCAGATTGAGAATCTCAGCCTGGATTGACATATCCAGTGCCGATGTTGGCTCATCCAGCAGCAGTATTTTGGGCTGAAGCAACAGGGCGCGCACGATAGCCACACGCTGGCGCTGACCGCCGGACAACTGATGAGGATAGCGATCGGCCAGCGACGGATCCAGCCCCACATGGCGAAATCCCTCATGAATACGATCGTCGATGTTGTCCCGTTTCAGCAGGTTGAGCGGCTCGGACAGCGTACGGCGCAGGCGATGGCGGGGATGCAGGGAGGCATAGGGATCCTGAAACACCATCTGCACCTCCTGACGCAGCGCGCCGGTAAAGCTTTTGCCCGGCAGGACTTTGTGCCCTGCCAGTTCCATATTCCCCTGCCAGTGCGGGTTCAGTCCGGCCATCACCCACAGCAGCGATGACTTGCCGCAGCCAGACGGGCCGACCAGACCAAAACACTCGCCCGCGTTAACCTGCAGGTTAACGTCGTGTACGACGGTACGCAGATCGTAACCCTGTTTGTGTGACACGCTCAGGTGTTGCAGATTAATCATGGTGGGCCTCCAGCGCTGCGCGGTCCAGCACCGGTAGCGGTTGTCCGTGCGTGGCTTTACTGGGGCGGCAGGACCACAGCGTGCGAGTGTAGGGATGGGTTGCGCGCGGCAAATCCGCCGCAGGCAGCGTATCCAGCACGCGACCTTTGTACATTACCATCACGCGCTCGCAGTGCTCTGAGACCTGTTGCAGATCATGGCTAATTAGCAGCAGGCCCATGTTGCGGGACTCCACCAGCTCACGAATCAGCGACAGCACCTGATCGCGCATGGCGTGATCCAGTGCGGATGTCGGCTCGTCGGCAATCAAAAAGGCCGGATCGGTAATCAGGGCGATGGCCAGCATCACGCGTTGTCCCATCCCGCCGGACAGCTGATGCGGATAAACCTGCATCAACTGGCGCGGATTAGGCAGGCCGACGGCATCCAGCATGTCGCACACCTTTTCTTTGCGCGCTGCGCGGCTCAGGCGACGGTGCAGAATCAGCGGCTCTTCCACCTGCCAGCCGATCGTCCGTGACGGATTCAGCGCATATTTGGGGTCCTGCATGACCATGGCCACGCGCTCGCCCCGCAGCTTACTCCAGCCGCGCTCGTTCAGGGCCAGGGCATTTTCACCCGCGACCTGAAGCTGGCTGGCCTGCAGATGCAGGGCAGGGGACAGTAAGCCCATTAACGTCCGGGCGGTCAGCGATTTACCCGAACCGGATTCACCAACCAGCGCCACCCGCTCCCGCCCGATGGAGAAACTGATATTGTCGACCAGCGTCGCCGCCTCGCTGCGGATGCTGAGTGACTCCACAAGAATGTTATTTTGCATGTCGGGTATCCAGTCGGTCACGCAGGCCATCGCCTGTCAGGTTAAACGCCAGGCTGGCAAAGAGAATGGCCGCGCCGGGAGCCGCCGCCACCCACCACTGGTCAAAGATCACCTTACTGCCTTCCGCAACCATTGAACCCCACTCGGCGGTAGGCGGTTGCACGCCCATGCCCAGAAAGCCCAGTCCGGCAGCGGCCAGGATAATCCCGCCCAAGCTCAGCGCCGCGCGCACCACGGCGGTGGGCAGGCACAGCGGCAGAATATGGCCGAACATCAGGCGAAAGCCGGTAATGCCTTGCATACGGGCGGCGGCCAGATAGTCACTGCGCCGCAGCGCCAGGGTTTCGGCGCGCGCCTGACGGGCAAACGGCGGCCAACTGGTCAGCGCCAGCGCCAGCGCACCGTTCATCAGGCCCGGTCCCATAATGGAAACCAGCGCCAGGGCAATCACCAGGTTTGGCAGTGAAAGAAAAATATCGGTGATGCGCATCAAGACGCGCTCGGTCCAGCCGCCCGTATAGCCGGCGGTGATGCCCACCAGCAGGCCCACCGGGATAGTGAGGATCAGAATCAGTGATACCAGCAGCAGCGTCGGACGTGCGCCATAGATCACCCGTGAGAGCAGGTCGCGGCCAAAGCCATCGGTGCCAAACCAGTGTGCAGCCGAAGGCGGCAGCAGGCGGCTGGAGATGGTTTGCAGATTGGGATCGTAAGGCGCGATGAGCGGTGCCAGCACTGCCATCAGAATGACAATCGCCACCAGCGTTAACCCGATGGTTAACGAGGTGATGCGTCGGCGGCTGCGTCGTGGTCGCACCGTTTCAAGTTCAGTAAGTTGTTGCGTCATCGTGTTCTCGGATCGGTTAACCAGGTGAGGGCGTCCGCCAGCGCATTGATCAGAATAAAACAGCTTCCAATCAACAGAGTGGCCCCCAGAATGGCTGGCACATCGCCAGAGAAGAGCGCATTGGTCATATAGCGCCCTACGCCAGGCCAGGCAAACACGGTTTCTGTCAGCACCGAGCCTTCCAGCAGCGTGGCGTAGGACAGCGCAATCACGGTAATGAGCGTACCCAGCACGTTCGGGAAGATATGGCGCAGCAGAATCCGCACCCGGCCCGCGCCTTTTGCCCGCGCCAGCACCACATACTCTTTACTGCTCTCTTCCAGCAGCGCCGCGCGCAGCAAACGGGTAATGCCCGCCATCGCCAGCAGGCCCAAAATCACCACCGGCAACCAGAGATGGGCCACCGCGTTCCAGAAAATTTCCCGGTCGCCCGACAGCCAGCTGTCAATCAGCACAAAGCCGGTTTTCGGCTCCAGCGTATAGGCCCAGATATCATCCAGCCGTCCCGGTCCGGCAGACCAGTGCAGCACCGCATAAAACAGCAATAAGCCCAGCAGGCCCAGCCAGAAGACCGGCACGGAGTAACCCAACAGGGAGATAAAGCGCGCCACGTTATCGATCACGCTGCCGGGTTTCCAGGCGGCCAGCAACGCCAGTGAAACGCCAAAGATCACGGCAAAAATCATTGCGCAGGTGGCCAGCTCAATGGTGGCCGGAAACGTCTGCAACAGGTCGCTGCTGACGGGCTGATTCGTCAGACGGGAAACGCCGAGATCGCCGCGCATCAGATGCGCAATGTAGTGCCAGAACTGCATCAGTACCGGCTGATCCAGCCCGAGATCGTGACGAACCTGCGCATAGGTCGCTTCACTGGCATGATCGCCCGCGATTTGCTGTACCGGATCGATCGGCGAGAGATGCGACAGCATAAAGGTAAACGCCAGCAATCCTGACAGGGTGATTACCAGTGACAGTAAGCCTGATGAAAGGCGGCCAGCGCGCCGCCAAAAATGCCGGGCGGACCCGGCAGAAGAGGCAGAGTGTGCCATTACTTAGTAACCTGCGAATAGTAAACCATGTCCGGGTTAATGCCCTGAACGTAGCCTTTAAGGTTATCGCGCAGGGCGATAAGGTTTTTCGCCTGCAGTCCAATAACATAAGGCGAGCTTTTCAGCACTTCACGTTGCATCGCCTGGTAAAGTTCAACGCGTTTTTTCGGATCGCTTTCCGCGGTTGCAGCCAGCACCTGCTTATTCAGCTCTGGAATATGCCAGTCAGAACGGTAAGCAATCGTCTTGCTGCCATCTTCCGGGTTGTAGGCGAACGACGAGGCGTTGGTATTCGGATCAAAGTAGTCTGCGCCCCAGGCGTTGATCGTGCCTTCGTAGTTATGCGCTTTGACGCGGGTAGAAACTTCAGAGCTCAGTCCCGGCAACACTTCCACTTTTACGCCGCCTTTAGCAAAGCTGCCCTGCAGGGCCTGGGCAATATCCAGATACGGGGGCTGATTGCTGGTGGACAGGGTAAAGCTGACATTCGTCAGGCCGGCTTTTTTCAGGATCGCTTTCGCTTTTTCCGGATCGTAACTGTACGGGTTGTCGTTTAAGGCACCCAGAAAACCTTTCGGCAGAAACGTCTGGTGCACATCGAACTGCCCTTTCAGCAGCTGTCCGGCAATGCCTTTATAGTCGAACAGGTAGCGTGCCGCTTCCCAGAAGGCCGGGTTTTTTAACGCCGGATTGTTTTTGTTGCCAATGTTGAACTGGATGTAATACAGCGAGGCCATCGGAATCGCGTCGGTTTTCACACCGCTTTTGCCCTGCAGCGAGGCAATCTGGTCTGCCCCCAGGTTACGGGCGATGTCAGCGTCGCCTTGCTCAAGCAGCAACCGGCGGGCCGCCGGTTCCGGCACATTTTTGATCAGAATATTTTTAATCTTCGGCGCGCCGGCCGGTGACGTCGGGTTGGCGGTCAGGATCACGGCCTGATGCATCACCACTTTACGAATCTGGTAAGGGCCGCTACCGGCAGAGTTGGTGGCCAGCCAGCCGTTACCGAAATCGCCTTTTTCGGCGTGCGCGCTGACAGTTTTTTCATCGACGATGGAGGAAACCGGTGCGGACAGCAGGCTAAGAACGTAAGCCGGGCTGACGTTCGCCGTCCAGCTAATCTGCACATGGTTGTCATCAACCTTTTTCAGGAAGCCATCCACATTATCTTTGTTCCAGCCGAGCTGGGTCAGAATAAAGGAAGGATCCAGATTCAGTTTCACCACGCGCCCCAGCGAGAAGATCACATCTTCCGGGCGCAGGGGATTGCCGCTGGCGAATTTGGCGTCTTTACGCAATGCAAACGTCAGGCTGCGGTTATCGCTACCTGGCTGCCAGGATGTCGCCAGGGTCGGTTTTAAATCTGTGGGGTTTTGTGGATCCGACTGCACCAGGCGCTGATAAATGTTGGTAAACGCTTGCACGCTGGTCAGTTCAAACCCTTTCGCCGGATCAAAGCTGTCTGCATCGTCTGTTGACTGTACGACGACCAGGGTATCTTTTGGTGTGGCGGCGTTAACGCTGAATGCGGTGGCCAGTGACAAGGCCAGTAATGATGGAATTATTTTTTTCATGGAAAATCCTTGCCTGAGAAAGTAACGCGAGTGTACGAAAGGGCTCATGCAAAGAATAGTCGATTATGGGCTAATGATATGCAAAAAAGTTATAACAAATGCAACGCGGTTATAAGGCTGGTCAGGCGGGCATGCTGAAGTCACAACGGTTAATAAACGAAACCGGGATTGAACCGTTATTTTTCTTTACCCGAACGGGGCTGAGATTATACTAAGCGAAAATAGTCGCAGGAGTCATACTTTGGACAGTCACCCTAAATACGTTATTACTCCGGCAAGCTAACTGCATTTCGCTGCTTGCCACCTGGCGGGCAGCAATCTTCTCTGTACGATCCGATTGCTCTCCCTGAAATACACGCTGTAGTCACTGCGAGAGCGCATTATGTTTATGTATATTCAGGCACTTTTCCCTCCGCCTCGACAGGCGTAGCCGCGGGCTGCGCACCCTTTCTCATACAGTCATTTTTTGTGCGTTTATTTCGCCAGGTCCGGTATTGCGCGGTGTTTTTATTTTTCTGCGCGGCGGACGTGCGCGCTTATTTATTAAAAACTGACTGAACCTCTTTACCGGAAATAACCGGACATACAGGCATGCTTTATTTCGCATGCAGGATATCTGTTGCTTTAAATCAGGGAGATGTCGACATGAGCGACATGAAACTCGAACACGCCGCGATGATTCACAACCGCCAGCGTGCACTTAAAAAAACCAAAACGCCCTTTGCCATTGAACGCGAAGCACGCAATCGCACCGATGTCACGCTGAGCAACCTCCACAGCAGCTATGAGGGCCTGACGCACACGGAAGCCCGGGCGCGATTGGGTGATTATGGCCGCAATGAAGTGGTGCATGAAAAAGCGCCTTCCGCGTTTGTCCAGCTGATCCTGGCCTTTAACAATCCGTTCATCTATGTGCTGATGGTGCTGGCACTGGTCAGCTGGGTAACCGATTACTGGCTACCGCTGCGGGCCGGTCAGGACACCGATCTGTCTGGCGTGATCATCATACTTACCATGGTAACGCTCAGTGGACTGCTGCGTTTCTGGCAGGAGTTCCGTACCAACCGCGCCGCGCAGGCTTTAAAGTCGCTGGTTCGCACGCAGGTTACCGTACTGCGTCGTGAAGAAGGCAGCACGACTGGCCGCCGTCACGATATTGATATGCGTGAACTGGTGCCCGGCGATGTGATTTTATTGAGTGCGGGCGATCTGGTGCCGGCCGACGTGCGCTTGCTGGCCTCGCGCGATCTGTTTATCAGCCAGGCGATCCTGACCGGTGAATCGCTGCCCGTTGAGAAAAACGATCTCAGCGCAGGTGAAGAGATCGCAGAGCAGCCCGGTCGCAGCGTACTGGAGCTCAGAAACAGCTGTCTGATGGGGACCAATGTCGCCAGCGGCACGGCTCGCGCACTGGTTGTCGCTACCGGCAGTGAAACCTGGTTTGGTTCGCTGGCGGCCTCGCTCTCGGGTCGTCGTCCGCAGACCGCGTTTGACCGTGGCGTAAACAGCGTGTCCAGACTGCTGATCCGCTTCATGCTGGTGATGGTGCCGGTTGTCTTACTGATCAACGGCTTTACTAAAGGCGACTGGATGGACGCCACCTTGTTCGCGTTGGCGGTTGCCGTCGGTCTGACCCCCGAAATGCTGCCGATGATCGTCAGTGCCAATCTGGCCAAAGGCGCGATTGCGATGTCACGGCGCAAAGTCATCGTTAAACGGCTGAACGCGATACAAAACCTCGGTGCAATGGATGTGCTGTGTACCGATAAAACCGGCACGCTGACGCAGGACAACATTTTTTTGTCGGCGCATCTGAACGGGGAAGGCGTAGAGGATGCGCGCGTATTGCTGCTGGCCTGGCTCAACAGCAGCAGCCAGAGCGGGGCAAAAAATTTGATGGACCGCGCGGTACTGAAATTTGGAGAGCAAACCCTGTCTGCGGCCCAGTGCAGCCAGTTTCAGAAGGTGGATGAGCTGCCTTTTGACTTCGTCCGCCGTCGTGTCTCTGTGGTGGTGGAAGATCTGCAAACGCACCGTCCACTGTTAATCTGCAAAGGGGCGGTCGAGGAAATGCTGGCTGCTGCGACCACACTACGTCAGGGCGAGTCGGTCATTCCGCTGTGCGAACAGAAACGCGTCGAACTGTTGAACCTGACGCAGCATTATAATCAGCAAGGCTTTCGCGTCCTCCTGGTGGCAACCCGTGAGCACGGCATAGCGCTGCCACTCAGCAGCAATGATGAGTGCGAGCTGACCATTGAAGGGATGCTGACCTTTCTGGATCCGCCTAAGGAGAGCGCGGGCAAAGCGATTCAGGCGCTGAAAGACAGTGGCGTGAAGGTCAAAGTGCTGACAGGCGACAATCCGCTGGTGACGTTGCGCGTCTGTCAGGAAGTGGGGCTGGCTTCTGAAGCCATGCTGACCGGCAATGAGATTGATGACATGAGCGACGCGGTGCTGCGCACGGAAGTGGAGCGCTGCATGATTTTCACCCGGCTGACGCCGCAGCAAAAGTCACGCGTGCTTAAACTGCTGCAGCAGAATGGTCATACCGTCGGTTTCCTCGGCGATGGCATCAACGATGCGCCTGCGCTGCGCGAGGCCGATGTGGGGATCTCTGTCGATACGGCGACGGACATTGCCAAAGAGTCGTCGGACATTATCTTGCTGGAAAAAGATTTGGCTGTGCTGGGCGAGGGTGTCCTCAAAGGGCGCGAAACCTTCGGCAATATCATCAAGTATCTGAACATGACGGCCAGCTCGAATTTCGGCAACGTGTTCTCCGTACTGATTGCCAGCGCATTTATTCCTTTTCTGCCCATGCTGTCTATCCAGTTGCTGATTCAGAACCTGATGTATGACATCTCTCAACTGGCTCTGCCCTGGGACAAGATGGATCGCGAGTTTTTACGTAAACCGCGTAAGTGGGATGCCGGTAACATCAAGCGCTTTATGCTGTGGATGGGGCCAACATCGTCTATTTTCGATGTCACGACCTTTGCGCTGATGTGGTACGTCTTCGGGGCAAATCATGAAAGCGCCCAGTCGCTTTTCCAGTCTGGCTGGTTTGTGGAAGGGTTATTGTCTCAAACGCTGGTGGTGCATATGTTGCGGACGCAGAAAATTCCCTTTATTCAAAGCTGCGCCCGGCTGCCGGTGCTGCTGACCACGATGGGTATCTGTGCGGCGGGTATCCTGCTGCCGTTCTCTTCGCTGGGTACGTTGGTGGGATTAGTTCCGCTGCCCTGGCACTATTTCCCCTGGCTGGTGCTCACCCTGTTTAGCTACTGTCTGGTGGCGCAGGGAATGAAGATGGCGTACATCAAACGCTTTGGCCGCTGGTATTAAATGCTTCAGCCGTAAAAACATCGCCGGTCAATGCCACAAGGTGAGGGTGGCATTGACCGGTTTTCCCTCTGTGCGCATCTGCACGGCCCGTCTTCGTGAACTTGTGCTACATCATTGCAAAAAACGTGATGTCGATAACGTAGACGAACCTTTCTGCCATTCCCGCTCTTGCCGTGGCGTTCTCTGATACAATTACAGCGAAATTATTTAACCTGACCTGACAATATCCGGGTTGGAGGGATCTGCCGTCATCATGCGTGTTAGCTCAGCGAACGGACACGTATCTGAACGCCGCCCGTTTCCTCGGCCGGTAATGCACACTGCCCGCCACGTCAGAAGATTTTGCTCAGTGGCCATGCATACCACACCCGGCCGGCGCTGATGATGCGCGGACTTTTTTGCCCGATGATTGAGGATCGTTATCCCGCATGCGTTGTTGTTTACTGCCTTGCCTGTGTGTTGCCGGAGCCTGAAATGCAGCAGACAGAATATGTAATTGAAGGTCTGGTTCGGTTTTCACCCGCTCAGGGACGACTGTGCCTGGTCGAGTCCAGTGAAACCAGCGTGCCCTTATCGCCTGCCTGCAATCATTTACTGGAAATGTTTCTGAAAAGCCCCGGCGTGGTGCTGGCCCGGGAACATATTCTTGATAATTTCTGGCAGGAAACGGGCGCAACGCCTTCGTTCAACAGCCTGAATGCCTATGTATCGTCTATTCGACGCGGTTTTGCCTCGCTGGGCATCAGCCAGGACGTTATCACCACCGTTTATAAAGTGGGCTTTGTTTTCAATCCCACGCTGGCGATTCAAACGACGCACCTTGAGCCGGAACTGGCGGCTCCCACTGCGGATCCGGTCTCTCCGACGGCGGCTCTGCCGCGACGCGACCGTCGTTATTACGCTGCAGGTATTGCGGTGCTCCTGCTGGCAGGCATGACTGTGCTGGTGCTGTCTTCCCTCCGGCCTGAAAAATCGATCGCGCCTGTCAGCGTGGCAGACGTCAACGGCTGCGAGGTACTCTATCTGCCGGTGCATCCGGGGGAATCGGCTTTCCCGCCGGAACCCGTGTGGCGCAAAATCATCGCCAGCAGCGGCATGCCCTGTCAGAAGGGCGGCAAATATCTGTTTTACGCGGACAGAAACGTGACGGCCGGCCACTGGGGCAATGTCTACGTCGCTTACTGCCGCCACGTAACGGGCGGCCAGGCCTACTGCTCAAACTATTCTGAACTCGGATGGCGGGCAGAGAATGAATAAGAAGAACGTCGTGTCGCTCAGTCTGGTTTTGCTTTGTGCCATCCTGCTTATTGCGGGGGGCCTGTACTCTGTAAAATCGCAACGCGCCATGTTCGAATTTACCTGCGCAGCGAATTTTCAACAGCGCGATCTCACCCGGAATTATCATCTGGATGCCAGCTTTGTGCTGACGCTGCGTCATTCCGGAGAAGGCATGGTGTCCGTTGATGGAACGGTCTATCAAGCGGGAAATACGTATATCTTAAGACGTAATGTCGAATTTCAGTATTCACCCTATATCCAGTCACTTTATAAGCTCGACCACTATAGTGTGAGTCGCGGTCTGCGCGACAACGTACCGGAAAATATATTAAACAGCCACTTTGCCTATCTCTATATTTCGAAAATAAAAGGAATGGAGGATGCGATATTGGTAGGCAGTCGGGTATTACCTCTTATCGTTTGTCATACCCGCTAATGGCGTTGTCCGCAGGCGCGGGTAGCGCCGTTTCGCACGTCCTGCCCTGCGGAATGTACGCGGGTTTACGCCTCTTTCTGGTGGCTACCCTGCACAGCGAGCGTCTCTTGTGTGGAATTTAATTTTATATAAATTTATAAAAACAGTTTTTCCTTTCTAAAATTAACCATTCTAAGGTTTTTGTAGCTATTTTAGCCCCGTAATTGTTAAATCCTCATATCGGCAGCATGCCCGGGTTCGTTACAGCCTGGCGCTGTAACGAAATAACAGACATAGCCGGAAAATTTAATTTTTGAGGTGTTAACACTTTACGGGGAAACGGCCATGAAAGAGCTTGCTTATAAAATTCAATGTGACGCGAAATGGAATCAGCTTCAGGACACTGAGAAAAAACCACAGATGAAAGACGTCATTATGTGTCTTATTAAAAAACAGTCGGAAGGCATATTAACCCGGGATGTCGCCGATGAGTGCGATATGTCTATTTACGCTGCAAGAAACTGGCTGTTAAAACTGGAAAACAGTGGACTGCTAAAAAGAGAGGCCGGAACCAAATCCTGTAAATGGTTTATTCTTTAGTGTTTCCCGTGCGTGATCCCGATGACCTGACGCTCACCGGCAACCGTGCGTGACTGCACAGGTGGGATGTGCCGCAGGGAAAGAAGCCCGTCATAACGCGGCAACGGACGCGCCCCCGCGCGCGTCAGACTGATGGCCAGTAACCGGCCGTCCTGACGGCGCGCCGCGGGGATTCACACATAGAAATGAATATGTTTTTTACCATGTACCGGGGACGTCTCGATCTGTGTTTTGACCCTGAACACGTCCCACAGCAGTGACTCCGTGAGAATCTCATCCGGCGTGCCCTGCGCCACCACGCCCCCGTGCAGCATAACGATAAGACGATCGCAAAACAGCGCGGCATGGTTCAGATCGTGAATTGCCACAATGCTGGTGACCGGTAGCTCGCTGATCAGCTTCATCAGCTGAATCTGGTGGTGAATATCCAGATGGTTGGTGGGCTCATCAAGCAGTATTTCATTCGGTGACTGGGCAAGGGCCCGGGCGATATGCACACGTTGCCGTTCTCCGCCAGACAGGCTCTGCCAGCCCTGATCGCAACGTGAGGCCATATCCACACGTTTCAGTGCGGCATCGACGATGTCGTCGTCCTGATGGGTCCAACTGGAAAACGGCGAGTGATGCGGAATGCGGCCCAGTTTGACGATATCGCGCACGCGCATATTGGCACTGGTTAACGCATGTTGTTCAACGAAGGCGACACGGCGGGCAAGCTGTTTGCGGGCAATGGACGACAGATCCTTGCCATCCAACAGCACTTTGCCCTTTTGTTGCTTACGCAGGCCAGCCAGAAGACGAAGCAGGGAGGATTTGCCTGAGCCATTTGGCCCCAGTAATCCCACCGTTTCGCCCGGCGATACCGCCAGGGAAACGTCATTAACGATGATTTTTTTCCCCACCTGCCAGGTAAGGTGTTCGGCGCTAATGCTCATTATTGATTCCTGGAGCGATAAATAATAACGGCAAAGAATGGCACACCCACCAGCGCGGTAACCACGCCCACCGGCAGGCTTTGGGGGGCAATCAGCATACGAGAGGCAATGTCCGCCAGCACCATCAAAATCGCACCCGCGATAGCACAGGCCACCAGCAGGCGGCTGTGCAGAGGACCGAAAAAGAAGCGCATCACATGCGGCACCACCAGCCCGACAAAGCCAATCGAGCCGGCCATGCTGACAATCGTGGCGGTCATCAGGGCGGTTGCCGTGAACAGCACCAGACGAACCACGCCAACCGGAATACCTAACGAAGCCGCGGCATCGTCGCCAAAGGTGAAGGCATCCAGCGCGCGCGCATAATAAAGACAGACCGCTAAACCGACCAGCACGACCACGACCACCAACTGAAACTCCGGCCAGCGTACGCCGCTAAAGCTGCCCAGCAGCCAGAACATGACGTCGCGCGCCTGCTGCGCATTTGCCGAGGTACTAATGGTGTAAGCGGTTATCGCATTAAAGAGTTGCGATGCCGCAACGCCCGCCAGAATCGTGCGCTCCGTACCGCCACGTGCGCCATTGGTCAGCAGGGCAACAAACGCAAAGGCCGCAAAGGCACCGGTAAAGGCACCCAGCGAAAGGGAGATAGCACCCGCGCCGACGCCCGAGACCACAATCAACACCGCCCCGGTTGATGCGCCAGCCGAAACCCCTAACACGTAGGGTTCGGCCAGGGCATTCTTCAGCAGGCTCTGTAACACCGCCCCGCAGATCGCCAGACCTGCCCCACTGAATGCGGCAACCAGCGCCCGGCTTAAACGGAAATCCCAGATCACGCTTTCATGGATACGGTTAACGGGCACCGCCGTCATTCCCAGTTTATTGGTGACGGTATAAAAGACGGATTTTAGCGGTATTGATAACTCGCCTACGCTGACGCCCAGTGCAATCACCACAACCAGCACGACGAGGGCGAGGATCGCAATGGCGATAAACCCCACTCGTCGTGCCTGAACAACCCCTTCACTCATTAATTCAGGCCCATCTTACGTAACTGCTCTGCAACCTGTTCTGCACCATAAATCGTACGAATCGTCGGGTTCATTGCCTGACCGTCCATCACGACAATATGGCCTTTCTTCACGGCATCGAGCTGGCTCACGGCCGGATCGCTTTTCAGGAACTTAATCTTTTCTTCGGCGCTATCCAGCTTCCAGCGGTTACGATCAAGGCTGGTGACCACGATGACATCCGGATTGGCGGCAATGATACTTTCCCAACTGACAGTGGGCCACTCGGTTTCGGTGGTAATGGCATTATGGCCGCCCAGCAGATCGGCGATAAAGCCGGAGGCACCATTTTTACCGCCCACGTAGGCATCCGCGGTGGGGGAGGAGCTGGAGAACCAAAACACGAAAGACAGGTCTTTCTTGCCTTTAGGAAAGGCTTTTCTCAGGGCGCTTTCACGCTTTTTAAAGTCGTTGATCACCTGCTGTCCGCGATCTTCAACGTTAAAGATTTTGGCAAAATCGGCGATTTCTTCGTAAACATAGGCCATATTCCACAGCGTCGAACGGCTGCCATAAATATCGCCGGTATTCTGCTTCGTGGCACACATGCCTGGTGACAGGTAGGTGTTTATGCCAACGGACTCAAAGTCTTCGCGTTTGGCAACTTTACTGCTCGGCCCCATCAGTAGCTGAATCTGGGCAGCCACAAAATCGGGGTTTTTCGCCAGGATGGATTCCAGCGTAGGGATTTCCACCGTCAGTACCGGCACTTTCGCATTCTTTTCAGCAAGCTCAGGTAACACTTTGGTCGGCCAGAATGCGCTCGCCACCATTTTATCCTGCAGCCCCAGCAGCAGCATGATTTCCGCCGTATTTTGCCCAAGTGCTACGACGCGCGCTGGCGCTTTAGTAAAGGTTTCCTTCTGACCACAGTTTTCGATGGTCAGCGGATAGGTGGTGGCCCAGGCGGAACTCGTCGTGAGGAAAATAAAACTTAACAGGCTAAGCATTTTTTTCATTGGTGTTTTCCATCATTAAATGAGACGGCATGCCGTAACGATTCTGGCGCGGCGAATTTTATCAGACAAAAAATGTAAATAGAAATCATTATTATATGAGTTGATATTTAACAAAAACGCATAAAATTTACTTCAGTTATTAGCCGGGAAAGAAATATCAGCGCAGCAATAAAGATAAATCACGCCGAGTCAAAACAGCGTGATAAGCCCTTGCTGAGGCGGCACTGACGCCGCTCTTGCATAAGAACGGGTTAATCGTTTTCCACGTGATAAAAAGATCACGAATCATTGAGCGGCATCGATATCAGAGAATAAACCCAAAAACCGCTTTGCACTTTGACCGAACGCACGATTAAAACGGGCCTGGGTGAGAGAGCAGAGTGAAACAGATAGCCTCCATTTGCGCTCCACAGTTCAGACAAACTCAGGCAACCTGGGGTGCTTATCATCCTGCCACCATTGTGGAGGATGTCATGAATACCCTTACGTTTATTGCTAAATACTGTGAATACGGCCTCAAGGTTACAAGGTGTTTTATTATTAATGATGCACGTTTTCATACGCAGCGATTGCGTACTTTACTGGGCAGAGAGCCTGACCTGATTCATCCGGTCACCCTGAATGAAAAAATGTGTCATCGGCTGATTTATGACAGGAATCCGCATTATACGCAGTTGGCGGATAAATTAGCGGTGCGCGATTACGTGGCCAGCCGGACCGATGATGTGATGATTGTGCCACT
>NZ_JAVAYG010000019.1:0-36067 GCF_041954745.1 Pantoea sp. CS_6
GGAGTGCTGTTAATAACTGTACGGTGGTGGGGACCGGGGCCCTTGGAACACTGGCAATTACTGTACGGAATAAAAAGATTTCACTGATGTGAGTCAGGCAAAACAGGCTTCCGGTGAAGAGAGAAAAAGCGTGGCGATTTTCGGCAGAAGAAAACGCAGGGGTGATAAAGTATTTTGGTACTAAGAGTAACTCCGCGCTGGGATTTGAATTCGGTATGCGAATTCCCTTCTTCCACAGGGAAGAAGGGAAATGGCCGAAATTAATGAACGCTATCTGTAAATTTGCTATCGATCATCACCAGCCCCGACGCTGTTTGCACAAAACGCGGCGCGGTTAAGTCATCAGTCATGATGTTAATCATCTGGAATAACAAGCCGGTGATGTGTTTCTGCAAGTCTGTGGAAGCCGGCTGATTCAGCAATACTAACGTCAATGCGCTGCAATATTGCCGCATCTCTTCCGAATCTATCGAACAACCGCTGCGACAGGCTTTGTCATTACCTTTCTCCAGCGTGAGGCGTTTAATCAGGTGTTCTGGCAGTGGCTTGTCTAACAGAACTTTCAAGACTTCCAGTGCAGCGAGCAGACGGCCGCATAGTGCCATACGAGCGGTGATATCGTGACATTCCACCAGGGCATCGACATAGTGGCTACATGCCTCCAGCACCTGAAAGAGATCGTGCGTCGTGCCGAGCGGTGTTTTCAAAAGGGTTGATACTGCCGGTTCGATAACTGGCTGAATGTCCACGATTTCATAATGAGTGGTTGTGTTACTATTGGTATTAGCCATAGCGTTGTTTCCTTTAGAGTGAACGTTGTGGTCAGACGCTCCGGTATGTGTTGCATCACTGCCGGGGCGTTGCTCTCATAAAAGGCCTCATGTTAGTGTGGTCTTTTAAAGGATTAAAATGAGGGAATAGGTCAGTACATGTCAATTATAATGCGTGAAAAAAAACCAAAAGGTGGAGGCAAGTCCCCACAATTTCAAATGCGCATTGATCCCGCCTTGAAAAAACAGCTTGATGCGGTTGCAACTGAAGAAGGAATTAGTCTGGCAAGCTGGCTGAAGAATCTGGCGAGAGAGGCGTTAAAGGCAAGGGGGATTGAGCCGGAGGGGTAATTTGTGCGTGAAATATTGAGTTAATTATATGTGTGGTAAATGAAAAAAAGCTAAATTTCGCTATTGTGAAGTTTTTAATTTGGCCATTACAAGTTTGATAAAATAGCTGAGGCTTTGATGGAGTTGTGAGTAAATGAAGCTTTTTATTGTATGGTTACTGCAATCTTTTTTCTATCTTGTACCGATTATAGTCAGTGTTGTTGGTGCTTATTTTATTGTGCGATTCGTTCCATTTTACCCAATGGGGTTTGTGGTTGCCTGGGTCGGTATCGTTGCTTATCTTTATGTAAGATACAGTAAGTGGGTTTAACCTCAACCGTATAATCTTTTTCATGACGATTTTCAAAACACCATGAAATTTAAATACTTATCTGTAATATGATGTTCAGTGAATCGGGCCTTACCCATATTGACTTGCTCAAAGTAAATAATCAGGATGTAAGATCCTTATAAATGAATGAGCAATCTAAGTTGTACGCTTACAAAATTAGCCATGAGATAACATTCAAATAAAATAAGATTGCCAGAAAGAAGAGCAGACTACGATAATGGACGAGACAGAAAAAGCAGTACTCGATCTTGTTGAGACTTACAATGGTTGAAGCATATTTACCTTTAAGCGGTATCCGCTCAAACATAATACCGATCTTAATCAAGATTTTCGAATGGACCCGTTAGATGTCTATGATTTACTAGAGGAATTCACAGAGAAATTTTCAATTAATTTAGATGAAATCAATTTCACTCGCTATTTTCCTGAAGACAATGGCAAAGCAGAAAAGGCGTTGACCATTCAATTACTGATTGACTCGGCCCGAGCAGGTCACTGGACGGATGAAGAAAAATCAAAAACAGAAAATACCTTACCCTCAAACTCAGACAGGAAAATAATGAAAAAGGGAAAAAATAAGACGATTTATGTTTTAGCATTCATTATATTTTTTCTGATTCTCCCGGAAATAGTGGTTCGTACACTAACCCCAGAACAACTCGTCAGACTCAGCGATTTCACAAGCCTGGGCGGGATTTTTAGCCATCTCCTTTCGTTAATGCTTTTTCTCGGTATAACATCGATTTTGCTGGGCATTGCCGCTATCTGTCTGGCAAAAAAATCTATCGATATTTTGTCAGCTAAAAAAATAGCATACCTGCTGTACGCTCTGTATGCGTTACCAACGCACTGAGAGCAAAATTTTGCCAAAGCTGAAAACGTTGAGCGAAAGCAATCCAGGAAAGCGTATAGGATCTGCGGACCTGTTTTACAGTGGCTGGTCCGCGCAAACTCATGGGGGAAATGTGAGTAGGTCAAAGTGTGCCATTCTTAGCGTAATGTGAGGTGTAATACGTTATTCCGCCCTTGCAGGATGCGGACGAGTTGGGCATCGCCATGGAGAGCGAGAAAGCGCTACTGGAGCAATGGAGAACCTACCGCGTGGAGACCTTAACGGCACCGGATATTAGTTGGCCGGGAAAGCCTAAACAGAAACATCCCCGTTACAGCGGGGACTATCAGGAAAATTTTAGAGGCGGGAAGGCTTAATTTTGCCATTCAATCATCTCATCCAGCCGTTTTAAAATATCTGGGAAGTAGCTCTCATTGATGCCGAAATCGCCTTTAACCAGAACGCTGTCAGCATGTGCTTCAGGACGAAGGTCATATTCAATCATTACACTATCGTCGTCGGTTACTTTCCTGATTATCATATTCAGTTGATGGCACTGGCTTTGAAACACGAAAGGCTTTATCTCTCTTTGAGCAATTAAAGCGTTATGGTGAGCTGCAAATTGCTCACGTAGTTCCAGTAGCTCACCTACCGTAAACTCAGTTTGAAACTGTGCTTTCAGGCCAGGAACAGAAAATTCAACAAAAGATTTTATCCAGTCCCAGCGATGATGTTCAGGGTCAATGTCGTTATCGACCACTCTTTCAAAAGGAGAAACCGTAAACGTAAATTTCTCGTCTTTAATATCAAACATTGATGCGTTCCTGTCGGTTTTTAAAAATACATAAAGTGGGTGATTGTCCAGTCGGACTCTCTTACCACAACTTCGAGTGTGTATTTTTTATACTCAGTAGTGGCCTTCTTACGATAAAGCTTGTACATCTCAATTTCGTATCTGTACAGGCCTTTAACTTTCCGGGGATCGGCCGTTCGCTTACCAAAACGAATAGCTTTTTCCTGAATATGTAAAGGAACATACCGACCCGTTTCATACATGTGCTTAGCAGCCGTTTCGGTCATTTTCAGGTTGCGTACAGATAAGCCGAGTTTAAACCGGGCGCGCAAAAATGAAATCGTTCCCTGGCCAAGCTTTGCTGTAATCGCTGTTCGCGTACCCGCTTCAAATAAAGCACGGCCAGTGCGGAGAATGCGGAAAACACCAAAAGCAATTAGTGCAATATCAGTGGGATCGAACAACGGCGTTTCAAGCGGAGCCTCTTCAAGCCGGACAAAATGGCCCTGTGCATCATAAATTTGCCAGAGGCCGGGAGCCTGAGCCACGGTGTAGCCGATACACATACCGCTTGTTTCATCAAGCACCGGCTGAGCATTGCGTGGTAGATGTTGTGGCCGAAGCTCAAAAAATTCTCCGGGGGGCAATCTTGACTCAAAAGTGTAATACCGTCCAGGTTCCTGTCTTTCTGCTCTTCCTGAGATCATTCTCGTTCCCTCTTTTTGATGATGGCTGTTCATAGTGCCACAGGAAGGCAAAGCGATCATTCCCGAGTAAATGCCCGATCATTCTTCAACAAACCCTAATTGTATAAACGGCATTGCCTGACCTGACACTCTGAGCACATCCATTTTACGGGGGCATCAGATGTCTGATTACTGTCATGGTATCTGCATCGTCGAAATCATGGATGGCACTCGCAACATTTCCATCATCTCTACCGCGATTATTGGGCTGGTCTGTACCGCCTGGGACGCCGACACTACCGCTGAATACGCCGGTATTGTTTGCTAACGTGTAGGGTGGTATCGCCAAAGCCGGGGCAAAATGCACGTTAGCAGGCGATTTTCGACCAGGCCAAATCGGTTAATGTCTTGGTGCGCGTTGCCGTGGGTGCGACCGAAGCGGAAACCATCTCAAGCATCATCGGTACCACTTACGAAAACGGCCAGTACACTGTAATGAAAGTCCGGTTAAGCGCAGAATCAACTCGGCGTGCCGGGCCTTAACTCGCTGGAAATGGCGATCGCGCTCGCCAGGATCGCGTAGCAGGTGCACCTTCAAAACGTACGAAAGCATAGCGGGGATGATCGTCTCGCCGGGCCAGACTAATAAGGTGCCGATTTTTACGCATAACGACAGAAGGTAATCGTTACTTCACTGAAAGCTCGCGAAAGTATGCTTTTTGTATCTGCGTTCAAAAAGAACGAATAAAGTCATGCGATACTTTTGTGACACTGGCCTATAGAAACAAAAAAGCCACTCGGCTAAAAGTGGCTTAATATCCTGATTCAACAGGTGAAATCTGGTGGCCCCTGCTGGGTTTGAACCAGCGACCAAGCGATTATGAGTCCCATTTATAAAATATAAAAATCAGTAACTTACTGATTTTTATATTTTCTTTAGACCGAATAGAGATGAAAAGTGGCACATAGTGTTGAGCTCTGCTGCCACTTTGCTGCCATTTAGTTAACAAGCTAGCTAAACGGTTCTTAACTAATTATTCTCTCTGAAATTTTAACCATTTGAATGAGGTTATAAGATGACGTGAATTATATTTTTAATTTTCTCTACTTTATTTTTACCTGTATGGAATTCTGGCAGAATGGGAGTGCTCTATATCAAGTTTAAACTGCATCTTTCTGCCAGCGTGCCTCATGTAAATATTCTGCTATTGTGAGTTTTTAGGAGCGTATTTATGTATGGCTTCCAATCCAACTATTACTGGCTGGTATTTTAAAGACTCTAAATCTCTTGGTATCTTATGTGATTTGTCAATGCTTTCACTCAAAAAGCTACCCTCAATACCGTGTACTAAACCGCCATACAGACGATGATTTCCAATATTACTTATTTCTTGCGAAAATATGCAATTGATTGCAGTTCCAATAGCTGCATCCAAAATGTAATTTTTACCAAGAGTTATCCAGGCATGGTGTTTGAACTTTTCATTCTGATGTAGCAGCGGGTTTTTATTGAAATCTTCTCTCTTAGTAATGAATCTTTTTTTGTTTAAGTAAGAAATTTCACCTATTGTAATATTTGCGGGAATGGTTGGGTAATTTTCATTTATAAAATTAAGTATTGATACAGATAAGTTTACGCAATCAAGAGAGAATTTCTCTAATGTTTCATTAGGATGTTTTTGACTAAATGAATCGATATAACCAGAAAGGCTTTTAGTGAGTTCGGATTTTAATTTTATAATTTCGCTTTGACTAATTTCTTCTTTGTATTTATCGTTATCTATTTTTAAGTTTGTTTTTTTGCTAAATTTTATTGCGCTCACAAATTCCTTATAATATTCGCTTTTTTTGTTGAGGGCTGTTTTGGGGAGTTGAGGGTGAAAAATCTCATTAATCTTTATTGTGTTTCTCATTTTTACTCCGTGTTATTAATTGTCAATTATTGAGTTAAGAGGGTTTAGTTTCATTGCTTCCGCTAGATGATCCGGTGCAAAGTGCGCATACCTCATTGTCACTTTAATATCTGTATGCCCTAAAATTCTCTGCAGCACAAGAATATTGCCGCCATTCATCATAAAATGAGACGCAAAAGTATGGCGTAAAACATGCGTCAATTGCCCGGCAGGTGTCTCGATACCGGCGCGCTGTATGGCCTTCCTAAAGGCTGAGTAACAAGGTTTAAAGAGTAATTGCGCTTTCTTGCTTGATGGTAGTTCAGCCTGTAATTTTTCAGTTATTGGTACCGCGCGGTTTTTCTTGCCCTTAGTTTTCACATATATGATCTGACCGCCGCGGATTTGGTTTCCTTTTAAGCCTTCGGCCTCACTCCAGCGTGCGCCAGTAGCTAGGCAGATTTTCACAATGGAAGTCAAATCTTTGGAGCGGCTGTTCTCACATTCGGCGAGTAACGTGCGAATCTCTTCAATGGTGAGATATGACATCTCTGACTCACTGATTTTAAACTCGCGCACATTCTCAAGCGGATTTGGCGCGGTCCATTCATCCAATCGGCGCAGTTCGTTAAACATCGCCCTGAAATACGCCAGCTCTAAATTTACTGTACGAGGCGTAACAGTCTTCACTCGGTTGGATCGGGTAATTTTGCCGCTTAATCGCTGTTCACGATAAGAGGCAAATATTTTTGCATTAAACTCGGTGGCGAATGGGTTTCCCATTGCCTTGCATGCGAACGCCATAGTGGTTCGTCGCTTCTCTCCGTCCGCTAACGTGATGCCGTGCGTGTTGAACCACAATTCAACCAACTCAATTACCCGCCGCTTATCTGCTTTTTCTCCCAGCCAGGGCTTATCTTGAGCCTGTTCTTTTACGAACTTCTCGTAGGATTGTGCTTCGCCCTTCGTTGCAAACTGGCGGCGAATCCTTTTGCCGTCTCGGCCATTTGGGAAAACTTGTACCTGCCACTTCCCATTGGATAATTTGTTAATCGCCATGCTGTGCCTTTAAAGGTACTCAGTGCGGGCAACGACTTTGCCTAAAACCTTGATGTCGTCAGCTTTGCATTCGAAGGAGGCTTTCCCATTCTCAACGCGAATACGGCCGCCGGGAAAACGATACAACTCTTTAACACTAATGAGCTTATCAATTTCAATGAGCCACAGACCGTCGGTGATCTCTGCGACGGTCATATCAACTAAGTAATTCTGTTTCTCGAAATCCACTATTAAAGGGGCTTTAACATCACTTGGTAAGAGCTGAGCATCATATTCAACCCAATTAGATGATGAAAAAATCCCATTTGTGATTTTTTTTAGTTCGATTTTTGTAGACGTATTTACTTGATCTGTGATGTTTGGATTGCCTGTGCCATAAGTCAGCCATTCCAGAGAGGCACCCGTTTCCATTGAGCAAATTAGCACCCAATCAGCAGGAAAGTTCCCGCGCATTATACGGTTAGCCATCGTGCTCTGAGACACGTTTAGGTGACGGCATAGCGCTTGTCTTGATGCAAGCCCATACGCTTTAACTATGCGTTCGACAGGTTCTTTACCCCCCTCTGGCAGAGTTGGTGCTTTACGACTCGTAAAATCTTTTGTTGACCTTTCCAATTTGGGATCCTAGTATTCACTCGTCGTAACGAGGTGTGTTTAATAGAGATAAATAGAGTTGGCTAGAACTCAACAGAGGATAGTGCATCATGACCCGTAAACTTTCAATGCGCCCTTCAATCAATCTCGTGATTTCAGAACCGTACATTACTGTCGAAGAGTTCTGCCGCCGCACTGGTTACAAGGAGGGCACCGTTCGTCAGATGTACCGCGAGAACCGTTTACCCATCAGGAAGAAGGAGGGCTTAAACGGGCTCATCGAAATCAACATGGTTGCTCTCACTATCGAAGCCGCTTCTGGCTGCGAAATCACAATGCAGGGTTGATGTATCCATATTGGGATATAGAAAGGGATTAATCATGTTTGATTTTCGTGTGTCCACACATAATCACTTTGACGAGGCTTGCCGTAGATTCGCCCTGTCGCACAATATGAAAGAGCTGGCACAGGCTGCAGGTATGAACGTGCAGACCCTGCGCAATAAGCTGAACCCTGAGCAGCCGCACCTGGTGACCGTTGCGGAAATGCTTTTACTCACCGACCTGACCGAAGATTCAACCTTAATGGATGGTGCGCTGGCGCAGCTAAATTGTTTGCCTTGTGTACCGATGAACGAACACGCCGAAGAAAAGCTGACAGCTTACGTTTTGAAGGCGACAGCAGAGGTAGGGCTGCTGGCAGCCGGTGCGATGCGTCACGATGCGTTGAGCACGTCATGCCGTCGCAGTCTTTTGCAGAGCGTCAACACCGGCATTCGCTGTCTGACGCTCGCGGCAATCGCTGTGCAGACCCGCATTCATTCTAATCCCACGATGGCCTCTACTGTTGACGCTATCAGCGGCCTCGGCGCATCCATTGGCCTGAGCTGAGGGACTGATAATGATTTCATTGGCATCGCGCCTTAAGCGTCAAAGCCCGTCCGTAGCTTACGGCAACGGTTGGATCATGGGTGAGAACGGCAAGCCCTGGCATCTGTGCAACAGCCAAAAGCAACTTTTAAAGGGGCTGACCAGCAAACGCAAACCCGCCGGTTTTTTGGCGCGTTTATTCAGGGGGTAATATGCAGCGATCAACAGGCAACACAACCGCACAGCAAGGCCCGGCATCTTTTGCCAAAACTTATTCAACGGGCAATCGTGCTGATGCTGTTAGTTCAATGTCGTTTGATGAGTTTCGGAAAAGCTGGCGGCAGCAGCGTGACAATAACGCTAACCCGTCGCTGTGTTATTTCAACCGTCAGAATGACGAGTTTAAATTTTGCGTGTTAACCCTGGCTAACCGCGAAAATCCTAAAACCTTTACGCAGGAGGAAATCGGCAAGCCGTTTGAATACTTCGACGAATACCGCCGCGAATTAATCATCATGGCAATGAATAAAATGGCGCGCTGGGGAAAGATTCTGCCCCGACAGTTTTCTACCGCAGACTGTTTTTTACCTGAGTAAATAAGACTCAAAAAATTAATGGCGTAAACCCGCCGGGCATTCCTTTGCCCTGAACCTAGAGAGCTGAACGATGAGAAATACCGAAACCCGTAATTTTGAAGCCGATGCAGACACGCTTAATGCACTGCTGGGCAAGGCCAAAACAGAGCAGCGCAGCGATGATGCGCTGGCCGTGTCAATCCGCATTGCGGCGCTGGTCATCCATGCCCGCAAGCACGAAATGACCGCGCCGGAAATCATTGAGCTGCTGGATAAAGAGGCAGAGCGTTTTGAGCATCAGGCGCGGGAGCTGCACTAATGGCCGATTCAATGGATTTAGTCCAGGCACGCGTTGAGGAAGAACTGCAGCGCAATCTCGCCAACGCACGTCGCCAGCCCGCCGGGGCTGGTGAGTTCTTTTGCCAGGCCTGCGATGAGGCGATACCGGCGGCTCGTCGCCGTGCCGTGCAGGGAGTCACACACTGCGTCGCCTGTCAGGAAATCATCGAGCTGAAAAGCGCCCACTACAAAGGCGGTGCTATATGAGTACGATCCTCAAGTGGGCGGGCAACAAAACCCGCCTCATGCCTGAGCTGCTTAATCATCTGCCGCAGGGGCAGCGCCTCGTTGAGCCGTTCGCCGGTTCCTGCGCCGTTATGATGGCTACGAATTACCCGGCTTATTTAGTGGCTGACGTTAATCCCGACCTGATTAATCTTTATCGCCAGATTAAAGAACACACGCGCCCGTTTATTGTGTTGGCGATGAGCCTGTTTACCCAAAACAAAACGGCAGAGGATTATTACCGCATCCGCGAAGCGTTTAATCATGACCCAGCCTTGCCTTTGCTTGAGCGTGCCGCACACTTCCTTTACCTGAACCGCCATGGCTACCGCGGCCTTTGCCGTTATAACCGTAAGAGTGAATTTAATATCCCCTACGGAAACTATTCTGAACCCTATTTCCCCCTGGAAGAAATCGAAACATTCGCAGTAAAAGCTCACCGTGCAACGTTTATCTGTGCTGATTTCCGCGAGACGCTGAGCATGATTCAGACCGACGACGTGATTTATTGCGATCCTCCCTATGACGGCACGTTTAGCGACTACCACGCAGGTGGATTTGATAAGGCCGCTCAGCAGGACTTAGCCACCATGTTAACCAGCGTGTCAGAGCGCTGCCCGGTCATCGCTTCAAACAGCGATACCGAATTTACGCGCTCGCTTTTTAATGCCTACGAGCTGACCAGCATCAGGGCAGCCCGCGCGGTTGGTGTGGCTGCAGGTGACGGCAAAAGCGCGGCAGAAATTATCGCAGTGCGCCGTCCTGTTGTCTGGATTGGTTTTGACCCTGCAGCATCTTCGGAGGTGGTCGCATGATCGACAAACGCTGCTTTGGTGAGAACGTCATGAATGTGGTCAGCATATCTGGCGGAAAAGACAGCCTTGCTGACTGGTTGCTGGCTGTTGATTCCGGTGTTGAGTTTCAGACGGCATTTGCAGACACCGGTCATGAGCACCCGCAGACCATGGAATATCTGGATTATCTGGAATCGAAGCTGGGGCCGGTTAAGCGTGTTAAGGCTGATTTCACTTCCCGCATTGAAAACAAGCGCAAGTTTATCGCGGAAAAATGGCCTGTTTCCCTGGTTGAGGAGTGTGGATTTACTTCTGAACGTGCGCTATCCGCTGTTGCTTTAGCGCTTGAAACACTCAAACCCACGGGCATTCCTTTCCTTGATTTGTGCTTATGGAAAGGGCGTTTTCCTTCAACTAAAGCCCGTTTCTGCACCTTCGAACTGAAGCATGAGCCAATAAAAGTGCAGATAGTTGATCCCTTAATAGCTGCCGGGAAAAAAGTTATCTCATGGCAGGGTGTCCGTGCGCAGGAATCACCACAGCGCGCGATGCTGGAGCCATGGGAAGAGGGGTTTGACATTGGCCCGGGCCTGGCAATTTATCGGCCTATCCTGAAATGGAAACATGAAGATGTTTTTGCTTTGGCGCGTCGCCACGGAATCAAGCCTAACCCTCTCTACGAGCAAGGCTGCAGCCGCGTAGGGTGTATGCCGTGCATCCATGCCCGCAAGTCAGAGCTGGCAGAAATTTTCAGCCGTTGGCCAGAAGAGATAGCACGTGTAGCAGCATGGGAGAAACTTGTTGCGCGTTGTTCACGCCGTGGCAATTCCACGTTTTTCCCGTCAACACAGGATCCGCGCAAGGCAGAGCGCAGAATAGATTTTATATCAGTTGAATCTCACGGTATTGAAACTTACCGGGACTGGGCGCTGACAACCCGTGGAGGCAGTCAGTTCGATTTGCTGGCAACCGCCACTGATCAAGGTGTCTGCAACAGTGTTTATGCAGGGGTGTGCGAGTGATCAAGCACTACGCTTACCCGTGGAATGCCCCACGGGAAGCCATCGCCAGCCCTTATCCCACTTATGAGGAAATGCACAGCCGCAGTCAGATGATTGCGGCTTTAGTGCGTGCGCAGGAACTGCTTGAACAGCAGCCGACGCTGATTCAAATCGACGTCAAACGTCGCATGAACGAGCTGGAAAAATCACAGGGCATTGCCCGCGCCAATGCGTACTTAACGAAAACTTTCGTTGAGCGCACATTGCCGCGTGTTGAATGCGTTAACGAGCAATACCGGGTTAAGACTATGGATGCCAGTACTTTTAACCTGCTGACACATAACGCCCCGAAAGAGACTGGCGCAGCGCGTGCCGGGGGCCAGCTGTGGGAGCTGATGAAGCGTTTTAACCGCCTGGCTGATATGTCGCGCGCCGATGTGGATTTGCTGGCCGGTGATATTGCCAGTTTCATTCTGGCCGAGCTGGTACAGGCACACGCGCAGGCAGCTGATGAGTCAGATTATAAATACACGCACCGCGTCTACATGACGGCGGCGGCCATCACCCGTGAATTTAATCAGACGCCGCCACTGTGGGATAAGGTGACGTCCCGTTTCTTTGATCCGGAGGAAGTCACGCCCGCCGTGCTGCGTATGCAGACTGAAAAATGGTGGACGGGGCGACTGCGCCGCGTGGCTGCGTCATGGCGGGAACACCTGCAGATTGCCCTGGCTAACGTCAGCAAAAAGCACACCCCCTACGCCAGCAGAATGACGGTTTCAGAATGGCGGGAACAGAAACGCCGCACCCGTGAGTTTTTAAAGGGCATGGAACTGGAAGACGAGGAAGGCAACCGCATCAGCCTGATTGAAAAATACGACGGCAGCGTGGCGAATCCGGCAATCCGTCGCTGTGAGCTGATGACCCGCATTCGCGGCTTTGAAAATATCTGTAGTGAGCTGGGCTATGTCGGCGAGTTTTACACGCTGACCGCGCCGTCACGCTATCACGCCACAATCAAAACCGGCCATCGTAACCGCAAATGGAATGGTGCCAGCCCCGCAGATACGCAGCGTTACCTCTGCAGCGTCTGGCAGCGCATCCGCGCAAAGCTGCACCGTGATGACATTCGAATCTTTGGCATTCGCGTTGCTGAACCCCATCACGACGCAACGCCACACTGGCACATGCTGATGTTTATGCGTCCCGAAGATGCGGATCAGGTGCGCCAGACAATCCGTGATTATGCCTTCCAGCAGGACAGCAACGAGCTGACCACGGATAAAGCCCGTAAAGCGCGCTTTCATGCCGAGGCCATCGATCCTGATAAGGGCAGCGCTACGGGCTACGTTGCTAAGTACATTTCAAAGAATATCGACGGCTACGCGCTGGATGGTGATCTGGACGACGAAAGCGGCAAAGAGCTGAAAGAAACCGCGCCCGCCGTTTCTGCCTGGGCGGCCCGCTGGCACATCCGACAGTTTCAGTTTATCGGTGGCGCGCCGGTCACAGTTTACCGCGAGCTGCGCCGCATGGATGACACCGAAACCGCCCACGGCCTCAGCGTGGAGTTTGCCGCTGCGCACGACGCGGCAGACGTGGGCGACTGGGCGGCATACGTTAACGCGCAGGGCGGCCCGTTCGTGCGTCGTGATGAGCTGGCCGTGCGCACATGGTATCAGCCGGGCGATGAGCTGAATGAATACGGTGAGGAGACAGTGCGCATCAAGGGCGTCTACGCAACTGAGGTTGGCGCAGACACCCCGATTTTAACCCGTCTGGCACAGTGGAAGATTGTTCCGAAACGTGCCGTTGATTTTGGTTTTGACCTTCAGGGCGCGCCCGAGCCCTCTCGGAGTTCTGTCAATAACTGTACGGGGCATTTGAGATCTGAGGATTCAACCCCGCCGGAAAGTTACGAAAAAATCGACTTTGAAAGGATGAGTCGCAAAGAACGAAGACAATTGCTGGCACGACTCAAATGCAAAGAGAATGAAAGCGTTGTTATGCCGTCCAGTTTGTGCGAAAAAGCAGTCGAGGGTGGAGATCTTGCTTTGAAAAGAATCGCAGATTTTGCTGAATCAGCAGGTTTGAGTTTTACGATAGGCCAATTAAGCCACCTTCTTCAAGGTAGTAGCTTAAGAATGGATGGGTACATATTCTCGGCAGCGGGTACCGGAGAGTTGAGACAGCACAAAGATAAGAGTTCAACTCGAAGAACGTCTGATTTCTGGAAACATATGAAGGACCATCATAATGTCGACAGCAATAAAATAAGGCACGACCCAATCGGCAACTACAAAAAAATGTTGAAAGAAGCAGATGCGGCTGCATGGAAATGGATGTTTAGCCCAAACATTAGTGAGAGGCGTGTATGTCTGATAAAGAACAGCGAGAATTAGAGGTTAAAAGATTCATCGATAATAAAATAAAACGATGCGATAAATGTGGTTGTGAACTGAACTATAGAGAGAAATTCTATACTTCTGAACCCATCTGCTTCGCTTGCAAAGGACTCCTTAAACCAGAGGCCGAAAGCAAATCTTTACGTGCCAGTGGCCATTATAACTCTGTTGATACTCGATCACCGATGGCTGAAAAACTGTTTGCGCTTTACCCTGAGTGGCAGGCGATGAATGAAAAAGCTGAAAATGAATGGCACGAAAATCATCCTTTAACTCCTCTACCGCGCAAGCTTTCTGAAAATCACAAACCGCAGCCGTTTACTGATGAGCGTATAGCACAAATGATTTCTGATTATGATGAGGGAATCATGGTCACTGTTAGTCAGGAAGAACTGATTTCGCTTTTGTGGGAAATTATCAAGCATCGAAATATTTCAGGCTGAAATTCAGTGTTGATGCACCTGAGTTACTTACGACGTTCGCATCATTTGAATTCATAAAAAGATGGGAATTAGCTTAAGTAGAAATGTTATGCATTCTGAAGGTAGTTAATGAATGAAATGACGAGGTTTTTTCCTTAGCTTGGAGATTTTTACAACAAAAATGAGCCTTTGGGTAAAAAACATTTCACTTTCAGACTCCTCTAATATACTGTATGTATGTACAGTTTTTTGAGAAGGAGTTTGCTATGTATGACTGTTTTTTTGAGTCTGTGAAATTACAACGCATTGATTTGTTTTTAAAATTAGTCGCATCGAGTGATTGTAGTGAAGATGAAAAGAATCTCGCGATCCAATGGGTGTCTGAGCTGACTGATGAGCTTATGAAAAAGGTCAGAAGCCATGAATATGCCCGTTTGATGGAAGTATCTGAATAGAAGGGCAGGGCTGGATATGGGCGGAAAAGACAGCTTTCACCGGATTGTCTATCACGGCCAGGTTCTTGAGCATTACAAACAAGGTGAGTTCATTTTCTTTCAGCGCGCCAAAGAACAAGGTGGCGGGTACTGGCTGGGGCAGACGTTTGATGGCGTTTTTGTATTCACGCTGCCGCACCCAACAAAGTTTTGGGACGGTTGGGAATACCTGATCAGGTACGCACGCAGGCCGCCGTCGAAGCCTAATGTGATCGAATCCGGTGATACTTTCCCCCTTTTCTGAGCGCTGATGCGAGAGTGCATGTCTATGCTGCATGAATCCGCATGATCCCAAAAGGATCGTTTACCCTCTGGCCCGCCAATACTGGTGGGCTTTTTCATAGATCATGCAGGTGCATGAAAACCACTATATAAAGCGGGCAGGCGTGGCGGGGCTACGAGCGCGCGCAAGAGCTTTTAAAAAACAAAATTTTGTTGTAAATTGATAAGAAAATTTTACGGATTAATCCTATGTTAAAGTACTGGCTTGTCTGGGGTAGTTTGTTTGCATTACTCATGATTTTCATGGGGTCTATACCCTTTTCACCATTTGAAAAATGGTGGTTTACTGCTAACTTTATGTCCAATGTCGGCATCATAAAGGCATTTTTAGCAGTTCTGATTTTATGTTTAGTTGCTTACCTGTTAATAATTGGTGCTGCTTATAAACGTTACTCATTCAAAATTGAGCAGTTAAATTTTGGAGGTGTAAATATTCTTTTTGATAATTCTGATATTCTTTTCAAAAAAACAATTAAGAATTATCTTGATACTAAAAGAAGTTTATTTAAGTTAGATGCTCATCATGATGCATTTGATGAAGTTCTTAACTCATATTTTGAATGTTATAACTTCATTAGGACTGAAATAAGAATCTTAAACTTAAAAAGGCAGAGAGATAGAGAGCTATACAATGTTGCAAGTGAAGCATTGAAGGTGCTGAATGTTTTTTTAACTGAACATCAGAATAATTACAGGCGCTGGCATAAATATGTATCAGAGAAGGATAGTGTTCTTACTCAAGATAAGAATAGTGATGGGGACTTTATTTCATTGTCCTACCACTTAACTCCCATAGGAAAAGTACAAAGCTATTATTATCATTTTAACAAAATACTAGATGGGTTTTCTGATGTGAATAAATTTTTCAGTGCTGATTTTGCTAATAAGTTTAATATTGATATAAAGAAATGGAGCTAGTAATGCATAAGACCTTTTTGAGCTATCATCATGCTAATGAACAAGATTTAAAAGATGAAATAATAAAAAATTTTGGGGGTGCTAATTTTATAGATAAGTCTGTCAGTGATGGGGATATAAGTACAACAATTAGCGAAGAGTCAATCATGAGGAAGATTCGCGAAGACTATCTAGATGATACGACGGTCACTATAGTCTTAATCGGGAGTGAAACGAAAAACAGGCCTTTTGTTAATTCTGAAATACAAGCTTCGCTTTGGGGTGAAAACTATAATGGATTGATTGGTGTCATCAGAGACGAAATTTATGATTCTGTTTTTACTCCAGCAACATGTTTAGATGGAAATTGTGGTTGTGGGCTTAACCTTAGAAAAGTCGGGTGGGGTTATAATAATTATTTACCTTATTTAATAAAAGAAAATCATGTTTACCAAAAAACTGTCCCGCATTACAATGATACAGATGTTTTTTGCTCACTAGTAAAATATTCTAAGTTTATAAAGAATCCAGAATTTTACATAGATCAGGCTTTTGATAAAAGAAAAGCCATGGAACCTGCAGTTAAAAGAAATGCTGCAGATGTTCCTGCAATTCGCGCATAACCATTGTTTAGTTGGTAAATTTATAGGAGCATATAAGATATGCTCCTGTCTTAATATTATTCAGGCTCTAATTCATAAAAGCTAAATTTTACTACCTCTTCTCCGAGCCATACGTTAAGTTCTTCAAAGCGCTTTTGTAGGGGCATGAGTTCATTACGCACAAACACGCGGCTGGCCTTTTCAATGTCACCAAACCCGCCGGTGTTGTTGGGGATAATACCCATTAACTGAGGCGGCACGCGATGCACGGCCAGCATGTCATCCCGTGACACGTTTTTGATATTCAGAAACTCATCTTTGGCCGCCACTTCTGACAGCGGGATGATCTGAATGCCGTCTTTTTTCCCGTTCGGACTGTACATAAACAGGTTGCGGAAGTTGCCAGGGCCCTTTGCGCTTTTCATTGCGCTGCGGATGTTATCAACATCCTGCTGGCTCTGCGCCGGGTCGGTCATGTACATGATAAAGCCCGCGTGGCTGCCGTTGATGTAATACTTGCGGCGAAACAGCGTGGCCGATTCATTCAGCAGCGCGGAAGGGACAGCCGACAGGTAGCCCGGCACGCCGTAGATTTCCTGATTAATGTCCGGCTCCATCAGGTGAAACACGCTACCCTTTGTAAATTCATACGGCTCCGAGTTAAGGCCGTAATGCGCATACCAGTAGGTGTCCAGGTCAAGCCCGCGCCGCGTGTATTTGGCAAGCGATGGCTCCAGTTTCAGCGTGGTGCCGAGGCGGCTGGTACGTTTCTCCATGTACGCATTTGCAAACACCAGGTAATCCATCGCGAAGCGGGTAAAAGCCTGCTGACTTAAAAGTGGGTGCGGGATAAAGGTGCTCGCCAGAATGTTGCACTTAACACTGATGGGCGAGCTGTGATGGACAGCGGCGCGGAAGGTGCGCGCCAGCCCGTCAACGCTTACCGGCGGCTCATACCAGCGATCGTTGATGACGCATTCTACATAGTCCAGCAGTTCGCGCCGGTCAAGTACCGGGATCGGGTCGCCAAAGGTAAATGCCTCCGAGGCGGCTGTGTTGGTCATCTGTTCCGGCTGCTGCACGGGCTGCGCGCGCGTGCGGTTCCTGCGTCTGCTCATTAATACATCTCCACAATATTCTGCGTGTGTGCCGCCAGTCCCTGCAGCGGCTCATTTGCCAGCGCGTGCATGGTCGCCCAGGCTAAATCGCCGTGACTGACTTCCTCGCTGCGGCTGGTTTCATAGGTCGGACGGTTGCCGCTGGCCGTCGTGGCCTTACGGATGGACATAAACGACTGCGCGATATCGAGGTGGCTGGCGTCAAATTCCAGCCGCCCGGTGGCAATCGTGTCGTAGGCTTTTAAGACCAGAGCATTTTTCACCGTCGGGTTGTAAACAAACTCTTTCACCTGCGGGAAAAAAGCTTTGACGTTCTCATAGACGCCGAGGCCGACGCCGGTCGAGTCGATGCCGATATAGGTCACGTTGTACTGCTGCGTAAGGGTTTTAATGGCGTCGGCCTGCGCGCGGAAATCCATGCCGCGCCACTGGTGACGCTCAAGGATGCGGAACTTGCCGCCCGGCACGGCTGGCGGGGCAATCACCACGCAGCCCGCGCTGTCGCCGTTCTGCGTACCCTTCGCCGGGTCGTAACCAATCCAGACCTCTTTCCAGCCGAAGGGGCGCAGCGCCAGCGCTTCGAAGTCGTCCCACACTTCCCAGCTGTCCACCATGCATTTCTGCAGCATGGCAAGCTGGAATACAGAAGCAAGGTCATCCATAAACACGCACATCAGCAGGTTTTGATAGTCCTCGGGGCTGTAGCGTGTGCGCAGTTGCTCCAGGTCGAACAGGTCACAGCCGCCGCGCACAGCATCCTCAACGGTCACAATCTGCCGAAACTGACCGTCGGCACACAGGCGGCCAGCGGCAAGTGATGCGTGACTTAAGTCAATATCAACGCGGTCAGCTTTGGCGCGGCCCTTATTGAACTGTGCGCCAGACCAGAACGGATAGGCGCTGTGCGTGAGGCTGGACGGCGTGGAAAAGTAGGTTTCACGCCACTTCTTGTGCAGCGCCATGCCCGAGGCGACTTTCTGCAGTTCCTGAAATTTCGGTATCCAGAAATATTCGTCCAGGTACAGGTTGCCGTGGTAACTCTGTGCGGTGCGGGCGTTGGTGCCGAGGAAGTACAGGCACGCGCCGTTGGCCAGCGTCATCGGGTCGCCTTTAAGGTCTACGTCGGCCTCGCGGGCAAACTCCACGATGTACTGCTTGAATACGTGCGCCTGCGCCTTGCTGGCCGAGAGAAAAATCTGGTTTCGTCCGGTGGTGAGCGCATCAAGCAGCGCCTCGCGGGCAAAAAAGAACGTCGCACCAATCTGGCGCGATTTCAGCAGGTTGCGGACGGCGTATTTATTGCCCGCTTCCCACCACTGGCGCTGGTAGCCGAACATCGTGCTGTGAAAGACGTCCTGCAGCTTTTCGATCTGCGCATCGCTGAATACGTTTTTTTCAGGCGGTTTGCGCGGGCCTCTGTTGCGGTTTTCGACATTGGGGTTTAAATCCGCCTCATTGCCGCCATTGTTAAATTTCCCGATGCGTGCATGGCGCTCTGACTGCCGGGCCAGCAGGTCAATTTCTTTGTAGTCCTTTCCTTCCTTCACCTCTTTCATGACCAGCTGACAGTAGCGCGCGGCGGTGGTGAGCTGCATCTGGTCAAGCGGGCCGTAGTCGCCCCACTTGTCGCGCTTTTTCCAGCTGTGAACGGTTGCGGGTTTCTCTCCCAGCATTTCAGCAATGCGGGCGATGCGGTATCCCTGAAAGTACAGCAGCAAAGCCTGTCTGCGGGGATCGAGGTCTGCGGGGGCGATTGTCGTTGTCATGGCCCCAAAATACGGCCCGCCCGTTTCCTTTTCTGCCGCCCGTGATTGTGTGAATTACGGTACAACGTCGCCGCGTTGTTTCAGGACCCCCGTCGCCGCAAACATAGGGACTCACAGAGTTTTTATCTAACCGGAGCCTGGACAATGGCAAAGAAAGCAAAGCGTTTCCGCATCGGGGTGGAAGGTGCCACCACGGACGGGCGCACCATCGAACGCAGCTGGCTGGAGCAGATGGCGGTCAATTACGATCCGGCTGTCTACACCGCCGTGATCAACATGGAGCACATCAAGGGTTACACGCCTGACAGCGCGTTTCGCCGTTTCGGTGTGGTCGATGCGCTGGACACCGAAGAAATCAGCGACGGCCTTCTGAAAGGCAAGCTGGGCCTGTACGCGGTGATTAACCCGACGGATGAGCTGGTCACGATGACCGGCAACATGCAGAAGCTTTTCACCTCAATGGAGATTCGCCCGGAGTTCGCCGACACCGGCGAGGCGTATCTGATTGGCCTCGCTGTGACCGACGATCCGGCCAGCCTCGGCACCGAAATGCTGCAGTTCAGCGCCAGCGCAGGCGCAAACCCGCTGGCAAACCGCAAGCAGCATCCTGACAACCTGTTTACCGCCGCCACCGAAACCGTGATCGAGTTTGAGGACGTGGCCGACGAAAAACGGTCCCTGTTCAGCCGCGTATCCGCGCTTTTCAGCAACAAACAGAAGTCTGATGACGCGCGTTTCAGCGATGTTCACAGGGCCGTCGAGCTGGTCGCCACCGAGCAGCAGGCATTCAGCCAGCGCATCGAAACCGCCCTGAGCGAGCAGGCCAGCAGCCTGCAGGTGCAGCTGAGCGCAGAAGCTGCAGCCCGTGAACAGTTGCAGGCGGATTTCAGCCAGTTGCAGGCGCAGCTGAGCCGTGAAGACGGGCGGCAGGACTCCCGTCCGCGTACTCCCGGTAATGGCAACAGTAACAGCCAGGACGTGCGCACCGACTGCTGATGCAGGCGCGGCCAACCCTCTTAACGAACAGAGAACACGAAAAGATGAAAAACAACACCCGCTTTAAGTTAAACGCCTACATGTCGGTACTGGCGGAAATCAACAACATCAACCTGTCGGCCCTCAACAGCAAATTTACCGTTGAGCCATCCGTCGCGCAGACGCTGGAAACCAAAATTCAGGAGTCATCAGACTTTCTGACGCGCATCAACATTGTGCCGGTGCCAGAGCAGAGCGGCGAACGTCTGGGGCTTGGTATCGGCGGCACGATTGCCGGTACAACCGACACGACGCAGAAAGAGCGCGAGCCAACCGATCCGACCTACATTGACGGTGAAGGTTATAAGTGCACGCAGACCAACTTTGACACGGCGCTGCCCTACGCGAAGCTGGACATGTGGGCGAAGTTTGCCGACTTTCAGGTACGCATCCGCGACATGATTGTGAAACGCCAGGCGCTTGACCGCATCATGATCGGTTTTAACGGCCTCAAGCGTGAGAAAACCTCTAACCGCACACAGAACCCGCTGCTGCAGGACGTGAACATCGGCTGGCTGGAAAAAATCCGCCAGGAGAAACCGTCGCAGGTGGTCGGCCAGCATATCGACAGCAACGGAAAAGTTATCGCCGATAAAATTACCATTGGTAAAACGGGGCTTTTCCGCAATCTGGATGCCGTGGTCATGGGTGCCGTAACGGAAAAAATCGCCGTGCAGTATCAGGATGACACCGAGCTGGTTGTGATCTGTGGTCGCCAGCTGCTGGCCGACAAGTATTTCCCGATCGTCAATAAAGACCAGCCCAACACCGAAGCGCTGGCCGCTGATTTGATTATCAGCCAGAAGCGCATCGGCGGCCTGCCTGCGGTGCGTGCGCCGTTCTTCCCGGCAGACGCGTTGCTGATTACGCGCCTTGATAACCTGTCGATTTATGTCCAGGACGACACGCGCCGCCGCTCCATCATCGACAACCCGAAACGGGATCGCGTTGAAAACCTTGAATCGGTCAACGAGGCGTATGTGGTCGAGGACTACGACTGCACCTGCCTGATTGAAAACATCGAAATGCTGGAGCAGGAGCCAGAGCCGGAAAAAGAGGCGACAAGCAAAAGTAAGGAAGAACTGGCCGAAATCGTTGGCATGGCAGTCAGCATTATTAAGTCCATGAGCGAATCGGGGACGGCGCAGGCTGAATCTGGCACCGGTACTGGCGCTGACACCGGCACCGGCAGCGCAGGAGCGTAACCCGTGACCAATCCTTTCCGCGCGCATACGCGCTTCATTCAGGGACAGGAGGCCGCCCGCACGGGCGGCAATGGCCGCCATGCGAAAGGCTATGACCTGATGCTGCTGCAGCTTAACGAAGACCGCCGCCGCCTCAAGGGCATTCAGTCCACTGTCACCAAGGCGCGGATTAAGGTTGAGGTGCTGCCGAAATATGCCGCTTGGGCAGAGGGCGTGCTGAGCGCCGACGGGGGGCAACAGGACGACGTGATCATGTACGTCATGCTGTGGCGTATCGATGCCGGTGATTATGCCGGTGCGCTGACCATTGGCCGCCATGCGCTTAAACACGGCTGGGTGATGCCGGTCGGCAAGCGCAACACCGCCACCGTGCTGACCGAGGAAATGGCCGACGCCGCAAAGGCCGCCATTCTGGCCGGAACCACGTTTGACGCTGACCTGCTGCTGCAGACGCTGGACGCGGTGGACGGGGAAGACATGCCGGATCAGTCGCGCGCGCGACTGCATAAATCCATCGGCTGGGTGCAGACCGAAAGCAACCCGGTATCCGCGCTGAATCACTTTAAGCACGCCCTGCAGCTGGACGAAAAGTGCGGGGTGAAAAAAGACATAGAGCAGCTGGAGCGGAAACTCCGCAAAGACAGCTGATAACCGAACGTGCCCACGCGCGGGGCGGCACGGGGTGGCGACAGGCAGCGCCGCATCAAAACCCCGTCCACCGCCCACCTATTCAGGAGTAGTAAGGATGCAGTTTACAGCGCCAGAGCAGTCGCCGGTTGCGCCGGTCATTATCCCGAACAATTCATTCTGGCCGGATCTGGATTTGGCTAAGTTTCGCAGCGCGATGCGCGTTGACGGCACCGTGACGCCGGAGCGGCTCAAGCAGGTGGTACTGACCGCCATGTCAGAGGTGAACGCCGAGCTGTACCCGTGGCGGGAACGTCAGGAAATGGCCGGTTACAACGGGCTGGGTGACGTACCGGCTGAGCAGCTGGCCGGAAAGAGCGTGCGCCTGCACCACTATGAAAACGCCGTGTGGTGCTGGACGCGTGCGGTACTCAACGAGCGTTACAGCGACTTTGACGCCACCGCATCCGGTGCGAAGCGCGGCGAGACGCTGGACGATGCCAGCGGCGATTTATGGCGCGATGCGCGATGGGCCATCAGCCGCGTGCAGGATCTGCCGCATATTACCGTCGAGCTTATCTGATGAAAGTGCGTGCGCAGCAGTATGACACGGTAGACGCACTTTGCTGGCGTCACTACGGGCGCACGCAGGGGCTGTCCGAGCTGGTGTTAAAGGCTAATCCGGGGCTGGCGGAATACGGCCCCACCTTACCCCACGGTTTAGAGGTCGAGCTGCCGGACGTTGCGCCCGCAGCCACGGCGCAGACCGTGCAGCTATGGGACTGAATCATGTGGGAAAGAATCAGTACGTTTATTACCTGGTCGATGGCCGTTTTTATGGCGTGGCTGGGCGACCTGTCGGTTAAAGACGTTTCAACATGGGCCGGGCTGATCATCGGCATCGGCATGGCGCTAATCAGCTGGTACTACAAGCACAAAACCTACCAGCTGCTGGCAGGCGGGCGCATCACGCGGGAGGATTATGAATCTGCAAACCGTTAAACGCTGCGCCGTCGGCGCGGTGCTGGCCATCGCCGCCACACTGCCGGGCTTTCAGCAGCTGCACACCTCGGTTGAGGGGCTGAAACTTATTGCGGATTACGAAGGCTGCCGCCTTAAGCCATACCTGTGCGATGCGGGGGTGTGGACCGACGGTATCGGCAACACAGAGGGGGTTGTGCCCAGCAAAACCATTACCGAGCGGCAGGCCGCCGGGACGTTTATCACCAATGTGTTACGCGTTGAGGCGGCACTGGCGCGCTGCGTGGCGGTTTCCATGCCGCAGCAGGTTTATGACGCGCTGGTGTCGCTGGCGTTTAACGTCGGCACCGGCAACGTGTGCGGCTCAACGATGGTAAAACTCATTAAGGCCAGCCGGTGGCGCGATGCCTGTTATCAGCTGCCGCGCTGGGTGTACGTGAAAGGCATGTTTAATCAGGGGCTGGATAACCGGCGCGGGCGCGAGCTGTCATGGTGCCTGAAAGGGGCGGCAGCATGATGCGCGCCGTTGTGGTGACCTGCTTTGTGCTGCTGCTGGTGACGGCCGGGCAGCTGTCGTGGCAGCTGCACAGCGCAAACAGGACTATCGGGACGCAGGCGGCAGAGCTGGCCGCAAAGGATAAAAAGCTGAGCCAGAAAAACAGCCAGCTGATGGCGGTCAACATCCTGGCACAGAGCAGCAACCTTGCACAGACGCAGCTGTATGCGGCGGCTGAGAAAAATAACGCACTGCTGCGCCAGCGGCAGCGCCAGATTGAGGATCTGAAACGTGAAAATGACGCCCTTCGCCGCTGGTCTGATGCCCCTCTGCCTGATGCTGCTGTCCGGCTGCGCCAGCGACCGGCCATCACCGGAGGCGAATCTTACCGTCAGTGGCTGTCCCAAAATAACCCGCTGCCAGCTGGGGCCGTCGGCGGCGCGCACTAACGGCGATTTGCTGGTCCTGCTGGATGAGACAGAAACCGCCTGGGCGGCCTGCGCCGACAAGGTGGACACCATAGTAACCTGCCAGGATAAAGACGATGAACAAGCCGCAGTCCTTGCGCGAAGCCCTTAACAGCGCTGTTGCCTACCTGCAGGAGAACCCCGACAGGCTGTACCTGTTTGTGGACAAAGGGGCGTCGGTAGGCACTTCTGCCGCCTCGCTGTCATGGGAATACCGCTACACGCTGAATGTGGTGATTACGGACTTCACCGGCGATCAAAACCTGCTGATGGCGGCGGTGATGTACTGGCTGCGCACCAACCAGCCCGATGCGCTGCAGAACCCCAATGAGCGCGAACAGTTATGCACGTTTGAGGTGGACATTCTCGGCAATGGTGCGTGTGACATCAGCATTAATCTGAAACTGACAGAGCGGGTTATTGCCGAGGAAGTCAACGGCGTAACAAAGGTCAGAGCCGTGCCTGAGCCGGGCAACCCTTTTGAACCGGAGGAAATCTGGACGGTGAGCCGTGGATAATCTGCACGAGGTTGACGCCTGGCTGGATGCGCTGCTGGCAAAGCTGGAACCGGCAGAGCGCAAAAAGATGCTGCGCGAGGTGGCGCGCGACGTGCGGCGGATTCAGCAGGCCAACATGACGGCACAGCGTGCGCCCGACGGCAGCGCATGGGAACCGCGCCGTGTATCGGCCAGGACAAAGCCGGGACGCATCAAGCGCAAGATGTTTGTGAAGCTGAAAACAGCAAAGTACCTCAAGACAAAGGCAACAGGCGACAGTGCAGAGGTGGCTTTTGTGCCTGCCGTGCAACGGCTTGCCCGTGTACACCATTACGGCCTGCGTGACAGGGTAAGTCGTCGTGGCCTGAGTGTTAAATATACCGAACGTCCGTTGCTAGGTATTGATAATGAAACAGAGAAAAGTGTAAGAGATAGTCTTCTTAGTTTGCTATCTAATTGATATGGCAATATCAATGGAAGAAGATTATTTTGAAGGTTGTTCTTTAGTCTCCTTTTTTTGATAGATGTCATTTACTTCTACAATGGATGGAAATGCATAATTTTTCATAAAATCATTTGCTTCTTTTGCATTAGGCAGGTTTATAGCAATATGATTTTTGACTTCATCAATTTTTTCCTTGTTACCTAGAGAAGAAAACGCTGCTACAAAATACATGGAGATCAGCGATTCGAAGTATTCTGAAATTGTTAGGGTGTTTTTGTTGTATTTGGTTCGAGCGTAATTTTTAAAAAATTCCCATTCTGATTCTGCATTTTCGATATCCTTTTGATTTAATATTGCAGCCATTAGTAGTGAGTAAATGTTAGTTTCCTGGAGGTGATGAATGTTATCATTGATGATTGTTGATTCAGATATTCTATCTCTTGGAATTATATACAAGATGCATAACCAATAAAAAGTTAGCATGCTGCACTTCTCAATATTGTTCTTGGTTTTTTTAATCTCAACTTCAATCTTATTGAGAACAGGCGTCATATCAGGAATTGCTATCCCTTTATGCCCTTTAAGTATTAGTTCTATTTTATCAAGTAAAGCGTTCAAAAACATGTCGTAATTTCCTTTCGCATACTCATCCTTGTTGCCCATCCAATACTCTGCTGCCCATTTTCCAGTAACTACATTTGGCAAGAGTGATATGATATTTATTCTTTCGCTTTTACATTCATCTTGTTTCAATACAAAATTTTTAATCAAATTTCTAGAAATTGCAGCAAGGCCGTTAAAAGTTAGGAACGGTTTTTCATTAACATAAGTCATGTAATTATGAGTTGGGTGATCTGTTATTTCTTTTGGCAGTGATGAAAGTGCATGAATGTATTTCGAACGCATCCCATAAGCACTTTTTATGGCAATCTCTAAGTCTCTTCTTCCTATTACTGAGAAATTATTGCTGCCAATGGGATTGTAAAAATCCTGTTCTAAACCATCCATTACAAAAGAAAAAAATTTCCTGCTAATCCCAATGTGCTCTTGAGATATTATTGTTTCTCTAATTTGGTTGGCTACATCCTCCTCGACTTTATTAAGGATTTTGTCAAGAGGCTTTCTTTTATTATCTGCATAGTCTTGCCAGTTTGTCTTATAATCAGTGTGATATTGAGCCAGCGATTCAATTGACGCTACTAGTAAGGCATAAGCCGCATCGAAATCATCAGCAATTCTTGCCATTGCTGTGACATATCGGCGCATTGCTTTCATAGAAGTTTCATAGCTACTTCGACTAGTGTTGAGTAACTTGTATGTGAATTCGTTTAACTCTTTCATTTCTTCATCTTGAATAAAAACTGATTCATCAAAGAATCTATGGATGTATTTTCTTGGGTCGGTTTTTCTGCGGGATGTGGGGCTTGCTCTTAGTAATTCCGTGGCGTTATTAAAAGAGGTTGTGCAAAGCGTGTTCAGGTAGAATGATATTAATAAAGAGAAGTCATCAATCATTTCATGACCAGAAGTTGATATTAGTGCATTCAAATTACCATGTTCATCATGGGTTTCTTGCTTCTCAAAAACTTCTGCAATGATAATGTTGCTGTCGTGGAATTTATTTGATTTATATATTTTCCCAATAATAAGGCTGAATGAATCTGTAAAGAATTGCATGTTGGTATAAAGAGGGGATCTATGAGTTGTTTCATTAAAACTGTTGCCAGTAAAAAAATTGCCATTGCTTATCTGTAACATGGGTCTTATCCGATGAAATTTGATTGTGCCAACATTAGCACAACCTTACATGCTCTTAGTTTCATTGGATAGATGGCATCCTCTTTCAATGAACGAAAAACTTACCGAAATCATGCGCCTCATCACCAACCTGATCCGAACCGGCACCGTGTCCCAAGTCGATCCGGTTAACTGGCTGTGCCGGGTGAAAACGGGCGACCTCGAAACCAACTGGATTAACTGGCTCACCCTGCGCGCCGGTAATACGCGCACATGGTGGCAGCCCACCGTTGGCGAACAGGTCATTTTACTGAGCATGGGCGGCAATCTTGAAACCGCCTTTGCGCTGCCCGCCATTTATTCCGATGCATTCCCGCCGCCTGCGAATTCAGAGAACGGCAGCGCCACGCAGTACAGCGACGGCGGATTTTTTCAGTACGAACCGGCAACCGGCCAGTTGCTGATAAAGAACATCAAAAGCGTGCGCATCGAAGCGGCGGACGGCATTCAGCTGCTGACTGAGGCATTCGGCGTTGAGGCCAGTAAAACAACCCTCAACAGTGAAACGGCCATTAACGGCGCAGTGACGCAGGGCGGCGGCGCGATGAGTTCTAACGGCGTCGAGGTGCATACCCATAAACACGGCGGCGTTAAGTCCGGCACTGACACATCAGGAGGCCCGGCGTGATGTATCTCGGCATGAACCGCGACACCGGCAAAGCACTGACCGATCTCGATCATATTCGTCAGAGCGTCAGCGACATTCTGATGACCCCGGAGGGCAGCCGCCTGGCGCGCCGTGAATACGGCTCCATGCTTTCAGCGCTCATCGATCAGCCGCAGAACGGCGTCACCCGTATACAGGTCATGGCGGCAACCTACACCGCACTGAGCCGCTGGGAGCCGCGCATCCGGCTGATTTCAGTGAATTACACAACGGCTTATGACGGTTCGATGGTCGTTGAGATAAACGCACAGCGTGCCGACGGTTCGCCGCTGGCAATGACCATACCAACGGGGGTGAACCGTGGCAGTGATTGATTTATCGCAGCTTCCCGCGCCGGAAGTCATTGAGGTGCCGGACTTTGAAACGCTGCTGGCCGAACGTAAAGAAAACCTGATTGCGCTGTATCCGGCTGACGAACAGGCCGCCATGCGCAGCGTGCTGGCGCTGGAATCCGATCCGCTGGTCAAGTGCCTGCAGGAAAACGTCTACCGCGAAATCCTGCTGCGCCAGCGCATCAACGAGGCGGCGCAGGCGGTCATGGTGGCCTATGCGCTCGGCACCGATCTGGATCAGCTGGCGGCTAACAACAACGTTAAACGCCTGACCATCAGCCCGGCTAACCCCGACGCCATGCCGCCCGTGGCGGCGGTGATGGAGTCCGACGACGATTTACGCCTGCGCGTGCCGGGTGCCTTTGAGGGGCTGAGCGTGGCCGGGCCGACGGCGGCGTATGAGTTTTACGCCAAGAGTGCCGACGGGCGCGTGTCTGACGTGTCGGCAACGAGTCCGGCACCGGCGGAGGTGCTGATCACGGTACTGAGCCGGGACAACAGCGGGGCGGCAACGGCGGATTTACTGAACGCAGTGAATGTCGCGTTAAATGCCGAGGAAGTGCGCCCTGTGGCAGACCGCGTAACGGTGCAGGCGGCCGCGATATTTGATTATCAGGTAAAAGCCACGCTGCACCTGTTTGACGGCGTGGCCGCAGGCCCGTGCCTGGAGGCGGCGCAGGCCGCAATGGATGCCTACCTGACTGACCAGAAAAAGCTGGGCCGCAGCGTGCGCCGCGAGTCTTACGGGGCGGTGCTGCGCGTGGCGGGCGTGGACTGGGTGGAAATCACCGAACCGGCGCAGGACATCATTCTGAACCGCACGCAGGCGGGCAACTGCACTGCGGTAGCCGTTACCGTTGCCAGCGATAACGGGGGCAAAGGATGAGCCAGAGCCTGTTACCGCCCGCATCCTCGTCGCTTGAGCGCAGGCTTGCAGAGGCGTGCAGCGGCATCAGCGGGCTGGACGTCCCGCTGCGCGACCTGTGGAACCCTGCCGCCTGTCCGGTGTGGTTTCTGCCTTACCTTGCCTGGTCATTTTCGGTGGACCGCTGGGACGAGGCCTGGACAGAAACCGTTAAACGCCGCGTGGTGATGGATGCGTTTTACATCCATCAGCATAAAGGCACCATCAGCGCCGTGCGCCGCGTGGTGGAGCCGTTCGGCTTTCTGATCCGCGTGCTGGAGTGGTGGAAAACCGGCGAGACGCCCGGCACGTTTCGCCTGGATATTGGCGTGCAGGATCAGGGGATTACCGAGGAAACCTATCAGGAGCTTGAGCGGCTTATCAGCGATGCCAAACCCTGCAGTCGTCACATGCTGGGAATGAGCATCAACCTGCAGAGCGGCGGCCCGTGCTTTACCGGTGCGGCCAGCTACGACGGCGACGACCTTGCCGTTTATCCCTACACGCCCGATCTTATCTCCGTCAGTGGCCCGGCATATGCGGGCGCGGCGGTTCACGTTATCGACATGATGGAAGTGGGACCATGACACAGAAATTTTACGCCATAGTGACCAACCTGGGCGCGGCGAAGATTGCTAACGCCGTGTCGCTCGGCACAAAACTGAATATCACCCACATGGCCGTTGGCGACGGCGGCGGCACGCTGCCAACGCCCAACGCGGCGCAGACAAAGCTGGTTAACGAGGTGCGCCGTGCGGCGCTTAATTCGCTGACCGTGGATGCGGCCAACAGCAGCCAGATTATTGCCGAGCAGGTTATCCCCGAAACCGAGGGCGGTTTCTGGATCAGGGAAATGGGCCTGTTTGACGCTGACGGCTCGCTGATTGCGGTCTGCAACACGGCAGAAACCTATAAGCCGCAACTGCAGGAGGGCAGCGGGCGCACGCAGCGCCTGCGTATGCTCATCATCGTGAGCAGTACCGAGGCCGTGACCCTGAAAGTCGATCCGTCTGTGGTGCTGGCGACGCGCCAGTATGTGGACGAAAAAGTATTAGAGGTGCGCCAGTACGCTGACAGCCTGATGACGGCGCACCTGAAAGCCGCTGACCCGCATACGCAGTATGCACCGAAGGAAAGCCCGACCCTGACCGGCATCCCGAAAGCCCCCACGGCGGCAGCGGGAAACAGCAGTACGCAGCTGGCAACCACGGCGTTTGTTCAGGCCGCGCTGACCGCCCTTGCGGGCGGCGCACCTGCCGCGCTGGACACCCTCAAGGAGCTGGCCGACGCGCTGGGCGGCGATGCGAATTTTTCCACGACGGTGCTTAACAGGCTGGCCGGTAAAATGGACATCGCGAAAAACGGCAGCGACATAGCGAACGTGTCCGCGTTTCTTAAAAATCTCGGCCTGGGCGACGGTTCGGCGCTGCCTGTCGGCGTGCCGGTGCCGTGGCCTGTTGCAACAGCTCCATCAGGCTGGCTGAGGTGTAACGGTGCCACGTTCAGCGCGTCAGACTACCCGCAGCTGGCGAAAGCCTATCCGTCGCTGCGGCTGCCTGACCTGCGCGGCGAGTTTATCAGGGGCTGGGATGACGGACGCGGGGTTGACCCGTCCCGCGCGTTGTTGTCCGCACAGGAGGCGACGGTAGTGGGCGGTTATGACGATAACGAATCCGGCGATTTCAGCGCCATCAGTTCACCGAATTACGCATTCAGTGACCCGTTAACCGGCGGCCAGCTGGCGATGATTCAGGGCAAGACCTGGATAAACAAGGCAAGCAGTGCGATGGATTCGTACAACTGGTATGCATTCGCCTCTACCCGCCCGCGTAACGTCGCATTTAACTACATCGTGAGGGCAGCATAATGTCACAGCAGAACAGTGAAGCACTGAGCGCGGACGGCCTGGCTGTCGCGCCCGTTACCGTAAACGTGTTTAACTTTGATCAGGCGAGCGGGATTTACACCGGCAGCAGCCTGGAGTTTCTGCCAAAAGGTGTCGGTCTGCCCGCGCACTCTACGGCAGTCGCGCCCCCTGATGACGTTGCCGGGCAGGTGTGCGTTTATAAAGACGGCAGCTGGCAGCAGGTGCCGGACCATCGCGGCGAAACGGTTTACAGCACGGCAACCGGTGAGGCGGTTACAGTGACGCAGCCCGGTGATTATCCGGCCGGGACAACGCCGGTTAAGCCAGAAACGGCCTTTGACCGGTGGGGCGGCGCAGCGTGGGTAACTGACAAAGCGGCAAAACAGCGCGCCGCCGTTGAAGCGGCCCAGGCGGAGAAAAACGCCCGTATCACCGAGGCGGCGGGCGTGACACAGGCATGGCAGACGCAGCTGATGCTCGGCATTATTTCCCCCGACGATAAGGTAAAACTCACGGCATGGATGACCTACCTGCAGGCCGTGCAGGCGACAGACCCCACCACCGCACCCGCTGTCAGCTGGCCTGACCGGCCCGCGCAGTAATCAAAGGCCCGTTTCGGGCCTTTTTCCTTTGTGTCATCTGCCAGACAATGGCCGCAGGGTGCGCCCGCGCGCCATCCCTTTCACCATAGCGGAACCCCTTAACAGAGGATCTGCTCTATGGCACAGGATTATCATCACGGCGTGCGCGTTATTGAAGTCAACGAAGGCACCCGAACCATTACCACCGTCAGCACGGCCATCATCGGCATGGTCTGCACCGCCGACGACGCCGACGCGGCAGCGTTTCCGCTCAACCGTCCGGTTTTACTGACCGACGTCACTACCGCCATCGGCAAGGCCGGTAAAACCGGTACGCTGGCCGCCTCACTGGACGCCATCGCCGACCAGGCAAAACCGCTTGTCGTCGTTGTGCGCGTCGCGCAGGGCGAAACCGAGGCGGAAACCACATCCAACATCATCGGCGGCGTGACCGCAGACGGGATGCGCACCGGCATGAAAGCTCTGCTGGCCGCGCAGAACGTCTGCGGCGTCAAACCGCGCATTCTCGGCGTGCCGGGGCATGACACAAAGGCGGTGGCAACCGAGCTGCTGAGCGTCGCGCAGACCCTGCGCGCCTTCGCGTATATCTCGGCGTACGGCTGCAAAACCGTGTCAGAGGTCATTGCCTACCGCGCCAATTTCAGCCAGCGCGAAGGGATGCTTATCTGGCCTGATTTCATCAGCTTTGACACCGTGCTGAACGCTGACGCGACGGCGTATGCCACCGCCCGCGCGCTCGGACTGCGCGCCAAAATTGACGAGGCGACCGGCTGGCACAAGTCCCTGTCTAACGTCGGCGTGAACGGCGTCACCGGCATTTCAAAAGACGTGTTCTGGGATTTACAGGACCCGGCAACCGATGCGGGCCTGCTGAACCAGAACGACATCACCACGCTTATCCGCAAGGACGGTTTCCGCTTCTGGGGTTCACGCTGCCTGAGCGATGACCCGCTGTTTGCCTTTGAGTGCTACACCCGCACGGCGCAGGTGCTGGCCGACACGATGGCCGAGGCGCAGATGTGGTCCGTTGACGGCGCGCTTAATCCCTCGCTTGCCCGCGACATCATCGAAAGTATCCGCGCCAAACTGCGCAGCATGGTGAATCAGGGCTATCTCATCGGCGCAGACTGCTGGCTGGATGACACCGTAAACACCAAAGACACGCTAAAGGCCGGGCAACTCATTATCGATTACGACTATACGCCGGTGCCGCCGCTGGAAAACCTGATGCTGCGCCAGCGCATCACGGACCAGTATCTGGTCAACTTTGCCGCCAGCGTTAAAGCATAAGGAGCTGAACACATGGCCTTACCCCGTAAGCTAAAACACCTGAACCTGTTTAACGCAGGCGACAACTGGCAGGGCGTGATCGAATCGCTGACCCTGCCGAAACTCACCACGAAGTTTGAAAAATACCGGGGCGGCGGGATGCCGGGCGCGGTAGATATTGACATGGGCCTGGACGATGGCGCGCTGGATACGGAATTCACCATTGGCGGCACCGAGGCGAAGCTGTTTAAACAGATGGGTACGCCGACGATTGACGGCATTCAGCTGCGCTTTACCGGCTCCATTCAGCGCGACGACACCGGCGAGGTGCAGGCGGTGGAGCTGGTCACCCGTGGCCGCTACAAGGAGCTGGATTCCGGCGAGTGGAAAACGGCGGACTCCAACACCACCAAAGTGTCGGCAACCAACAGCTACGCCAAGCTGACCATTAACGGCGAAGTGCTCTACGAGGTGGATCTGGTCAACATGGTTCACATCGTTGACGGCAAAGACCTGCTGGAAGCGCACCGCAGCGCGCTGGGCCTGTAATCACGGCGGCAGGCGCTGGCCTGCTGCTTTTATCAATTTCATTCAGTGGATTAAGAACATGAGCGAAAACATCAACGAAAAGACCGTCACCCTGGACACCCCAATCATGCGCGGCAAAACCGAGATTAAAGAGATTGTCCTGCGCAAGCCGCAGTCCGGCGCACTGCGCGGCGTGCGCCTGCAGGCGCTGATGGAAATGGACGTCAACGCGGTAATGGCCGTGCTGCCGCGCGTGTCAACGCCTGCGCTGACCGTGCAGGAGGTCAACGAAATGGACCCCGCCGATTTACTGGCGCTGTCGGTGGAGGTGGTCACTTTTTTGTTGCCGAAGTCGGCGCTGTCGGCTTTCCCGCAGAGCTGACCGTTGACGATCTGGTGGCAGACATTGCCACCGTGTTTCACTGGCCGCCGCCGGTCATGTTCGCGGAGTCGCTGGCGGACGTGCTGATGTGGCGGCACAAAGCGATCCTGCGTAACGGAGCCGGTGACGATGAGTGACAGAAACCTGCGCCTGCAGGTGGTATTAAGCGCGGTAGATAAAATTACCCGCCCTTTCCGTAATGCGCGCGACGGCTCCAGGGAGCTGTCAGCCGCCCTCAAAGCCAGCAAAGACAGCCTGAAAAGCCTGAACGATCAGGCCGGGCGCATTGACGGCTTTCGCAAAACGCGCCAGCAGCTTGCCGTTACTGAAAAAAACCTTGCCTCAGCCCGGCAGGAGGCCGCCGCACTGGCGACGCAGTTTGCCGCCACCAACCGCCCCACGGCGCAGCAGTCCCGCTTGCTTGAGCAGGCAAAAAACCGTGTTAATGACCTGCAGCAGAGCTACAACGGCCTGCTGCGCTCGGTACAGCAGCAGCGCGGCGCGCTGACCGCCGCCGGTATTGATACAAAGCAGCTGAGCGCGGCACAGCGCCGCCTGAAAACCGACGCCAGCGCCGCAACGGAGGCGATTGAGCAGCAGCAGCGCGAGCTTAAAAAGCTGGGCGAGCGCCAGGCTAAATTGCGCGCCGTGCGTGAGCGCTACGGCAAAACGCTGGAGGCCCGCGATAAGGTGGCCGGGGCAGGGGCGACAGCCACGGCGGCGGGCATGGCAATGGGCGTGCCGTTTGCTGCAGCAATCAAAGCCTCGGCGGATATGGAAGACGCCATGAAGGGCGTGGCAAAGCAGGTCAACGGCCTGCGCGATGACAAGGGCAACCGCACCGCGCAGTTTTACGACATGCAGGCCGCCATCAAGGCCGCCAGTGAGCAACTGCCGATGGAGCACGGCGCGGTTGACTATGCCGCGCTGGTTGAGGGCGGCGCGCGCATGGGTGTGACGAACCAGAATGATTCCTACGCCGACCAGAAGCGCGATTTACTGGCCTTTGCCACCACGGCGGCCAAAGCGTCAACGGCGTTTGAGCTGCCCGCCGACCAGCTGGCCGAGGGGCTGGGTAAAATCAGCCAGCTGTACAAGATACCGACCCGCAACATTGAGCAGTTGGGCGATGCGCTCAACTATTTAGACGATAACGCCATGTCGAAAGGCGCAGACATTATCGACGTGCTGCAGCGCATGGGCGGCAACGCCGACCGGCTGGACTTTCGCAAGGCGGCGGCGCTGGGTTCAACGTTCCTTTCACTCGGTGCCACCTCTGAGATTGCGGCGAGTTCGGCCAACGCCATGGTGCGCGAGCTGTCGATTGCCACCATGCAGGGCAAGCGCTTTCAGGAAGGGATGACGCTGCTTAAGCTTGACCCGAAAAAGATTGAAAAGCAGATGACCACGGACGCGATGGGGACCATCATCAGCGTGCTGGAGAAGGTCAAAAAACTGCCGGAAAACAAACGCCTGTCTGCCCTGACGATGATATTTGGCAAGGAGTTCGGCAAGGATGCGGCGAAGCTTGCCAACAACCTGCCGGAGCTGCGCCGACAGCTGGCCCTGACGCAGGGCGATGCCGCCAGAGGCTCGATGCAGAAAGAGTCTGACATCAATAAAGATTCCCTTTCCGCACAGTGGATGCTGACCAGAACCGGCGTAGCCAACACCATGAGCGGGCTGGGCGACACGCTGCGCCAGCCGCTGATGGACATCATGGGGGCGATTAAAAAGGTCACCGGCATGGCGGCGCAGTGGATCGAGAAAAACAAAGCGCTGGCTGGCACGCTGGTGAAAGTCGGCGCGGCGGTGTCTGCCATCGTCATCGGGCTGGGAACGTTAGCCATCGGCTTTGCGGCCATTGTCGGGCCGATGGCGGTTATCAGGCTGAGCATGGCTCAGCTGCGCTTTAAGGGCGTGGGCGCATTCGGGATGATCGGTAAGGCATTGCGTGTCGTCGGCAGCGGTGTTATCTGGCTGGGCCGCCTGATGTTTGCCAACCCTATTCTGGCCGTATTGGGCCTTATCGCAATGGCAGCAGTTTACATCTGGCGTAACTGGGACACCCTCGGGCCGAAGTTTGCGGCACTGTGGCAGCAGGTGACAGATAACACGTCGGCGGCATGGGAGGCAATCAGAGGCAAAATAGCCGGTGCGTGGACATGGGTTAAATCCCTGTTCGCAAATGGCGCGCTGCAGGTAATCATCGGCAAAGGCTGGGATGCGATACGTGACGGCATCGCCGGGGCATGGCAAAGCATTAAGGCAGCCGTGTCGCAGAAGTGGGATGAACTGGTTAACTCGGCCAGCACACTGCCGGAGCGGTTCAAAGAAGCGGGCAGCAACATGATCAGCGCCATGCTCGACGGCATCACGGCCAAATGGGAGGCGCTCAAGGCCAGGCTGTCATCAATGACAGACCTGCTGCCGGACTTCATGAAACCGTCCGCCGACAAGCCGGTGGTCCCTGCCGCGACCAGTGGCGGTAAACACCCCGACGGCCCTGTGGTCCCGCCGAGTCCGCCGCGTGTTTTCAGTCTTCTGCCTGATTTCATGAGGCCAGACGCCGGAGCGCCAGACCGGCCCGCTGCTGTCGTCGGGAGCGTCAAAACGGCGACCGGCTTTGCCGGGCTGTTTGATAACGGCGGCTACATTCCCGCCGGTCAGTACGGCATCGCGGGCGAGAACGGGCCGGAGCTGGTCAACGGCCCGGCGCGCATTACCAGCCGCCGCCGTACTGCCGCACTGGCCGCCTCGGCGGCGCTGGCGATGGGGATGGCTGCTGCACCTGCCGCTGCGCGCCCGCTTCATCCCATGAGCCTGCCCGCTGGCAGCTATGTGCAGGAAAAGGTCACAAAGCAAAGC